>CAYHDN010000017.1:0-14799 GCA_964355425.1 uncultured Candidatus Saccharibacteria bacterium
ACCACCATGAATAGAACTTAATATCTGGTGTTTCATTGACAAGTTTAGGAGAAATTATGCTTATTGATAGCGGCCCACAAAATGAAGCTATTGTCGTCATGGAAGCACTCAAAAAAGTTTTAGTCACCAGACGCACGAAGCATACAAGAACTTGTTGCCTACGGCGGAAATACCTGATGCAGGTCTAGCAAGTTTTATTTCAATACCAGACGTTTATACTTAAGAGACGCTAAAACAAGAACTCGCAAGCAATGATGCTGATTTACCTGAAGCCATAGTGGAAAATGATCTAACTGAACTTGGCCAGGTATTGAGCAAACATTTGAAAGGCCAAACCTTAATAGACCTTGGATGTGGCACGCCACGATGGGTAGAATATTTTGCTAGGCACTTTGGATGCAGGCGATATATTAAGGAATTAAGGAAAGGGGACAGTTCTCTTTTGAACACGAAATTTGGCTTTATCATAAAGTACTACTATTTTGCAAATTTATTAAGATGCGGTTTCATCAGAAAAGCCTAAAAACAAGCTTAAAAGAGAACCGTCCCCATGGCCTATGTAAAATAAACCGCGGTTTCCCGCGGTTTATGAATTACGTATTTTCTACTCTTTAGCGCCTCTGGCCAAGAGCAGTTCGACAATTTCAGTCATATTGTTCTTTTTGGCGATCTTCAGCGGTCGCCAGCCGCTGTCATTGGTCATCTCCAGGTTAGCGCCCTGCTCAATCAGGAATTTGGCAAGCTCGGTAAACTTGCCTCCAATCGCCCAGACAAGCGGAGTGTTGCCGTCGGTACAGACGTTGATATCGGCCCCATGTTCCAAGAGCGTCCGAGCTTTTTCAACATCTCCAATACAAGCCACCTCCATCAAAGGTCCGGGCTCTCCGGCAGTCAGATATTCCTCTGCTATCGCGCCGTGATCAAGAAGGCATTGGACAGTCTCGTTGTTGGCAAGCGCGCAGGCAACGGAAAGAGCAAGCGGTCGGCTCATATGAACCGTAAAGTCGTAGTTTTGTCTGAAGTCCCTGGCGTTGACAAGTGACGGATCAGTAGCGAGTGATGATTCCATCGCGGCCAGATTGTTGGTTTTGATAGCGTCAAAGAAAGCTGCCGTTTGTCCCCTAGGCCGCAGGCGCAGAGAAATCGGCGAGGTAATCAACTGTGTCTGTTCACCGAATTTTGTCGTTGCCACGACCCGGATGACGTAGGAGTATAGCTGGCCGGGTGTCACATTGTTGTCGGTCCAGCCATTTAGGAAATCATCTCCGCAATTTAGGGCATAGATGTTTTTTTTGCTTTGGCTTCCCTTGTACTCCTGACGGAAAACTTCGGTTCCGTTGCGGTAGACAATCAGCTTCACTTGACTGCCATATAACCAAGCTTGAGCGGTGAGTGTCATCTGATCAACCCCGACGACTCCCAATCCCGGGTTCTGTCCCTCGTCGCTAAGGAAAGCGGTGAAGAACGCTCCATTGCAGGCAGCATAGGTTTTGCCCTGCGTGATCGCCCGAATTATCGATTTCTCACTGAAGTCATCGGCATACACCCATGTCACTCGATCGAGTGATCCGAGGACGGCTTCCGGGACTGCGGATGTCGGTAAGCCGTGGTAGTCGGAGCCGGCGGTAACAAATACCGGCAGTCCCGATGCCACAAGGCGTAAGTAGAAGTTGACGCACTCCTCATCTTGGCCTGGTCCCAATACGTTGAACATTTCGACCCCTCGAAGTCCGGAAAAACCGGAATTCATATTGAAGCGGTTGTCGCGGCGAACTACCGGTCCGCCAAATACCAGCTGGGTCGGGTGGGCGGCAACAGGCAACATGCCGAGTGACAGTACGGTGTCGATCAGCTGCTGTTGGGTGTCGAAACGATCAAGTAGCGGCAGGCCCTCGCCGGTGTTGCGGTCATAGCACTCCGCCAGCTTGGCATAATCAGCTGGCAAAAGCCCGAGTGCCAGCAAGTGACTGTAGGCGACGGTGTTTGGCTCGGGCCGCCACTTTGAACCCAGTTCTAGGCCGGCGATGGCGATAAACATGCCTGATATGCTAGTGTGGGTGATACTGTCGGGGTAATCATCAAAGTTTCTAGCAACCCCATCAAAGTGGTCGGTAACGATCATCGCACACTTGCCGTCAGGGCGCAGTCGGCTGAGCTTTGCTCTTACGCTGATCGCCAGTTCCGCTGGCGTTTCACCTCCATCCGAATTAATGGAATGATTATGAACACTCACGGGAACCCACTCTCCTGCCAGGCTGATCGCCGCTGCCAAAAGTAAAACGGCAGCGATTAAAAAAAACAGAACCAGTTTCTTCATCGCTATTTCTCCTTTTTCAGGTACAAGATCTTATTTACAATAACACTATATAGTATGGACGTCAATTTTCTTCTGGATTGATTAACTTCTCATCTGGCTGTATAATTAAAGTAATTTTAAAATGTCAATTAGATTTACAAAGAGAGGAGATTGTAATGCGTAATGTTTTTCTAGTACTGGTTTTGGCCGGCTCATTATTTTTTGCGGCGTCGAGAGTTTTGGCTCAACCGAGCGTCGATACCAGATCAATTTCCCAAACAACAAATCAAGCAAAAACATTAAATGACCTAAATGCTTTGATTGCCGCTTCGAATGCGTCTCTGGAGCAAACCCAACAGGAGACGCAGAATCTCAAAACAAAAGTTACAGCTTTGGAAGATCTGTCGGTTAAGCAAGCAAACGAACCAAAACTTGTCGACTGGACTGCTTGGTGGTGGCGGATCAGCCTTGGAGTTGGTATCCTCTGGATTCTTTTGTGGATCTTTGTTGGCTGGCAGTGGACAAGTTACGGTTTTTGGGGCTTTGGCTGGCCTTGGCCGTGGTGGTTTTGGATCCCGTTAGTTTGGTTTATTCCTTGGCTCATCGCCTGTTGGTTCTGGTGGCTCGATTGGTGGAACTGGTGGATTTGGATATGGTGGGTTTTCTCTTGGGTTTTTTGGCTCTTTTGGTGGATAATTCTCTTCAAAGAAGCGATGATTTGGTTTTGGAGAAAGAAATAGTGACTCGGTAATTAAAAGGTAAAAAATGTTCCGACCCGAAAAAGAATTTAGCCAAATTGCTGGACAATTTCTACATTATTTCAGATTTTTTCGAGGATAGGAAAAATAGTAATTATATATTTTATTAGGAGGAAAAAATGAAAGGAAAAATTGCTGGCAATGCTTCCGGTGGCGCAATTTATGGGTTTGGATTCATTGGTGCAGCTGTTTACTACATTGGTTCGGCCACAACTTTTTGGATTGGAGTACTTGGCTTCCTTAAAGCCATATTTTGGCCGGCATTTTTGGTCTACGAAGCTTTTAAGTTTTTGCTGGGCTGAAGCGGATTATTAAAAAAGGAAGGAATATGTCAAAGCGCGACATAATTAAGATCGGCAAAAAGAATTACTACGCTGTTCGTGACAAAAACGGTCGTTTTACCGACATAACTAACATCGGCAAGTCAATCGCAGAAGATTCCCGAAGCAAGGCAAAAAGAACTGTTAAGCTCGGCCACGGCCACGAAGGAGATTTAAAAAAACGATAAAGCGCAAGAAAAAACTGGCTACTTTTTGTGTCGGGTTTTTTATCTCTTCAGTTTAACCTATTTTTTTGCCGGTTTGGAGGCGAAGTGAATGAACGATTCTCCATGTTTATTGAATACATAAAACGCAAGAAATTCTATTTTTTAGCACTTCTTGTGGTTGTTGTCGGTGCCGGATTATTCATCTACTTTCGTTGGTTTTATGATCGCAGCGATCACAATCAGCCGGTAGCAAATGAAAGTAAACAGAAAGCCGGGTCGGTAGTTTCGTTTGAGGGAACAGTTGAGATTCGGCCGGCCGGTGTTGATGATTTCCTACCGACGACAGCTAACCAGATGCTTTATGTCGGAGATTCAATACGCACGGCAAAATCTTCTAACATAGTATTACTCTTAGATCTTGAGGTTGTAGTTCTCGATCAAGAAAGCGAAGTTGTAATTAAAACCACTGATAACTCCAATGACACAATCGAACAAAATTACGGCAAAACCTATAGCTCAGTCGAGAAGAAGGAGAATCAGAAGTATATTGTCACAAAAAACGGCGTAGAAGTCATTGCAATCGGCACGGAGTTTTTAATTGATATTCCAAAGGACAGTGAAGTGATAAACGGCTATGCTTTTAAGAGTTCAATATCATTTAAACACTCCAAGGGCGGGTTTGACGTCGCGGAGCTAAATAAAACATCATTGAGTCTGAAAACTTTGGAGCACACTGACTCCCCGATGTCTGACGGCGAAAAGGAGTTAAACAAGCCGTATTTGGCACTGTTGGGCAAATCGGCGCAAATTATCGCTGCAAAAAAACAAGCAATTAAAGCCAAGAGCGGTCAAGCGGCTTCATCAACCGGAGTTGCAAGTTCGACCGGGTCAGCGGCGTCAGGTTCATCCGGTGGTTCAGGTGGATCGTCGAGAGACTCCAGTATTCAAGGCAGATACAGTAATGATTCAATTGAAGATATTGTAAATGCCTTGGCATTAATCAAGGATGACGCTCTTGGAGATTTTACCGAGCCTGGGGGTGGTGGACCACCGGGTGGCGTCTATCACTATCCGCCAATTGATCTCGACAATCTCTATACGGGGGTTCGTGGCGGACGATTATATATCAAATGGACTCTCGGTGGAACAATTCCGTCTTCGCGCCAGACAATTGATGATAATATTATCGAATCTGTTACCTATAATTTAAAATTCAGCACCGAAGTCGACCCCAACTCTAGCAACAATTGTGGCGGCACAACCGCCTTTATGCAAATTAATATCCAGTACCACGCCAACGGCCAAATCTGGTATAATACTTGGTTTAATGCTGTCTGTAATAACTCCGGCCCTTATGGGACCGAGGATGATTGGAGCTTTGCTACTACCGGCAACGGCCTGGCTCACACTTATAACAGTGGTATCGGAAAAGACTCAATAGTTTATAGTTATTCCATGGCGGATTTAGGTAATTTTTTCAACGCCGGCGATACGCTCAAGATCGATATTTACAGTGAAGCAGAAAGTAACAATTGGGGGCACTATTCATTTGAGAGTAACCCACCACATTGGTCAAACTACGTTATTTCGGGAATTTGATCATTGGTGGTATAATTGGCTAAATAATTGCGAGGAGGCAGATGAAGGAACTTTGGAGTGCAGTTAGTAATTTTTATTCTAGTGTCTTGCGTCCGGAAGCGATTTATGTCGTGAATTATCTCGCCAATAGTTTGTCGGCGGTTGTTGTTCTCATCGCTATAATTGTGGTTTTGTCTATTGTCCGGGCAAAATTTCTCAAAAACAATAAATGGCGACAGCTAGTAGATTTTGTCGCTGGTATGATCGCTGTACTACTGCTGATTGTCGCCTGGTATAGTTTTAGTCCCCAGATTAATAAATTTTTTAAATATCCCCCCTCGTCCTCGCCAATAAAGTCAACCACGACGCCAGGCAGTAGCACATCCGGCACAACGACACAACCATCTACATCAACATATAAGCAACTATATTACTCTGTCGGTTGCTATGATTGCTACGCCGACAGCTGTGTCCGTAACGGTTACAGCTATGGCGGCTACGACGTGAATTATTATAATTATATTAGAAATCTCTGCCGTAGCTGCTCCTGCTCGAGTTACCGCGCCCAATCGTTTTGGAGGTAAATCACATCCAAAATTAGTCTTTCACATAGAAAAATCGGCACTTGAGCCGGTTTTTCATTTGAACATAAATTATTTCTTTGCCGGTTTGGAGGCGATTTTGGCGACTTCTTGATAATTCTTCTGAAGTTTGTCTTTAATATCGGCGGAATCCTTTTGGGTAATTTTCTTTTCAACTTCATAAATTTTAACAATTTTTTCAACGACCTCGTCGTATTTTTCTTTAGTAATTTTGCCTGCCTTCGACAGCTCTTCCGCAATCTTCTCTTTCATCTCATGAAGATATTTTGCGATATCTTTTCTGGTTTCTTTTCCCGACTTAGGCGCAAAAAGCACTCCGGCTATCGCTCCTGCCAGAACGCCAACCGATGCCCCAATAATTACCCTCTTTGTTGTTTTGTCCATTTACTCTCCTTTTTTGTTATTCTTCATTAATGATATCACTTCCGTTGCCATTTTTCGAATAAATTCAAAAGTTAGGATGCTCTGCTTAAATTTTTCCAAGGAAGCGATCGTTCTCTCAATAAATTCCTTAAATTCATTAGTTGTAGTTTTTGCCATCACGGCAATATCTTCAAATTTCTTGATTAATTTACCGATTTGAATTCGAATGATAATCGCCCAGACAAGAAGCACGATCATAAAAACCGTTCCTACAATGCTAAAAATACTGACAGAAATTTGAAAAAAACTATTTAAGTTCATTTTGCTCCTTTCTCTATCATTATAACACAAATTTATTTGCTTGTTAAAACCGGTAAATTTTGCTAAAATTTGATATATAAAGCAGAGAGTTTTTAATGGCTTGGTAGCGTCATGAATGAATATGATCCTAAAAAAATTGAAGAAAAATGGCGGAAAATTTGGCTGGATCAAAAGACTTTTGAAACCATCGATGATAGCACGAAGGAAAAACTTTACGCGCTGGTTGAATTTCCTTACCCATCAGGCGATGGATTACATGTCGGTCACACTCGCTCATACTCCGCTCTAGATGCCTACTCGCGAAAGAAGCGTCTTGAGGGCTACAACGTTCTCTATCCGATTGGTTACGATGCATTCGGATTACCGACAGAAAATACTGCGATAAAAGAAGGCAAAAAGCCACAGCAAATAACACTACGAAATGTTGCTGTCTTTCGTCAGCAAATGCAAAAGATGGGTTTTTCTTTTGATTGGTCAAGAGAAATCAATACGACCGATTCAAGTTATTATCGCTGGACACAGTGGATATTTTTGCAGTTTTATAAACACGGAATGGTCAATGGCAAATTAATTAAAATTGCCGATGATAATAATACCACCCACCGACTTGCTTATCAAGATGAGATTCCAATAAACTGGTGTCCGTCTTGTAAAACTGGTTTAGCGAATGAGGAAGTTGTAGCCGGACTTTGCGAAAGATGCCAAAGTCAGGTCGAAAAAAGAAGGCAAAAACAATGGCTTTTGCGTATCACTGCCTATGCCGATCGATTAATTGATGACCTTAAAACAGTCGATTATCCCGAAAGTGTTGCAACCAGCCAAATTAACTGGATCGGGCGCTCTGAGGGTTCAAACATCATTTTTGACTTAAAGGATTCAAGGGAAAAAATTGATGTCTACACTACTCGGGCTGACACATTATTTGGTTGTACTTGGGTAGTTCTGGCGCCCGAACATGAGCTAATCTCGAAACTAAAATCTAATATCTCAAACCTGAAAGAGGTTGAAGAATACATCATCAAATCGCAAAACAAATCAGACCTGGAGAGAACTGAATTACAAAAAGAGAAAACCGGTGTAGAACTAAAGGGAGTTAAGGCAATTAATCCTATTAATGGGGAAGAAGTTGCGGTTTGGGTCGCTGATTACGTTTTGGGCCACTATGGCACCGGTGCAGTGATGGCTGTCCCGGCTCACGATCAAAGAGATTTTGATTTTGCTAAAAAATATGGAATTGAAATTATAGAAGTAATTTCTCTAATCGAAAATCAAAAATCGAAAATCAAAAGTCAACCGGATTGTGCTTTAATCGAATATGGCGTCTTGATGAACTCTGATGGTTTTGATGGTTTATCATCCGGCGAAGCCAAGAAACAAATTACTGAAAAATTGAAAGAATCAGATCATGGCGATTTTACTATCAACTATAAACTGCGTGATTGGATTTTTTCCCGCCAGCATTATTGGGGCGAGCCGATCCCGCTCATTCATTGTGAAAAATGTGGAATTGTACCGGTGCCGGAAGATCAACTACCTGTAATATTGCCCGATGTTGAGAAATATCATCCAACAAATACCGGAGAATCTCCACTAGCCGAGATTATCGATTGGGTTAATACTACTTGTCCAAAATGTGATGGCATGGCAAAACGTGAAACTGATACCATGCCGAACTGGGCCGGATCCAGTTGGTACTTTTTACGGTATCTTGATCCAAAAAACGATCAGGAATTTGCATCTCGCGAAAAAATGGATTATTGGATGCCGGTTGATGTTTATAACGGCGGAATGGAGCACACAACTCTTCATCTTCTCTACTCGCGTTTTTGGTATAAATTTTTAGCGGATTTAAAACTGGTTCAGGGTGCGGAGCCATATAATAAAAGAATTTCACATGGCATGATCTTGGGGGCTGACCATCAGAAAATGAGTAAATCATTCGGAAATGTAATTAATCCTGATTCGATTGTTGAAAAATATGGTGCCGATACATTGCGTACCTATATTTTGTTTATTGGACCCTACAATGAAGCTGCTGTCTGGAATTCATCAAGCATTGGTGGCGTTGATCGTTTTCTTAAGCGTTTTTGGCAACTATTAGATTTTGTATCCAATGATGAAACTATCGATTTGAAACGCTTTGTTAACCGAACGATTAAAAAAATCAGCGAAGATTTTGACTCTTTTCATTTTAATACAGCCGTTTCAGGATTGATGGAAATGGCAAATTTTGTCAGTAAAGAAAAAATGATTTCAAAAGATTCTATGACAAAAATTATTCAGCTTCTATATCCGATTGCTCCGCATATATCCGCAGAAATGTATGGAATTCTGGTAAATAAAGACATTACGGCATCCAAATGGCCAAGTTACGACAGTAGTATAATCGCTAGCGAAAAAATCAACATCGCTATTCAAATTAATGGCAAAGTCCGCGATCAAATTGAGGTTTCACCCGATGAGTCTGAAAGTAAAATTAAAGAAATTACACTTGCATCGGAAAAGACCAAGGGCTGGATTCCTAAATCCGGCATCAAGAAATTCATTTATGTAAAGGGCAAAATTGTCAGCATTGTGGTTTAGGCTTGAATTTTTTGTCATTTTTTGTCATACTGATAAAGTAAATTCCATTATTTACACTTTGAGTTTTAAGCTTTAAACTTTTATTATGGCTGAGCCCAAAAAGAAAAGCAGTAAAAGCCGGACAAGACAGCGTCGTCATCAAATTAAACTTTCGTCCAGTAATTATATTTACTGTGAAAAGTGTCATGAGCCAAAGACAAGACACCAGATTTGCTATAATTGCGGGACATATCGCGGTAAGAAGGTGATGGAGACTGAAAAGAAGCCTGAAGTTCATGAAGAAGTTAAAGAAGAAGGTAAATAAATATTTTGGAGCGCCTGCCTGCCGGCAGGCAGGGACAAATATGAACCGACATCTCTCCCGAATGGTTACTATGCAAGCAATTTATGAATGGAATTTTCGCCCTGATTCTAATATCTCGGAAATTCTTGAGCGAAGCATTGCTGAATTTAGGGACGACATAGACATTGAGTTCGTCAAGAATACGATCAAAGGAATTTGCGAAAAAAAAGACGAGCTGGAAAAAGAAATTGAAGTTTGTGCTCCCGAATGGCCAATTGAGCAAATCTCCTGTATCGACAAATCAATTCTAGAAATTTCAATTTTTGAGCTTTTTTATTCAAATGACGTTCCGGCAAAAGTTTCAATTAATGAAGCAGTCGAGCTATCGAAACAATTTGGCAATGATAACTCTTCGAAATTCATTAACGGAGTTTTGGGAACAGTTTATGACAATCATAAGGATATTATTGAAAAGAAGGCCGTGCCTACCGGCAGGCAGGAAGTGGAAAATGCTGGAAAAAATTGACGATTTTGCAAAAAATTTAAAGTTGAATTTTTCTGACAAGAATTTACTTTGTCAAGTTTTTATTCACCGTTCCTATCTTAACGAGCACAGAAGTGCTGGACTTAAGCAAAACGAACGGCTTGAATTCTTGGGTGATGCCGTTTTGGAATTGGCTGTAACTGAAAATCTATTTGCTAAATATGATCGTCCCGAGGGCGAAATGACTTCATGGAGAAGCGCATTAGTCAAAGGTGAATCTCTCTCAGCTGAAGCCCGTCGGATAGGCATGGACGAATATATTTGCGTCAGTCGCGGTGAGGCTAAAAATAGCGGGAAAGCCAGAGATTTAATTTTAGCGAATGCTTTAGAGGCATTAATCGGTGCCATCTATATAGATCAAGGCTATAACGAGGCAAAAAAGTTCGTCGAAGAGCATATTATCTACAAACTTGATGAAATATTAGAGAATCAGCATTATATTGATGCCAAAAGTCAATTACAGGAAATTGCTCAAGAAAAGTTCTCTATCACTCCTACTTACGAAACGATATCAGAAACCGGCCCAGACCACAACAAAAAATTTATTGTAGGCGTCTATATAGGTAAGAAAAAAGTCGGCGATGGTGAGGGAAACTCCAAACAGCAAGCGCAAATTGCTGCTGCCGCCAAAGCACTAGAGGAAAACGATCTATTTAATTAGTCTTTCCAAATTACGTTATCAAAACCCCAGTCGAGCAACTTGCGAGCTTCATCAGCCGAAGCAGAGGCGGTATCTTGGTATGTTCCTAAAATAACGACAATTAATCCATGGCCGTTTCTTTCCGCAGCGCCAACCAGGCAGTGACTGGCTTCAGGCATAAAACCGGTTTTAACCCCAATTGCGCCCGGATATTGATACTCATCAACTAAACGATTAGAATTTTTTAGAACGTGATAAATCGTCTTGTCAATATTTGTAGCAACATAATCGGTTGTAGCTACAATTTTTCTGAAAGTCGAATTTTTAAGAGCATAACGGGTGATTATCGCCAAATCATTAGCTGAAGAGTAGCCGCTGGCATCCAGACCAGCCGGATCTAAGTAGTTTGTATCCTCCATTCCTAATTCTTCGGCTTTCTGGTTCATTTTCTTAACAAAAGTGTCAATATCTCTCTTTTCACTTTTGTCCATATACGAGGCAAGCGCGTAGGCTGAATCATTGCCTGATTTAATCAGCATGCAATAAAGAAGTTCTAAAACTGAAATTTTTTCGCCGACTCTTAAATTTGCGTCGGCACCGGCCTGGGTTGTGGCCGGGGCTGGAATAGTCACTACTTCATTAAGGCTGTAGTTTTCAAGCGCAACGATTGCTGACATTATTTTCGTCGTCGAGGCTATCGGTACGCGTTTTGTAGGATCTTTTTGGTTTAGTATTTCACCACTTTCCAGATCAACTAGTATATACTCTCTGGTATTAATATAGGCTTCTGGCGCTCCAGAGCGAATTTCTGGCAATTGTAAAATATCGGGTATTTGCTGACTCATATTTCCAGCTTTGGCGGAGGAAACATTCTCATTGCTGTAAAAACTGGCGATTTTCTGATCAATCTTTCCGGAGGATAGAGAAAAACCGACCAAATTATAAACCAGTGACAAAATTATTAATGGTTTTAAGATCATAAGACGTCATTTTTGGAAATTTTTTTAAGCTCTCCCGGATGGAGTTTAAGTTTCGATAAATACAATTTTCCAACTTTTGATCTGACCAATTTTGAAATCTCCAAACCAATTTTTCCAGCAATTACTCGAAGCTGACGATTTTTGCCTTCATGAATTATAACTTCAAGCTTATTTTTAGCGACAAATTTTACACGATCAACTTTATAATTTTCGCCATGAAACTTGACGCCAAATTTAAATGTCCTGATAATTCCCTCTTTCCCGACTCTTGTTGGTTTACTGACAAATTCCAATTGATAGACTTTTTCTTTAATATTACTCGGATGATTAAGCTCGTTGGCAAAATCGCCATCATCAGTTAAAATCAATAGGCCTTCAGAATCTTTGTCAAGTCTTCCAACAGGAAACAGCCTAGAATCCTTCGGTAGAAATTTGGAAATTCCTTCGCCCTGCTCATCGGAAAGTGAAGATATAATACCTTTGGGCTTGTAAAATGCAAAATATTGATTCGAAGTTTTTCTCTTCACTTCTTTCCCATCAACTGTCACGAAATTAATTTTGGGATTTATTGAATTCCCGATTTTAGCCGTCCTGCCATCAATACAAACTACCCCACCAGCAATTAACTCGTCGGCTTTGCGCCGTGAACAAACGCCAGATTCTGAAAGATATTTATTTAGTCTGATATTAGTCATTTGTTTGTGTGTCGGCGGTTTTCAGCGCCTTACCTTTAGCTTCCTCTGATAACTCAATATGAACATCTTTTAATTGTTGCTCGGATACCGCTGATGGCGCTCCCATCATCGGGTCGCGCGCGTCACCAGTCTTTGGAAAAGCCATGACTTCTCGTATCACTTCTTCTCCGGCAAAGATAGTGGCAATCCGGTCAAGCCCGGCAGCGATTCCACCATGTGGTGGCGCTCCATATTCAAAAGCTTCAAGCATATGACCGAAACGACGCTTTGCCTCAACTTTTGGAATTGTGAGAAGATCAAAAATCTTTTGTTGTAAGTTTCGATTATGAATTCTAATTGACCCGCTAAAAATTTCGAATCCGTTAAGCGAAAGATCATACTGGTAGGCCCGTGCCTTTTCCGGATCGCTGTCCAACAGTTCGATATCTGCAACATTTGGAGAAGTAAATAAATGATGCGTTGAGACAATTTTTTTATCAGCTTTTGAATATTTAAACATTGGCATATCAATAATCCAGGCAAATGCTAATTCATTTTTATCATTTTCATCGGCTCGCAGATCAGGTTTGTCGGTCTTGTATTTTTCCATCGCTTCCGCATAGCTGATTCTTGGAAACGGCACTTTAGTAATTTTCTTTTCTGGAATAAGTTTTTTTGCCATTTCAATCATCAACGATTCTACAAGTTCAAATATATCTTCCTGTTTAACAAAGCTCATTTCGATATCAAGCTGGGTAAATTCCGGTTGACGGTCACCACGCTGATCTTCATCGCGAAAACAGCGAACTATCTGAAAATAACGCTCCATGCCAGCAACCATCAGAAGCTGCTTGAACTGTTGCGGGCTTTGCGGTAAAACATAAAATTCGCCGGGATAAAGCCGCGAAGGAACGATATATTCGCGGGCGCCCTCCGGGGTTGATTTGGTCAAAAATGGAGTTTCAATCTCCCGAAAATCTTTTTTATAAAGATATTCGCGGATAAACTTTGTAATTTCATGACGTAACGTGATATTTTTTGCCATCCGATCGCTACGCAGATCCAAATAGCGATATTTTAACCTTAACTCTTCATCGACTTTGGAAGTATCTTTGTCGATTTCAAACGGTGGAGTTTTCGCCTGATTTAATATCTCGACATCTGCAGCCTCCATTTCAACAACGCCTGTTAATAAATCTTTATTAACCATTTTTTCGGGACGTTTTTTTATCTCACCATCGATCGTCAAAACCCATTCAGGCCGAACATCGGAAATTTTTTCGTAGGCCTTGGATCCTGGCACAAAAACAACTTGGATAAGACCGCTCATATCACGAATATCGATAAAAATAATTTTCCCGTGATCGCGTCGAGTATTAACCCAGCCGGAAATTTTCACTTCTTCGCCAACCTTTGTTCTAGTTTCAGAAATTAAGATTCTTTTCATATCATCCTCTCAATTTTGCTTTATATTTTCTTTCAATAGATTTAATAATTGCTTTTATCACATCTTCGGCTTCACTATCTTTTAAGGTTTTATACTTTGATTGCAGACAAATATGGAAAGCGATGTTTTTTTTGCCAATTCCAAATTTTTCCGAAGCAAATTCATCAAAAAGTTCCACTCGGTTAATTAGCTCTGATACGGCATAAATATCGTCTGAAACTTTTTTAATATCTAATTTTTTATCAACTACAAAAGCCAAATCACGAGTTATTGCCGGATACTTAGAAACACCACGATATAAAATTTTTCCACTTGCGGTTTTCAGTACGATACTCTGATCTATTTTCTTGTTTTCGACAATTTTTGATAAGATAATTTCCGTCACTTCCACCGCTGGTTTCTTAACTTTATATCGAATTAGTTCATCACGAGTGAATTGCGAAATTTTGAATTCTTTTTCTGCAATCTTAAACTCTAGAGCCAATTTGGCGATAGTTTTGTCATGCAATTCTAACGATTTTCCAGCAGTAGCAATCGCTAAATTCGTGAACTCGCTAGTTTTGCTAAAAATATGGCCGATTTCAAATATTGCTATCTGATCAAACGAAGGATTTTTGGCGATATTTTTTAAAAGTCCGGGGACAAGAGAATTACGTAAGTATTTATTTTCTGGCTGAATAGGGTTAGAAATTTCCAACAGATTTTTGACGTTTAATTTAGCGGCAACAATATCATCTTCCGATAAAAACGGGTAATTCATTGTCTCGGTGTAGCCAGATGAAACCAGAAAATCTTTAAGTTTTTCCTTGAAGTAATAGGCAGATTTGCCGGGACGAGCAGTCTTGGGTAGGATTTCCGGTCGAATTGCATCATATCCGATAATTCGGCCGATTTCCTCGGCTATATCCTGCCAAATTGAAATATCGTGACGCCAGGAGGGAACTTCTGCTATGCCAGCGGAAATAGAAAACCCTAAATGCCGAAGAATATGGTCGATGTCTTCTTCGTTTAATTTGAGGCCCAAGAGTTGATTGATTAGATCATATTCGATTTTTATTGTGATTTTGTCAGATGGTGTACCTGACTGAACGATTCCTTGCATCAATTTGCCGCCAGCGGTTTTTACTATCAAATCAGCTGCTTTATTAATGGCATACTCGATAGCACCAAAGTCAACTCCGCGTTCAAATCTGTAACTGGCCACAGTGGAAAGATTTAAATCCTTGGAAGTTTTACGAATATT
>CAYHDN010000018.1:0-14783 GCA_964355425.1 uncultured Candidatus Saccharibacteria bacterium
ATTCTCCCGGCCGCGCATTCTAAGTGACACTTGGATTTTGTGGCCTTTCTCGGCCAATTCCCGCGCTTTGTTAGCTTTTATCTGTAAATCGTGTTCACCGATTTTGGCTGACAGGCGGATTTCTTTTGACTCAAGATTCTTCGATTTCTGCTTATTTTCTCTGTCTTTTTTTTCTTGCTCGTATTTAAATTTGCCAAAATCCATAATTTTACAAACCGGTGGAACGTTATTGGGCGATATTTCCACCAAATCCAATCCGGCTTCTTTGGCGAATGCGATAGCAGAAAACAAAGACTGGACACCTTGCGATGTTCCGTCTTCCTTGATGAGCATGACTTTCGCTGCTCGAATTCGATCGTTAACGCGAAGATAAATCTTACTTATTCGAACTCCTTACTAAACTTACTTAAGATTAGCAAATATTTGTCTCGCGGTCAAGAGAAAAAAATGTTTTTAAACTATTTGCTAACAGGACTTCTTTTTGTGATTAACCTTATGGTTTTTTGGCTGACACCAAAAGTTGCCGGAGTTTTGGCAAAAATTCGGCCATCAACTAAAATAGGCAGTTGTCTTGGTGAAAAAATTCTTAATCCGTTACTCCTAACCAAAGTAACATCGAGATCTTTCACAATATGAGTTCCACTAATTAAATTCCTAATTTTTCCCCAAAGAGTATCTGATCCCGGATCAACACTTTTCATGATAACATCTAGCTTTTCCGGGTCCTTTTTCTTTAGCTCCGGGAAACGATTAGCGATATAAAGTTCTCGAGCCTTTGCCTGAAGCAAATAATCCTCAAACTCAACCGTAACTGAAGTTGGCTTATCAAACTCTATTTCGCAATAGCTAAAAAAAACGTTTTGCTCGTTTAAGATACCAACTCTTGATTCAGTAATCTTTCTATATCTAAGACTTTCCGCCGCCTCTTCCCAAGTCGCAGCACCAATAATTTTATAGATATTTTCGCTGGCGCCGAGAGGAATAATGCCAAAAGCTTGCTGTTTGTCCAGCATCACAGCAGCGATTTCATCAATCAAATTATCGGAACCAATTGCTACAATTGTTGAGTAACCTTTAAAAATACCCTGTTCGGCCAGATCATGCGCCGGACGGATTTTATCCGGAATAACAAATTCACCGGAAATTCCTAAATCCGAAAGACGATCTTTTATCGCCTCAATTTGCCGGCGATTTTTGCACTGTCTAACATCAAAAATATAATAGTACATCTGACTCTAGGCTAAAATTATTTCTCCTCCGGTTTTTTTTCTTCAACTTTTTTATCATCAACTAACTCTCCGGCCTGATCGGGCATTGTGCTTTTGCCAACGAAAATCGCACCCGGTTTGATAATCAAGGTTTTGACGTTAATATCGCCAACAACTTTGCCGGTGGGATTAATTTCAAGTTTTTCACTGGCATCAACTAGACCTTTCACAGTGCCGGAAACTTCAATTACTTTAGCGATTACTGGTCCTTTAACTACGGCAGTTTCTCCAACAACTACATTTTCATCACTCCTAACCTCCCCTTCAACCGAACCATTAACCTGAATTGACCCCTTATTTTTCAGGTTGCCTTTTAAGTTGACATTAATACCGATAATGGTATCAACATTCTCCATTTTTCTCCTTTCCATTTTGCCCTTATCAATTTAATTATGTTTTTATTTAATATATACTAGCACAATTTTTAATCTCTTTTTTGACCATAACAAAAATTGTTCTGTTTGGCTAGTGCCCCTAGGACTTTACAAAACTTGACAATCTTGCTACAATAGCAAACAGTATTTGGCACAAGATTCCAATTTATGGGCGTGTTGTTTTTGCGAATGCCGGCGCCCGATTGTAAATCTGTAGCAAAAAATAAGAAAAATGGTTAATACATCCCGATAATTAATTAAAAAAAGCGCAAGGGCAGGGAGGGAGTGGTAGGCTGAATGCAAAAATAATACGCCCAGAAATTAATAATATAATTTCATGAATAAAATCAAAATTACCGGTGCCAGAGAGCATAATTTAAAGAATATCTCATTAGAAATTCCTAGAGATAAAATGGTCGTCATAACCGGTCTGTCTGGTTCAGGAAAGTCCTCACTGGCATTCGACACAATTTTTGCCGAGGGCCAGCGTCGATATGTTGAAAGTTTGTCCTCTTACGCCCGACAGTTTTTAGGCGTGATGGAGAAACCCGACGTTGATTATATTGAAGGCCTGTCGCCGGCAATTTCTATTGATCAAAAGTCAGCTTCAAATAATCCCCGCTCAACTGTCGGTACAATCACGGAAATTTATGATTATTTGCGTCTGCTTTTTGCTCGAGCCGGCGTTCCTCATTGCCCAAATTGCAAAAAACCAATCTCTAGCCAATCTCCGACGCAAATCACCGAACAAATTTTGAGTTCGACTAAAGAAACCTTAAGAATAATGGTTCTGGCTCCATTTGTCTCTGATCGTAAAGGCGAACATAAAGATGTGCTTGCGCGAATCAGAAAAACCGGCTTCTCCAGAGTCAGAATTGACGGCGTGGTTATGGATTTAGATGAAGCGGAAAATAAAGATCTCGATAAACAAAAGAAACACTCAATTGATATTGTTGTTGACCGTCTGATTATCGAAAAAGACGACTCTGACAAAAGTAACAGAATGCGTCTTTTCGATTCGGTTGAGAAAGCCCTGGAGATTGCCGGCGGATATTTAAAAATCAACTACGTAGATAAAAAAACCGAGGAGCAATATTCCGAACAATTCGCTTGCCCGGATTGTAATATTTCTCTGCCGGAAATTTCTCCGCGTTCTTTTTCCTTTAATTCTCCCCATGGCGCATGTCCTGGATGCCAGGGTTTGGGAACAATTTTAGAGATTGATCCGAAACTAATTTTACCCAATCCAAGATTGACAATTCTTGAGGGTGCTATTAGGCCCTGGTCAAAAACTGCTTCTAATTCCACCTGGTATATGGCTGGTCTGAAGGCAATGGCGGCAAAAAACAAGATTTCATTGGATAAGCCCGTTGGCACGCTTGATAAAGAACAATTGAGAAAGATTTTGTACGGTTCAGGCGAAGAACGTTACAATATTAGTGGTTATCCGCTGAAATATGAAGGAATAATTTCCAACTTAGAGCGACGTTACAAAGAGACCGACTCAGATTATATCCGCTCTGAGATAGAAAAATACATGATTTACAGAATCTGTACATTATGCGGAGGCAAAAGACTTAGACCTGAAATTTTAGGCGTAACAGTTAGCGATAAAAATATTGTTGATGTTTCGGAAATGACAATTGATCGTTGCCATGATTTTTTTAGTAAATTATCGGAAAAACTCAATGACGAGCAGAAAAAAATTGCCAACCAAATCATCAAAGAAATTAAAGAACGATTGAATTTTCTTTTAAATGTCGGATTGCCCTATCTTTCAATTAACCGAAATGCGGCAACACTTTCGGGCGGAGAGGCTCAAAGAATCCGTTTAGCAACTCAAATCGGTTCCGGGCTTCAGGGAGTTTTATATATTTTGGACGAACCATCAATCGGTCTCCACCAAAAAGACAACGGAAAATTGCTCCTGACCTTAAAAAATCTCCGCGATCTTGGCAACAGTATTATAATTGTCGAACATGACGAGGAAACTATTCGCTCCGCTGACTGGTTAATTGATATCGGTCCCGGGGCGGGTGAGCGGGGCGGTGAAATTGTTTTTCAAGGCACACCGGCAGAAATTGAGAAAGCCAATTCAATCACCGGGCAATATTTGTCAGGAAAAAAGAAAATTGATTATCCAAAAATCCGCCGTTTGGGTAACGGCAATAAACTTTCCATTGTCGGAGCGACAGCAAATAATCTAAAAAATATTAACGTTGATATTCCGCTTAATACTTTTTCCTGCATCACCGGCGTCTCTGGCTCTGGCAAGTCAACATTAGTTAATGATGTTCTATCAAAGTCTTTGGCGCAAAAATTTTATCATGCTAAAGACCGCCCGGGAGAATATAAAGAAATTACCGGGGTTGAGCATATTGATAAAGTCATCACAATTGATCAATCTCCAATTGGTAAAACCCCGCGCTCTAACCCGGCAACTTACAGCGGAATTTTCAATTTCGTCCGCGACCTTTTCGCCACAACAGTCGAGGCAAAATTGCGCGGCTATCGCTCCGGCCGTTTTTCCTTCAATGTTAAAGGCGGCCGTTGCGAACGTTGTCACGGCGGCGGAGTCCTGAAAATCGAAATGCATTTTTTACCCAACGTTTACATCACTTGTCCGGAGTGCAAAGGCGCCAGATATAATACGGAAGCGCTGGAAATTCACTATAAAAACAAAAATATTTCAGGAGTGCTTGACATGACCGTTGATGAGGCACTGACATTTTTTGAAAATATTCCGCTGATAAAAAATAAATTAAAAGTCCTTTCCGATGTCGGCCTTGGGTATATTAAACTCGGCCAGAGCGCAACAACACTTTCCGGCGGCGAGGCCCAGAGAATTAAATTATCCGCCGAGCTTTCGAGAAAATCAACTGGCAAAACTTTATACATTTTAGATGAACCAACAACCGGCCTACATTTCGATGACGTGAAAAAACTGCTTAATGTTTTAACCGCATTGGTAGATAAAGGAAACACTGTGATTGTGATCGAACATAATTTCGATGTAATTAAGACTGCTGATTATATTGTTGATCTTGGACCGGAAGGTGGTGAAGCCGGCGGTGAAATTATTGCATCAGGCGCCCCTGAGGAAGTTGCCAAAAATTCAAAGTCCTATACCGGACAGTATCTAAAAAAGGTGCTAAATAAATAGTTTTTTGTTATAATTGAATCACTGGGAGGAAAATAATGGAAGAAGAAGACAAATTGGTCAAAGCGATAAATCGCCTAGAGAAAACAACTAGGCGAACCAACAACCTTGGTTGGGCGGTGCTGCGGGGAATTTTCTATAGTTTCGGCTGGATTATCGGCATTGGAGTAATTGCAACAATTATTATTTATATCCTGCCCAAAACCGGCGAGGGCAATGTAATCGGGCATTTCATCCGGGCGATGGCAAACGCCCTGCGCCAAAGCCAATAGTTGACTATTATCAAAAAATGTTCAGAAAATTTCTGAACATTTTTTGGTGGAGCTGACGAGAATTGCACTCGTGTCCAAAAGGGAGACGCAGTATTTTCTACAAGCTTATCGGCGACTAGGTTTTCATCAATTAGATAAAGCCACCGCGAAAATCTAATTGCTTATCCTTAGTAAAACTTGACTCTATGCGCTAAGGAGTCAGATAAAGTGCAGTTCGATTTATGACATTCAATCTTTCCATTCGAACAGACAGAAAGTGAACGGTCGTCGCAATTAAGCGGCAACTGGTGAAAGAGCAAAGCCCGCAAAAGCGGTTTTTACTTTTTCGCTAAGTGTTTTTGCACTTAAATTTTGCGCTGTTAAGGTCGCAGCTTACCTGCTTGCAATAAAGAATCTCTTATCCTTCTGTCGAAGCTAATACAGCCCCATCGCCCGGCTTTGCGGGGAATTTCGAAATCCAAATGTCGAATGTCGAAACAAGATCATTATAGTATAAAAAAACAGTGATGTCAATCTCGTAATCTGATGTTATAATTGATATATGGACAAAAAACAAACCGAGCCAGAGCCAACCAAAGCTACGCCGGCGACGGAGGTCAAGCCGAAAAAACGCCATGGTTGTTTAATCGCAGGGATTATTATTGGAGCAATTTTTATATTTATTTTTATTCTTTCTCAACTTTTACCTTTTTGGGGCTTTTGGCGAGGCGGCGGTGATTCTGACATCCCGAATATTCCTGTCGAAACTGCAAAAGACAGCTCTACTGACTCCAGTAAAACTCCAGCCACGACTCCGAAAAAAAGCAGTGGTACGTCATCAGCTACATCAGCTTACTCCAAAGACGATTATCTAAGTTATTTTACCCAACTGGCGACCAGGAATGGCAGTGACACTCTCGGGCGATTTACAAAAAGCCCGGTTTATTTAAAAGTTGAAGGCAGTATTCCGGCTGGTTCGGATGAAATGTTAAATGATGTCATTTCCGATTTTAATAGCCTCTCCAATTCAACCAAGATCGAACGCAATCAGGGCGGCAGCGACATTCAAGTAATTTATGTCCCGAGATCGGAGTTGGATAACTATCGCAATCCCCCAACTGTGCCAAATGATGCTTTTGAAGTTGAAATTCCAAATGCCGATTGTAGTTATAAATATGCCAAAGTATATATTGCCTATGATGTTATGGATGCTGATTATTTAGCACAATCAATTCGCCACGAATTAACCCATGCCATCGGCATGAAAGGCCACATTAGCCCATCAACAGTAAATAGTGCCATGGCCAACAGAATAAAAACTAGTGATTATCCGGCACTCGATCAAGTGCTAATTCAAATGCTCTATAATATGGGGACGCCGCTTTGCGCCGACGAAGCGTCAATTCGCTCGTTTTTCGCCGGCTGGAACCCATAAATTAAATCTGTAATATTTTAATAATACTTTTAATAAACTCCATCCAAAAATATATTGTTTTGGGTTCTACAGCTATTCCAATATTCTGCAGAATATTGGAATAGCCAGTATGTCTTGTTATAATAATACTGTGAGCAAAGAAAGTAAAAAACTTCAGAGAATTTTTAAAGGTGTTGCCAATCACCGACGCATTGATATACTTCGATTAATAAACAGATCACCTGCGATTACTTTGCATCTCATTGCTGAAAAACTCGATTGCAATTTTAAAACCATTTCCGAGCACACTAAAAAACTAGTGATTGCTGGTTTAATTAATAAAAGATATCAAGGCAATTCTGTCATACACACTCTCTCGCCCTATGGCAAAAAAATGGTAAAGGTTCTACAACTATTCTAATATTCTGCAGAATATTAGAATAGATAGTAAATCTTTGAGACAACACTATGAATCGCGATACTTGTAAAAAGCAAATTCTATTACATGCTTGTTGTGCGGTTTGTACGGCTGGGGTTTATTATCAGTTGAAAGATAATTTTAATCTGACGTTTTTTTGGTATAATCCAAATATTTTTCCCAAAGCTGAACATGACCGGCGGCTGACAGAGCTTTTAAATTTTTGTGATAAATTGAATATCAAAATTATTGTCGGTGATTATGACTGGGAAGAAGAACATAGATATTGGCGCAAAATTATAAAAGGATTAGAAAAAGAACCGGAACGTGGCAAACGTTGCAAGATTTGTTACCAAATGCGGCTTGAGGCAACAGCAATAGTCGCGGCACAATCCAATAATCATCACGCCGGCGGATTTGACTGCTTTGGCGCCGAACTATCAATCTCTCCACACAAAGACGCGGAATTGATAAACAAGATAGGTTCCGAAGTTGAGCAAAAGGTCCATTCGACTCGGCAAAGCCTCGCTCAGAATGCTGGGCAGCGAATAAAATATCTGCCCAGCAATTTCAAAAAGAACGGCGGCTTCCAAAAGTCATCCGAAATATCCAAAAAACATAAACTCTACCGCCAGAACTACTGTGGCTGCGAATATAGTAGGCGATAATTAGACCTTAATTTTTCTCCTGGCTTCACGTTCGAGATCACGCTTCTTCATAGTTTCTCTTTTGTCGTGGAGTTTTTTGCCGCGCGATAGGGCAATTTCCAGTTTTGCTCTCCCCTTTTTCAAATAGATCTTTGTTGGAATAATTGTTAAACCTTTTTCTACTGATTTACCGACTAATTTTTCAATTTCCGATTTATGCAACAGTAATTTTCTTGTCCGTTGTCGATCACCAGTTAAAACCTCGATAATTCCCCCGACCCACCAAGCTTCTCCGCCAATTATTTTGATGTGGGATCCGGTCAAATTTACTTTATTGATTCGCACCGCTTTGATTTCTTCACCGGTTAAAACTATCCCCGCTTCTAAACTTTCAACAAAAATATATTCGAATCGGGCCTTACGGTTAATGAGATTTTTTGATTTGCGTTGTTTTTTCATTATCCCCTAACGAAATTACAAATCTCGCAAAAGTACAAAATTACAAATTTCTTTATCTGTACTAAATTTATGTAAATATCTGTGTAGTTTCTACTTTTTAGTCCCGAGAAAAGATCTTTGAGATCGTTGGCCATTCAAGAATGATAACGGAGAGAGATGCCGCCAGCGGAATAGCTAAAATTGCTCCAACAATCCCCATTAATTTAGCACCAATCAATATTGCAACAATTATTACAACTGGAGAAATTCCGACCGCTTTTTGCATTATTTTCGGCACTAAAATATTATTTTCAATAATCTGGACAGCGAGATAGTAGATTACCACAAATAGCGCTTTCCAAGGTGAAATAGTTAATGCAAAAAGTGCAGCGATGGCGCCGGAAATAAATGGACCGACAGTCGGAATGATTTCTAAAAGTCCGGCAATCAAAGCCAAAATAAGCGCATAGGGCACGCCTATAATTGAAAGACCAATGAAGTCGATAATAAAAACAATAATTCCAAGAAAAATTTGCCCCTGAAACCAACTGCCAATTTTATAAGCAATTTTATTAATTACACCAATTCCACTTTCTTTGTGCTTTGGTGAAAAAAGCGATGAGATATATTCCCTAATGTTGGCTTCATCCAAAAGCATGTAAAATGTTAATACAATTATCATTAAAATAGTGAAAATACCGCCGATTATACCAGCAGTGAGAGTAAAAATATTTGATGTTAACAAACCAAGGTTTGCCGACAAATTCTCGAGAGTTTTTCGAATCTCCGGAGTATATTGACGCAGAGAATCAAAATTAGTATCAGCAATGTATTGCGGAATAGAGTTTGCTAATTCAGCAACTTGATTTACAAGCGGCGGAATAATGATGTAGAAAACTGTGGCGAAAATTATCAAGAGTAATATAAATAAAGAAATAATTGATAAAACCCGCCCGATTTTTTTTTGCCAATTTTTTACAACTGGAGAAAAGGTCGCAACTAGAATCAAAACAATAAAAAGTAATGCAATAATGTCTCTAATAAAAAATAATAAATAAAAAACTAAGGCAATTAGAAAAACTTTAATAACTGTCCAAGTCGAAATTTCAATTTTTGTTCGATTCTCCATAAATCCTCCTAATATACTATCTTATATTGGTCGGAGAACCGGGATTTGAACCCGGGACCTCGGCGTCCCGAACGCCGCACGCTACCGGGCTGCGCTATTCTCCGCTGACTTTTGACTTTATCATACGCTATTTTTGTGCTAAAATCCAGAGAGAAATGCCCTCGTAGTTCAACGGATAGAACAAGGGACTCCTAAGCCCTAGATACAGGTCCGACTCCTGTCGAGGGTGCCATTTCTTTCAATACTTTGAACAAAAACCCCCATTTCATTTCATTCAATGTAAACTGGGGATTTTTGTTATATAGAACTTGTGTTTTTGATTTCTTTTTTAAGATCCCGAAACACCCGTCTCGCCTACGGCTTGCCGAGGCGGAAGTTCGGGAAGACTTCGTCACTTTCTGACGTCTTTCTTCAGTGATCTGGCTGGCCGGAAACGCGGCATTTTTGTCGCCGCAATTTTGATTTTTGCTCCGGTTCGCGGATTAACTCCGGCGCGAGCTTTGCGTTTTCCAACATCGAAGGTGCCAAATCCGGTCAAAGTTACCTTCCCGCCCTTTTTGAGCTCTTTAGAAATTAGATCCAACGCAGTATCCAGTCCAACAGTTGCCTCCCTGCGTGAGAGACCGGTTTTTTTCGCAACTGATTCAATCAGTTCGCTTTTATTCATGCTTTCCTTTCGCCTCCTCCTTATTCTCCAAGATTAATATTCTGATTAATTCTTTCAACCCGTAAACAAATTTTCTTTTCTGGGTCTAGCTCAATTATCATCGCAGAGAAATTTACCTCTCCACTTGCTACTTTATGCGATGCCGGCAATTGTGTCAAGAACTTTTCAATAATAATTTCTTTTTCAACTCCAAGAACTGAATCAATCGGCCCAACCATGCCAACATCAGTAATATAACCCGTACCACCGGGAAAAATCGTCTCATCCGAAGTTTGAACATGAGTATGAGTCCCAATAATTGCCGCGGCTTTTCCATCTAGAAATCTGGCAAAAGCGATTTTTTCCGATGTTGCCTCGGCGTGAAAATCAATGACTGTCGGCAAGTTTTCCCCCTGCTCCAAATATTTTTCTGCCATTCTAAACGGATCGTCCAAATCATCAGGCATAAAAACCCGACCTTGAAGATTGATTATCGCTATTTTCTTCTTGCCTTTTTCCAGAATAATCAGTCCTCTTCCGGGAGCTTCCTCCGGATAATTTAACGGTCTAATAACCTTAGTTGTCGAATCATCCAAATGTTCAATGATGTCTTTGTTGTTCCAAATATGATTTCCTGAAGTAAATAAATCAATCCCGGCGTCGATCATTTCCTGATAGGTTTCAAAAGTCATTCCATTCCCGGCAGCCAAATTTTCACCATTAGCAACAACAAAATCAATGCCATACTTTTTTTTCAGTTGCGGCAATATTTTTTTCGTCGCATTTCTTCCAGGCCGACCGACGATGTCACCGATAAATAAAATTTTTATATTTTCCATTATTTATTTTGCGTATTCTATTGCTCGGACTTCTCTTATTACATTTACCTTAATTTGACCGGGGTATTGCATTTCGGCTTCAATTTTCTTGGCAATTTCCTTTGATAATTTTTCCGCCGAAAGATCATCAACCTCCTCGGGAATTACAATTACCCGGACTTCGCGACCAGCCTGAATAGCAAATGATTTTTCAACACCAGGAGAGGAATTGGCAATATTTTCTAAATCTTTCAATCGCTTGATGTAGGTTTCCAGCGACTCACGTCTTGCTCCTGGTCTAGCGGAAGAAATTGCATCCGCGGCCTGGACGATTGCCGCTTCAACAGATTTTATTTCAATATCTTCATGATGAGCCTCGATGGCATGAATAATTTTTGGATCAATTTTAAACTTTCTGGCGATATCGGCCGAAATGACCGCATGATTTCCCGGAACGTCCTGATCGACTGCTTTTCCCAGATCATGTAAAAGGCCAGCAGTTTTGGCGATGTTGACCCCAGCACCAAGTTCCTCGGCCAAAAGTCCGGCGATTAAAGCGACTTCGACGGAATGCTTTAACTGATTTTGACCATAGGATGTTCGAAATTTTAAGCGGCCCAAAATTTTAATGATTTCCGGAGCCAGTCCAGCAATTCCAACTTCATAAGCTGCTTCATCGCCGGAATGTTTAATATCTTCAGACACCTCTTTTTTCGCTTTGTCATACATCTCCTCAATCCTCGTTGGATTGATTCTACCGTCAGTAACTAATTTCTCCAGTGTCACTTTGGCTAACTGTCGTCTGAGCGGATCAAATGATGAAAGGACAACCATCTCCGGAGTATCATCAATGATTAGATCGACTCCAGTCACCTTCTCAAAAGACTGAATGTTGCGACCTTCGCGGCCAATAATCCGGCCTTTCATCTCGTCGGACGGAATCGGCAAAGATGAAATTGTCGTTTCAGCAGCAAAATCTGGCGCCAATCTCTGAATTGCTGCGGCAATTACTTCACGCGCTTTACTGTCAGCCTCCTCCTTAACAAAAGAATTTACTTCTTTAATTTTCTTTACTAACTCGTCCTTGCCTTCCTTTTCAACCAAATTCAGAAGTACCTGCTTAGCCTCCTCTTTGTCCATCTTAGCAATTCGCTCCAAACTCTCTTCCTGCTTAACACGTAAATCACGTAAAGTTTGTTTCAAACCTTCAACTTCTTCGCCCTTTTTTGATAAATTTTTTCTCTCCCCTTCAAGTTGGTCAAACTTTCTGTCAAGACCGATTTCCCGGCCTCTAAGAGATCTCTCAAGTTCAGCAATCTCTCTTTCTTTTAGGCCTAATTCTTTTTTAATTTCTTCTTTGACTTTTAACGATTCATCTTTGGCGACAATTAAAAGCTCTTTACTTTCTGTTTTAGCTTCAGAAATAATTTTATCTGCTTTGAATTTTGCACCATCAACTTGTTTACTAGTTAAGATCCGGAATAGTAAAAAACCAATCCCGCCGCCAATAATTAAGGCGGCAATCGCAATTATTATAGTTATCACCTTGGCCTACTTTCATTGTCATAATTTTTATCCCTCTGAAATTTATTCTAGCTGGTTTTTTCTTTTTCGTCAAGAAAAATAAACCAGCCGGTGGACTGGTTTATTTTTCGACTTATACCTGAACTATTACTCTTTTTTCTCCTCTGGATTTTGTGCCACTGGAGCTTTTCTTCTCGAGGCTCTAACAATTAGTACAATAATTAAAATTATTATTAGAACTATAACAACCACTCCAATACCGACAGCCCAATAAAATCCGCTGATTATTCTTTGGAAGATCGATTTCTCGCTTGTTCCGGATTTGTTGTCAGAAGCAGTACCGACAATTATTTCATCAGCGGCGGCAGACTTGGGGCCCGATGCCAAAAGAACAAAAGGATAATTATTTTCTGGGACATCCTTGCCTTCAATAACAATTTTATACTTGCCTTCGTCCGCCTGGACTGAAGTAGTGTAAGGCGGTTTTTGGACATCTTGTGAAATTACTTCATTGCCGGCCGGATCGGTTATTGTCATCCCCAGCTCGCTACCGCCAAAATTCAAAGTCAATTTAAAGTCTGCCTTGCCGGTAGCGTTGAAATAGTAAGTTTTTGTCTCGCCCTTATTAATACCATCGACAATTTCTTGAAGTGCAATATCATCACCCTTAATTACCAATTCCCTTGTTGCCGAAGCTAAGCGACCGGCTCTGGTTCGAATTCCAAACCAATTGATTATCGCCTCAACCTCTTTTGTCAGCTGGGCTTCATTGTGAAAAGTGGTATAAAGCACTTCACCCTTACCTTCAGAAAAAGTTAAAACCAATGGTTTATCCTTGATAGTGTTTGAAGTAGTGGTTGACCCTGACTGTATCTTCTCCATAGCTTCTTTTAATTTTTCGCTATCGGAATAATCAAGATTCTGATAAGCACTGGCATCATACCCGGTTGTCGGCACATCGCCTGTCATCAGCACTCGAGTGCCAGCCCCGGGCGAATCAACAACTACCCAGGCGCCCAAGTCATATTTAATCGTCACCGAAGTTTGGCCCAAAACTGAAGCCAATCCGCTGTCGACAACCTTAGCCGCAACATCCCCGGTGGAGCCGATGTGGGCCGAGGAAACGCTTCCCCCATTAAAATTGATTTTGCCCGGAAATGCTTTTTCAACGACACCGGCGGCAAAATCGGAAGCATAAATTACCCCGCCATTTTTAACATACTCTTTGATCGCCGATACCATCTCATCGCTCGGGCTTTCAGCTTCACCGGCACAGTTAATATAAATTGCGTCATATTTCTCTAGGGCGGCGGCAGTAGTCATCTGATCAAAAGTTAACTCCTCTGGCGCAACACCCAATTTCTCGAGAACTGATTTCATATCGTCATAACCAGCTGGCGTTACTGCTAGTTTGCCGCTGGTTGAGCCGACCGTGGTTTCCGCCAAAACTCCCGGTCCGAAAGCAAATGTTAAAAGCAACGCGATTCCAATCGCCGCCAACCAAAACTTAGTCCTGAACATTTTCCCCTCCAATTTTATTAGTTGATATTTAGCTTTATTATATCAAATATTTACGAGAATTATGCAAATGGCCGTATTCAAGTTCAGCATTTTTTGGTAGCCCCGGCGGGACTCGAACCCGCGATCTCATGGATGAAAACCATGTATCCTAACCACTAGACGACGGGGCCCTATTTTCTGGTGAGTCCGGTGCGACTCGAACGCACAACCAATAGCTTAAGAGGCTACTGCTCTACCATTGAGCTACGGACCCATGCGGCGGGCAGGTCTACCATTGAGCTACGGATCAAAAATGTCAATGAGTAAATCACTGAACCAATCCGCCTGTGGCGGACTGCTCTACCAACCCAAAGGGTCCTCTTCGGGGTTGAGCTAGCGACCCGTTTCATTTCATTCAACGTAAACTTTCAGTTTACACCGAGCAAAAGCGAGGTGGTACCCCCAGTAGGATTTGCACCTACGACCATCACCTTAGAAGGGTGCCGCTCTATCTACTGAGCTATGGGGGCATGGTACGCCCAGAGGGATTTGAACCCCCGACTTCCACGTCCGAAGCGTGGCGCTCTATCCACTGAGCTATGGGCGCATTAAAGGTGCGGGACTATCCATTGAGCTACGGGGGCTTTTCATTTCATTCAAAGTAAACTCGGATTACTGTTCTTGATCAAATTTTCTTTCTTTTCTCGTCTCCAACCTTTAATTTCTTTTTCTCTTTTTGCTGTCTCCAGTCTGGTTTGAAATTTTTCAGAATAAACTATGTTAATTTTACCTCTATTCTTCGTATTTTGACATAAACCGCTGTTGTGTTCAGCGATCCGCTTTGAAATATTAGCTGTTAAACCGACATATAAATAACTATCTTCGCATTTCAAGATGTATATATAATAATTACTCATCGCAGAATAGTTTACATCGAACAGCTCGCAGTGAACAGCTTCGCTGTGAACTGAAGTGAGATGGGGCGGCTAATGGGAATTGAACCCATGACTCCAGTGCCACAGACTAGCGTGATAACCACTTCACCATAGCCGCCATGTTTTTTACCCACCCCGCCTGGCTCAAAAATGAATTTGAGCGATGTGGGGTGGAGCCCTACTCCGGTCTAACAACTTACACCTCCCTCATCATACCTTATTGAGCGTAATTTGGCAATAATTTGAAAATGAGACACAGTT
>CAYHDN010000019.1:0-14668 GCA_964355425.1 uncultured Candidatus Saccharibacteria bacterium
TTATCAGTCCTTTTTCCATCAGGGTGTTTCCAAGCTATTGAAACATTACGGAGCTATTGACAAATATTAAATCATATGCTATAATGGAGCAGTTGTCTGTGAAAACGGGCAACTTTTTGTTTAACCCCAGTAGTAGATCATCTAGTCGACGATCACTACGGGGCAAGTCATTAACAATTTCTGTGCGCAAGGCTCTCCGCCTCGGCGGACTGCACGAACGCCAGAATAACGTACATGACCCTCAGCATCAAATCCGCCTTAGGCGGACTCAAGGAGAGGATCAAGTCGTACTTTCATAAATCAGTCATTGGTAACAAACTACATACAAGAGTTGCTTCGATTGCAATTCTTGGTGTAATTGCTCCTGTCTCTATCGTTCCGGTTTTTTCTGCCAAGGAAGATGAGACTTTTAAGAGCAAGATTGTACTTGATAAAACTTCCGGTCAGATAGTCGATATTGCCGAACAGCATGCGACTATTATTCCTGGCGAAAGTCAGGTGCAGGCGCAGGAGCGAGTTGCCGCCGAAAGTGCGGCCAGAGCTGCCTTTGAGGCCGCCATAGCTGTCAAACCTGCCAAAACTGTTAAAACCGCCACTGCCAAGGTCTACAGCGACCCTTCAAATTTTGACAGCATTTATCAGTCCGCAGGTGCTGCTTACGGTATTGACTGGCGAATCCTTAAGGCTATCCACTATGTTGAGACTGGATGTTCCGGATCGACTTCAAAACGAAATCCTTCCGGTGCTACCGGTCCGATGCAGTTCATACCTTCCACTTGGAGGCACTATGGTGTAGACGGTAACGGTGACGGGATTGCTGACATTACTAATGTCAATGACGCCATATATGCTGCTGCCAACTACCTTGCTGCTTCAGGTGGTGCCATGAACGGTTATAAAACCGCTCTATGGTCCTATAACCCTTCCTCTAGTTATTTCTTTAAGGTTATGGATATTGCCAGAAGCCTTGGATTCTAAATAAAGAAAAATCCGCCCCAAAAAGGCGGATTTTTCTTTATTCAAGTCTAAAGTCAAAGGTTTTTAAAGTCCGTAAAGTGCTAAGAATCGGAATCTATTGTATAAATGTATAAAATTTGCCGACTTGATAGACTTTAAGGACTTTGAACTTTATGGACTAGTTTATTGAAGCCCCGTATTTTGACTAACATCTCTTGTTGCTAATTTTGCCTTATCGCCCAGTAATCTTTCAATTTCCATCAACCGATTATATTTTGATGTCCGTTCAGTTCGACAAGGAGCACCGGTTTTTATTGATCCGCCGCCCGCGGCTACAGCTAAATCAGCAATAAAAGTATCCTCGTTTTCGCCCGAACGGTGAGAAACCATGAATTTAATGTTGTTCTGTTTGGCAAAATTAATCGTCTCAATTGTTTCTGTCAATGTGCCGATCTGGTTGGGTTTAATCAAAATTGAATTTGAAGCTCTCTGCTGAATTCCTAATTGCAAGCGGTTTTTGTTGGTAGTGTACAAATCATCGCCAATGATATCAATTTTCCCAGCGATTTCAGCTGTCAGCCGTTGCCAGCCTTGCCAGTCATCCTGATCCAAACCATCCTCGATCGAAATAATCGGATATTTTTCTACCCATTGCTTGTAAAAATCAATCAATTCATCGGAAGTAAACGTTCGATTTTCCCGATGGAGCTGATAAACATCTTTATAAAATATTCTTGAGGCCGCCGGATCTAGGCCGATAAACACTTCTTCGCCGGCGGCATAACCGGCATCTTTGATCGCCATCATCAAAAGCTCCATTGCTTGTTCATTTGAAAAAAGTGATGGCGCAAAACCTCCTTCATCACCTACAAGCGGCTGATAATTTCGCTCAAGAAGAATTTTTCCGAGCGATTGGTATATCTCCGTACCGGCGCGCAATGATTCGGTAAAGTTTGCAAATTTTACCGGCACAATCATGAATTCTTGAAAGTCTGTTGAGCCAACTGCATGTTTGCCGCCATTTAAAATGTTCAGATATGGCAGTGGAATCGTGTAGTTTTCAGTGGATCCAAAATAGCCAGCCAAAAAAGCAAAAAGTTCAAGCTTTTTGCTATGAGCGATGGCTTCAGCGACGGAAATAGATACAGCCAGAGTGGCATTGCCGCCGAGATTCCCTTTGTTTGGGGTTCCGTCAATTTCAATCATTTTTTGGTCGACTGGCCGGAAGTCCTCAATTTTCATACCAATTAAAGCCGGAGTAATTTTGTCCGTGATATTTTGAATAGCCTTCAGCACGCCTTTGCCGTTGTAGCGTTTTGGATCGCCATCACGCAACTCTAGCGCTTCATATTTTCCTGTTGAAGCGCCTGAAGGTGCATAACCGACGCCGACAGAGCCATCATCGAGATATGTTTTGACATACACCGTCGGGTTTCCTCGTGAATCAAGCACTTCTAGTGCTCTAATAGCCTGTATTTTTGCCATAGAATCCTCGCTACATTAAATCAAGAAACTACTATTTTGCAGAAAAAGATAATTCAGGAGACAGGATTTCGATCCAAGTGGTGCCGGGATTGAATTCGATTTCTGCGCTGCTAACTTTGTCATAAAATTTCGTCCTTGCCTTATCATTTTCCTTTCTCCATGTTGCTTTAATTTCTTTGCCGTCTAAAAACACTGAAGCTTCCCCGGAGCCGACAGTATCCATGATCCATCCCTGCTCGTTAATCTCGGTTACGGTCGATGATCGCTTGACTACTTGGACGACAACATTTTTTGCTGAAAGCTGGGTATTAGTTGCCGCGTCCATGTGTGAACTGCCTGCTTGAGCGCGGAGATATTGGTTATTAGTCCGGTCATAAGTATAGGCGACATTATATGTCGTGTTGCCAAAATTAATTGTAACTGCCTGTGCTGTCGGTCGGCTGTCAAGGGCAAGATCAGTTTTGAATTTGTAAGGAGAAAAATCATTTGTAGCTGAATATTTTTTGTCTCCTGCGGCGCCATAAAGCTTTGATGTCGCAGTGTACATTGTGTGCTCGGATGAAACTTTTCTTGAATAATCACGCCAATAAGCGGCCGGATTTGCAAACTGGTCGAGATCTAAAATGCCATCTTTCTTGATTTTCTGCAAAGCATCATAGTTTCCGCCAACATGAGCATAATAACCATTATATTCTCGGATCCAGTCGACATAATAGATTCGCGCAGAGCGTACCGGCCCGATTTTTTCTCCGCCTCTTGGCCCATAAACTGCTAAAAATCGAGTTATTCCGCCTTCAGCAATTGCCTCATAAACAATACTTGCGGCCGAAAGGCCAAGTTGCGGTCTGGCGTCAAGATGATTTTCGACCATAATTCCCAATGGGTGGCGATCGGCATCCTCTTTAGAGACCATAGTTCCATCAAGCGATGACTGGTAGAGTTTTTGCTCTTCCTTCTTATCGACATCAAGTGCTAAATCAATCCCTAAATCTGGGCGAAAAATAAAATAAAATCCCAGGCCGATAGCGACCAAGATGATCCCAATTGCTGAAATAATTGTAATTTTGCGATTCCGCGGATTAGACCAAAACTTTTTTAGCTTCTCTCTAAACGTTAATTTACTTTTTCCCTCGACGACAGTCTCTCCTTCGCCTTGTTTTAATTCGATGTTTGTCATTGCCCCTCACTTAATTTTTGTTTTATTTTCATAACGATTTTTTGATATCTCTATTATAAACTATTTTTTGTCATCAATCCAATAATGCTGTTTGTGCAGGTTTCGCGGCCTGTGATCCTTTTTCCCGTAAGGTTCGTAATCTTTGCCAAAGCCAAACTCTTTCATTAGTTTAGTTGAAGCATTTCGAATATCAAGCGGTATTGGATCAAGCCGCTGATTTTGAACATCATCGCGAGCTTTGGCATATGCATCATCAACTGCCCGTGATTTTGGCGCTTTGGACAGGTAAATTACCAGCTGTGCTAAGGTATCATTAGCTTCCGGCATACCGATGAAATGGATTACCTGTTGGGTTGAGATCGCCAAGACCAGAGCAAGGGGGTCAGCCAGTCCGATATCTTCCGATGCGGCTCGAACCAGCCGGCGGACAATATAAAGCGGGTCTTCGCCAGCCTCTAGCATCCTGGCTAGGTAATGGAGTGAGGCATCAACGTCGGAAGCGCGAACCGATTTGTGCAGGGCCGAGATAGCATCAAAATGTCCATCAGCCTCTTTGTCATAGCGGATAAATTTCTTCTGTATCGCCTCTTCGGCTATTTTTAAGTCAATTGTAATAGTCCCGAATTTTTTCCTTGAAGCCTCGCCTACTGGCAGACAAGTTGAAACGGCTAGTTCCAGTGCGTTGTATGCATCACGAGCATCACCTTCACATAGTTTGGCGATATGTTTTATTGCCGCATCATCAATTTTAATTTTCAATTTTCCGAATCCCCTGTTCTTATCTTTTATTGCCAATTTAAGTAATTTTTCAATGTCATTTTCAGAAAGTTCCCGTAAATGAAAAACACGAGCCCGGGATAATAACGGCGCGTTAACTTCAAATGAAGGATTTTCAGTAGTCGCACCAATCAAAATTATCGTTCCGTTCTCAACCGCTGGCAAAAAGGCATCTTGCTGGGTTTTATTGAAATGATGGATTTCATCAACAAACAAAATTGTTTTTTGCTGGTGGAATTTTTTCCGTTCAACTGCTGTATCTAAAAATTTTCTAACATCTGAAATTCCAGCAGTAACAGCTGAAAACGGCTGAAAGTAAGATTTAGTTTTATTGGCGATTAATCGTGACAGAGTAGTCTTTCCCGATCCCGGTGGTCCCCAAAGAATCATGGAAAAAAGCTTGTCGGCTTCAATCGCCTTGCGCAGAATCTTATCTGGTGCTAAAATATGCTCCTGACCGATAAAACCGGAAAAATCATTTGGCCGCATTCGGTCAGCCAACGGCGCATCTGTCCCTAAATTTCGATCAAATAAATCCGTCATACCCTGACTTCAAATTCAAACAATTAAGCTAATTTTTATATTATCATGAATTCAAACAATACTCGAAATTATAACAAAGTTTTTCTGTTTATTGATCACACTTATTTAAACGGCCGTTTGCATAGATGTGAATTTACTAAATAAACTTTTTATCTAATATCCCGTCAATATCTGTTTCTTGTGAAATGATATTAATAATATATTTACCTACGCCAAGTTGATAACAAATTGTCTGAACAATATCGAAAACGTCTTTATTAATTACCCATAAGCTTTGTTGTATCCTAATGTATCCCAGCTCTTTTATTGCCTTCCTGAACATATTTCTAGAAGTTTTTTCGGTCTCTGGAATATCAAAAGATAAAAAATGATAGTGTGGTGACTCCTCAATTTGTTTTCCGATTTGATTCAGAAATTTCAGTTTTGTCTTGAATGTGAATTCAATTGATTCAGTTCCGGGAGTATAAGACAGGTACCCTTGATCTCTCAGGCGATACAACCATTTAGCGAAAGGGACCTCTGTGTAAGTTTTGTAAAAATTAGAATGAAAAATTTTTCTTGCGGCGCTTTTACTGATCATGGCATCCATCGTGAAACCACCGACATTATAAAAGTGTTCCAAAATTTCGAGAGTAATATTTACTAGTTTATCCTTTATCCTAGTTTTTGTACTTCGCTTCATATAGATATAATATCACATAAATACCAACGGCCGCTTGTATATATGTGAACATTTACTGGTATCAATTGATTAAATTAAAGTGTGTCGAGTGAGTAAAAATGTGAAAACAGATTATACCGGTCAGCAAGAGGAGCCCCCAACTTAAGGTTCTCATCAAGTTGATCGGTCATAAAATTATGATAATTTTTTTATTCCAAACTCTACAAGTCCATTGAAGTTTTTATTTTTCTGCCAAAACTCAGATAGTTCTTTCCTTAGCGCTTGATGGTTCGGGTATCCTTTGTCTTCAGATAAAATAATGTTATCAAATTCATCTTCGTCTAAAAGGAAGGTCAAAGACTCTTTAAGTATTTCAAACTTTTCTTTCCCAATTTTTGCCGTTATTTCGTCTCGCCAATAATATATAAATTGTAGATGTAGAATTTCATGACAAATCGTTGTGATCCAAAATGGAATCCCTTTCCAGATAGAAACCATAAACCAATTGGGTTTTTCATTGGTTTTATATGGGCACATAAAACCGGTTGTAAAATAACAAGGAAAAACATTTTGATAAATCGGTTTTTGGGAAATATTTTCTAATATTTTGAAAAATTCTTTTTCTTTTGTTTGCCAGATATTTGTAAGCGAATCAATCTCTGCGCTCATAATACTTTCTTTGTACTGCTGATATTCGCTTGTAGAAAAATGCTTCTCTACCATTCTAATCGCATCCTCTTTCGAAGCTTTTAGAATTTTATCGAGCAAAAAATCTGGGATGTGTTGGTTTTCCTTTCGCCAATTAGTTCCCCAACTTTCATCACGATCTTGTGCAATTCGAACCCAGCTCCAGACATCTTTGTGACGGTCATAACTGAAAGTTACTTTTGGCATATAATTCCTTATTTCTTCTCATCTAAATATTTTGCGGCGGAGAGAGCGGCAATTGCGCCTTCGCCGGCAGAAATGACGATTTGTTTATAATAGGAATTTGTTAGGTCCCCGGCGGCAAAGACGCCTTCTCTAGACGTCGAATGGTCTTTGTTGGTTTTAATTTGATTTTTTTCATCCATTTCGACGAAGTCTTTAATTAAGCCGTCTTCAACAATATAGCCAATTTCAATGAATAAACCATCAACTGCCAAATTATCGAGTTTGCCCTGACGTTTAATATCAATCGATGCGACTTTAGCATCGCCATTGATTTTTTCGATGGTAGCATTAGTCAAAATCTCCACATTATTTTTAGTTGTTAGTTTTTTAATCAAAATTTCTTCGGCAGTGAATTCATTACAGCGATGGATTAGATAAACCTTTTCTGCCACCCTAGAAAGTAAAAGCGCTGCGTCAAAAGCTGAATTTCCCCCACCGTTGACTGCAACTACCTTGTTTTTAAAAAACGGTGCGTCACAGGTTGAGCAATAGGAAACGCCCTTACCCTTAAATTCTTCTTCTCCGGGGATGGAGAGTTTTCGCGGAATCTTGCCAAATGCCAGAATTATGGATTTAGCAAGATATTCTTCTTTTTGTCCGGAGACAATAAACTCACCGGCTTTTTCTTCCAAATGAGTTACTTCATCATAAGTAATTTTTGCACCGAACCTTTTTGCTTGATTGATAAATTTTTTTGCCAGCTCTATTCCGGAAATTAAATCAAAACCTGGGTAGTTCTCAATATCCGGAGTTTTAACTACTTGACCGCCAGGTTCTCTGGTAACAACTAAAGTCGAGAGCATTCGCCTTGAAGTATATATTGCCGCGGTAATTCCCGCCGGTCCGCCGCCAACAATTACTACATCATATTTTTTCATGACACTCCTTTCGTTTTCATCGAATCGATAATTTTTTTGATTGCCAAAATATAAGCTGCTTGGCGTAAAGAACATTTGAATTTTTTTGACGCTGAATAAACGGCAATTATTGCAGCGTCCATTTTTGTCATTAATTTTTTATCAATTTGTTTCTTGGTCCATTTTTGTTTTTTCATATTTTGAAACCACTCAAAATAGCTTACGGTCACACCGCCGGCACTAGCTAAAATATCGGGAATGACGATTATTTTTTTCCCAGCTAAAATTTTATCTGCTTCTGGTGTCACAGGGCCATTGGCAAGTTCAAGAATGATTTTCGCTTTAATTTTATCGGCATTTTTTTCACTGATCACATCTTCCAGCGCCGCCGGAATTAAAACATCAACCGAAAGTTTCAAAAGTTTTTCATTGGAAATTCTTTGGATATTTTTGATATTGGAAATTTCTTTATATTTTTTCTTAAGCTGTAATAGCTCCGAAGGATTTAAGCCGTTTTTATTAATGGTTCCGCCGCTGGAATCAGAGATAGCAACAACCTTATATCCGGCGCTGTGTAGCAATTTGGCAATATTGGCTCCAGCATTACCAAAACCCTGCACAGCAACTGTTTTAATAGTTAAAATTCTTGTCTTGGAAATTTGCAAAAATTTTTCTAAAACAAATTGCCCGCCTCGGGCTGTCGCCGTATCGCGGCCAAGCGATCCACCGGCATCAATTGGCTTACCGGTAACGCAAGCCGGAGTTTTCTTTTTCGCTAATTTTGAATACTCGTCAGCATACCAGGCCATAATTTGTGGCGTGGTATAAACATCTGGCGCTGGAATATCTTTTTCTGGGCCAACAAAATCAAAAATTTTTTTTACATAACCGCGAGTCAAACACTCTGTTTCTTTCTCAGATAATTCTTTGGGATTAACTTCAATCCCACCTTTTCCGCCGCCAAAAGGAATATCAATCACAGCGCATTTTAGACTCATCCATGTTGCCAGTGCCTTAACTTCGTCCATATTGGTTTGCGGGTGAAAACGAATCCCACCTTTGTAGGGACCACGGGCACTGCTGTGCTGGACGCGATAACCGTGAAAAATTTTCAAATTGCCATTATCCATCTTGATCGGAATTGCCACCTGCAAAATTCGCTCCGGTACTTTTAAAACTTTAATCAATTCCTGATCGAATCTGCCGATTTTTGCAGCTGCGTCAATATCTTGTTGTGCATTTAGAAACGGATTGTCCATTATATCTCCAATAAATTTAAACCGATTTCTTCAGAGTATTTTCTAGTTAATTTTATTTGCACTGGCTTTAATATTATTTCGCAAGTGGCGGCAACAATTAGTTTATCCAGATGGCCGCCATAAGTTTTCATATTCTTATCTGATAATACCACATGGCAATGAGAAACTAATTTTCCGTCAAGTGTAGCAATATTACCAACAAGACTGACGATTTCAAGTGATTCCATAAAGTTTTTGCGGATAAAAGATTTACTATTTAAATCATAGAATGCCAATTTTGATTGCTTTGCCGCTCCCAAAGCGGAAAACCAAGCGGATTCGATGTAGATTTTTTGACAGAAATTTAAAACCGAGGAGACCAACTCCTCCCCTTTTTTTAACCTGAATATATGGGTATTCTTCATCCTTTGAAAAAAATTCTAACCAGTAAAAACTCACCAATTATCATAAGAGCCCTTCCAATACTTTTTAGTGCCGGCCAAGTCGCCGGAATAAAAACGATGATTATCACAAACCAAATAAAGTTTCCCTTAATGAATCTGTAAAGTGCCCAAATAAAGAGTGACAGGATTGCCAGAGACAAAATACCGGAGTATCCAGGCGAGATACTCATAATTAGTTTGTCATAATATGAGAAGATTTTACTAATCTGTTCCATGTTAAGTTTTCCCAACTACGACCACAATGTCGTTTGTTGATCCGACGACAGTATTACTCTCTTTTATTTCTGTTGTTTTGTCGCTGATTGCACTTTTGACTAAATTCGCTTCAACATCTTTTCCGCTTTTATAGTAAATATATGTTGTTTGATAGCTGAATGACCTGGCATTTCCAGTGCCTGTAACTGTGAAACCGGCGGCAGTTAATGTATCGGCAACGGCCTTTGCAGAATTTTTCACTCCGGAACCGTTAAGAACGGAAATTTTTATTACCGATTTATCAATTGCAGGGATGGTCTTGATATTTTGTTGATCTGTTGTCGATTGATCGGTTGCTTTTTGGCCAGAGGTATCATATTTCTTTAAGGAATCATTAGTTGATGAAATTATCTCATTCAAACTCTGATCATTCTTCTTCTTATATGAACCATTTACAAAACTTTTGATCGTATCGAGATTCTGCCAAGCTACAAGTCCGGCTAAAATTAGGATGACAATAATAATTGTCAGAGTGTAAAGCCAGCGGTAATTGTGACTAGATGTTGAGCGATCGACTTCAATTTTTGCTGGAATTCTATTACCTTTTTTTGTTTTTCCGTTTTTTTCTATCGGGGTATTGGCAAAAAAACCATCAGTATCAGGCCGGCTAAAAAGTTTATCCTCAATTTCGTCTCTTTCTTTTGCCACTTTAACACTAACACGAGACGAATGTTTAGAAATTCGTTTAAACTTTTTAGGCCGAATGTCATCAGCAATACTCAAGGAGCCCTCCTTTAAGTATTACTTTAACAGATTTTGATTCGTCAGACAAATCAAAATAACGGCCCATTTTATTACCATTTTACTTTCACCATCTTGCCTTGCCCGGTTTTTTGACATTTGATTTGGTTTTGGGCTTTGGCTGTTCTGACTTTATGGCTTCAGCAATTTTTGGAATCCGCAGGCCCTTGCGAATCAAGATTTCACCTTTATCCTCATTGACCACTAATCGGACGATATCGCCCTTTCCCCATTTCAATCTTTTGATTACCAATTTCGGCAGAGTTACGCACAGGCTGTAATTGGAGAACTTAATTAATTTTCTATTTTCTGTTTCCACAAGACCTCCTCCCTTTAAATAAAATAGTCAATACCAGTATATATCTTGTATCGACTATTATCAATAAAATTACTATCCACTATTAGAATTTTCTAATCACACCCTTGACTTTTCCCTGTATAGTTACCCTCTTTTTGGCGAAACGCATTGACCGCATCGATTTGTTTGCTGGTTGTAACCGAATACCATTTCTTTCGTTGTAAAAACGCTTAAGTGTTGCGTTTTCGTTGTCAATTAAAGCCACAACAATTTCACCATTTCTGGGCGTGGATGATTGTTCGATAATGACATAATCCCCGTCAATAATTCCGTCATCAATCATTGATTCGCCGCGAACACGCAGCGCAAATGTCCGCCGGCCCATCATGTCTTTGGGAATATCAATAGTTTCGTTGGTCCGGATTGCTTCTATCGGCTTGCCGGCATCGATTACTCCCGAGAGGGGTATTTCGAAAGTATCGATGCCGGATGCAAACGCCGGTGTCAGCTGGATTGAGCGAGCCTCCATCGCTTCTTTGGTCAGATAGCCTTTCTCCTCCAATATAGAAATGTACTCGGCCACTGTTGAGACCGATGAAAGCTCAAAGTAATAAGCAATTTCGCGAAAAGACGGCGCGTATCCATTTTCGCCGATAAAATTGCGAATGAAGTCCAATATTTCCTTTTGACGTTTGGTTAAGCTCTCCACATTGCTCCTTCGGATTAAGTAAAAAATGAAAAGTAAAAAGTAAAAATAAAGGTAAAAATTATTTTTTCAATTTCAGAATGCAACTAGCAATAATCTTTGAGATTTCATCAGCCTCATTTCTTAATTTCAAAATCTCTTTTTTACAAGAAGGTTGAGAATCGGCCAATAAATCAAGCCAATAAATTGTCTCATTGGCAGATTTTAGGGAGTGATAATTGAAATTAATAAAATCTTTTTTAGAACTAGTAGCTTTTGCCTCAATGAGATTAGCTGCGATACTTGTAGCTGCGCGAATCAGTTGCTTAAGAATAATAATAGTACTTAATTTTGATCTACTGAAATTATCGCTCAGTTTTACTACTTCTAGTGAAAATTTATAAGCTCTATTTTTTATATTTTCTGGTTGCATATTTTTATTTTTTACTTTTAAGTTTTTACTTATTCAACCCAGCCACCATTGAACGGTTCGGTATTTATTCGATTAGTGTTTGGATTATGTTCGGTAATCATAGCTTTATTATACCAAACACAAACCGAACACTGTCAAGAAAATAATCTCTAAAATATCTAATATAGATAAGATTAATTTTAGAGACAAAAAAGCAGCGCTACCTATTGGCGAGCGCTGTCTTGATCGTGAGTGTGTTCTGCTGCTCAACTGCGACCTACGAGCTGACCCTCGAAGTATCTGCACTTGGTCTTGGTGACCAAGACCTTGCCGACAGCGTATGGCCCGCTCTCGTCCTGCGACATCAAGGTGTACGACTTGCCGACCGCAACCTTGGTTGTGGCCAAAGTTCCGTCAGTTGTCGTACCCGTCAACTTGTCGCCGACCAGGCCGACCTTGACGTTGTCGACGCCCCGGAGCCACAACTGGCCATAGGCCAGCGCGATCGAGGTGATGACCATAATAATCAAACCGGCGATGCAAACGGTGCGGAGCATTTCCAGCACCACCCTTCTCGTGAAGTATTACTCACTACTGCATTATATCATATCGATATCAAAAAGTCAATAGAGAAATTGTGGCAGAATTTGCCGTCAGATTTAGCCATCCAGAAATCTTTAATTCTCCAATCTCATACTTAGAAAAATCATTAACGTCTGTTCCATTTGGTTAGGAATACCCTCAACTTATGATCGGATTGCTAGTATCCACAGAGACCTTTAAAAAATATATACTACAAATCATCGCACCCTGATGGTTTTTGACACGGTTGTATTCTTTCTTATGGTAATTCTACTATCAGCGCTATTTATAGGCGTGTAATTAGCTCCGTTAATTGCGGATTTGATTCGTCGTGCCGTTTGTACGCCAGTAGGTATAGTGTTAATTGTTGCCTGTCCGGAGTTATTTGTTATTCCCATTCTTGGGCCCACTTGGACGATAACATTACTTTTTGCCGTCCCATTTGAATCTTGTATTGTAACACTAACTGACCCAACGTTTCGGAGAAGGCCTAAATTTCTCATTGCCGTGTAAATTACATTGTTGAATCGGTTTGTGGCAGAATTAATCGCATCGAGAGTTCTGCCGATAATCGGAGCGATGTATCGTGAATATAAAACATTAGATCTTTGAATAATGTTTAAACCGTTATAAATTTCAGTCCTCCAAATACCGGATTTGATTTGGTTATATGTATAGCCTGACCCCATTACGGAATTTCCGACGGCAGGAAAGAATTGTGAATCGTTTGAAAAAACTCTGCCAATTCTTTCGCTAAACATATCCCAAATATAAGCAAGAATATTTTGAGCATCGCTTTGTTCTTCCAGATGATATTTGATTGAGCCGTATAGAACTTCGTGGTTCATGTAGTAGGCACTAAAAAACGAAGCAAATGTTTCTGCGGCTACGTCTCCAGGGTGTCCTCCCAATGCACGGACAGCGTTGTGGAGATTACCGTCGTCTATCAAATTCCAAACCTGGGTCGAAACCGAGTATTCGGGGTCAGAACGTAATCTGCTATAAAGAGCATCAAATTTTGGAATAAATGCATCGCCGTCGGATTGGAGTTTGGAATAAACCAAATGACCGTACTCATGAGCAACGATAAATTTTAAAGAATCAAGCGAATTTGTTGCCCGCAGAAAATTTATCATTGCCTGATTCACTTGAAGTATGTGTGCCCTGTCAAAGCCGTTGCAATTATTGAAGACAGTGGTAATGGCAAAGGCATTTAATTCACTGTTGTCATTGAAGTAAATTAGCAGATTGCCGATATTAATTGATTGGCGCTTGACTTGATCTGCCGCTGCGCCGGCAAGATTATAGGCGTATGGATCGGTTTGATAAGCTTGATACTGCGCTTGCGTCGAAAATACAAATTTAATTCCCGGGCTGTAATCGATAACAGCATAATTTTCAGAAGCTAGGCAAACCCCGATTAATATTTGTTGCTCGTTGTTGTTTACTATAACCGGTTCGCTAACTTGCTGTGCGGTCTTTGCTCTATATTTTCCATTATTAATTGACTCAAACCTAACTATATGATCCATTCCTATATAACTCTGGTCGTTTGTCCGGGTCCATCTTGCCGTAGATGAATTGTATTTTTCAAGATATACCTGGTTAAGCGCTTCATCATTTGTAACGGCTTCTGCGTCATTTCCATTAACCAGAATAACCTCAACAGCCCCTTTCCTGGTATTAGCATAAGTTGTTACTTTAATCCTTACGGTGCACACTTGCCCTGGTGAGCAGTTACTTTTATCTGTGCTAGGTATATCTTCTATTGCAAAATAGTGGATTCTTGGAGTATAGCCCTCCTCTATTTTTAGAAAGATTTTTTCTTCGTTCGTAAAGAGAGTTTTATTATTCTTAAATTGAGTCAGCTCAGGGTCGGGGGAAGAGAAGCTCGATATCAAAGTAACAAGACCATCTGCGTTGGTAGTCCCGGTTAGGCTATTTGCGTTAATGTCTGAGATATTTGGAATTCTTCCAAATATAAATTCAGGAATGAATTTAGTTTCGAGATTCGGAATGGGATCGCCGGTTTGCTCATCTACAAATTCTACTTCAACACCAGGATAGCCCACCTCGTCTAACGTATTGAAAATGAAGGTAAGAATATATTGTGTTTTTTCGATGTCCGAAAGGGTTTCAAAATTTTCCGGCAACTTAACGGTTTTTGTCTGCTCAACGTCTCCGACTTTTACTTTAACCTGATAATCAACATTTTTTAGAATATTTATTTCTTCAGTTCCATTTTCGTCAGTAATATAATTTCTACTTACTCCGGTGGGCAGCCTGCCTGTGATTGAAATTCGCGCATCTTCAATCGGCGTCAGAGTTCCTTCTTGTAAAACTACTACTTTGGTTGAATATAAACCTTCGGCAATCATATCGAGAGATAAGGAAACTTCTTGTTTTTGATTATCATGGTGAAGACGGATTGAGCTATTAGTCGTCGACAGAAAATTGTCTTTGTAAGCGACAATTATATAATCTCCCGCTTGCAGATCAGTAATATTTGCCCTGCCATTCGCATTAGTGTAAACGGTTCTAAAAATGGTCCCTGTAGTATTATTACCTTTCCAAATCTTTAATTTTGTGTTTGGCAATGGCGC
>CAYHDN010000020.1:0-14453 GCA_964355425.1 uncultured Candidatus Saccharibacteria bacterium
GTGACGGGAAACTGGAGTACGGGACGCGAACATCGAACGCTGACGACGACGTGACCCATTTCGTCCTGGCCAACGGCGACATTCATCTGTCGCCCAACAACGCCATCTTTGTGGCTGATCCGAGCCCGTAGTGCCCCCGGCATCTGGCTCCTTTATTACCAGATCGAGCTCAAAGAATGTCTGGCAATACCTTGAGATCCTTTTCTTTTTCATTAATTCTTAAGGCGGCCAAAACAATTAAAATCCAGAGAGGAATTAACAAATACCACCAAATAGATTCGCTTTTTTCTTCAGTAGGTTCGTCAGCCGTTTTTCCTCCATCCGCGTCAGCGCCAACTAAAACATTATTTACAATATCCGTGATTGCTGAAGAATATTTTTTCTTCTTCGCTGACGTGGCAACCGCATCTGAGGCGCCAGCAAAGTCGTTGGTTGAACAAGATTGGACAGAAACCGTTAAACTGTTCGAGGCATAACCTGAAACATTGGCAATCACGGATTGCGAACCGGCCGTTAAAGACGAGGGCAAAGTAACAATAATTTGAGTATCAGACCAATAGGCAACAGCGGCAATTACTCCACCAATCGTCAAATAATTTAATCCCTGTGTGGCACCAAAGCCACTACCGGTAATCGTCACATTTTCTCCCGAACCATAACAAGCAGTCGGCGAAACCGAAGTAATCGTTGGCAAAGCCCAGTTTGAGCGGGCAAGAACTTCAAAAGACGAAAGCGCCCGATTCCAAATTTTTAAGTTATCTAATTGACCGCGATATAATAGCTGGTCGTTGCCTTGATCATACCCGACTTGTAGTTTTTCGTTTCCTGAATGGGTTGATGTTGAATCGGCAGACAACTCCAAAACGCCATTAATATAGAGTCGTATTTTAGCCCCATCGTAAGTAGTAGCGACATGATACCACTGATCGTCAGAAAAAGCGCTGGTAGAAGTAATTGTGTTCCAACTTGATGTCAGATCATTATATTGACGGAACTGAATTTTGTTTTGATTGGCACCGTTGCCAATAATTTTAATGTCATAATTTGCTGCTAAGCCATCTGATGCCATCCGAGAAAGAATCGTACCGTCAATATTGCGGTGAGTCTGTCGGATATTTGCCCAAAAATCTATAGAGTACTCGGACAGATTATAACTTGCATCATAGGGCGAAAAAGCATAACCAAGATTTTTACCAGTAGTTGAATCAGCGTATGAGAAAAAATATTTTCCTAGAGCTCCCCGGTCTGTGCCGGTTCCAGGCGCAGATGCATCATCAATGGCGATCGCCCAATAAAGCCAAAGTCCCGATCCATCCGAGGCCTCGATAACATTATTCATTTCATTGGCGAGCAACCACGTTTCCCCCTTGCGCATTGTATAGTTATCTTCTGTCTTAGTACTCGTTTGAGTATTATTGCCGTTCCATGTTTCACCACCATCATCGGAATAAAAGTATCGCGTTCCTTCCCAATGGCGAGCGAAAATATAGATTCGCCCCTGTGCTCCACCGGCGTTTGGCGTCCAATAAGCCCAAAAATTATTTCCGCGGACAGGAGCGCCGGTTGCATAACTGTCTAGATAAATTATTTTAAAAGTTGACCAGGTATCACCGAAATCAGTTGATTCGCTTTTCAAGATATAGGAACCTCCACCACCTTCATGGCGCTCAAGCATTATCAAATGGTTTGAATCATCGGGATCGGCAACTACACTCGGTTCCCCGGGAGTAGCGGCATTTTGCATTACGGTTGTACCGGCAACAACAAATGAATTTGTCGTTCCGGGCGATTGAGCATTTAATTCTGAAGCGACAAGATATTGGCCCCCGTTTCCTTTTCTTATGTTATAAAGGGTATTGCCAGTTTTATATCCATATGAGACAGTTTCAACCGTTGCTCCGTTGGTAAATTTAATAAATCCGGAATCCGTTAAGCCGCTGGCATCGGTGATGGTAACTTGGGTGTCGCCGGCAATTATTGGGGAAGCCAGAGATAAACCGCTAACTACTCTAGCTGATGAAATTGGTTTGGACTCCCAAGTGTGGCCATAATCTTCCGAAGCTATCATTGCCGCGCCAAAAGGTCCAAAATAATGGTACATTGGCCAAATTATCTTGCCATTTCCTAAGTATTCATATTGCCATTGATTATAAACCTCTCCCACGGTGATACTAACTGGGTTAAGGCAAATTAGACTTGACGGCGACCAAATATTACTAATTGTGACTCCCGTAGCATGACAAGGAGTGAAAGTGGCCGTTGGAAAAGTCGGTGTTTGGATATAAAGCCATTCGCCGTTTTCCATCTCGGTTGGAAACCCAAAATAGCCGTAGGCCGGTCGAGCAATTGGAGTTGACCAGGTTGCGCCTTCATCCGAAGAGATCGTATATTTCCAAACACCATCATTAAACATTATTAAAAGTTGATTGTCTACCTCAACTATACTTCTGTAATTGGCAGTACCGATAACCCAATCCGCTGATGGATCAGAAAAAGTTTGAATGGCTTCATACTTGCCACCAAACTGCCCCGAGCCATAAAGCTTTAGGTTTTGAGAACTTAAATGATTCGAGCCTTTAACATCATTAAAGTTAGTATCAAAAGGAAAATATGAGACTAGATTTGAATCGGTTTGGTCAGTATCCGAAGGATAAGATGCATAGGAAGAAACTCTGGCAATTTGACCGCTGTGTATTGATCCGCCGGAAACATTGACCACGATGTTGCCTGAATTGTTTGGCGGAGCGGAATAATAAATACTGTCACTGTTCCAACTTGTGGCAGATCCTAAAGATGTTCCGTTAACAGATACTGTGCTGGCTCCCTGCGTTGCTCCAAACCCAGAACCAGAAATTAGGAGCAGATCTCGATAAGGGGAATAATATGCTCCTTCAAAACTGGAGGCTCTGGAATTTTTAGAAAAAAGGACAAAAACGATTCCAATAATAATTATTAGCGTCAGCATAAATATTAAAAGTTTTTTTGTTGTGGATGCTTTGTTCACTGTTACTGATTATTTTCTATTTCAATAATGTCCAAATAGTCGCTATGCCGGCGATAAGCATCAAAAGCGTGGCGATGGCGCCGACAATTTTTGCCGGCCAACGATTTGCCCGTTCTCCCATGACTTTTTTGCTCGAAGCCAGAATCAAGATTAATATCAGAACCAACGGAGCGACCACACCGTTCATAACCGCAGAATAAACCAGGGCTTTCATTGCGTTTAAGCCGAACAAATTCATCAAAACACCAATTACAAGTGAAATGATAATAATCCCATAGAACGCATAAGCTTGGCGGAGCTTGTAGTGCAAACCTTGCCTCCAGCCAAAGCTCTCGGCAAAAGCGTAGGATGATGAACCAGCCAATACCGGTATCCCGAGGGCGCCAACGCCGATAATACCAATTGCAAAGAGTAAATATGAATAATCGCCAGCAAGCGGTCGAAGAGCGCTCGCTGCTTGGGCGGCTGAACTAATGCTGGTAATTCCGGCGACATTTAAAGTCGCTGCGCAAGCGGCGATAATAAAGAACATAGCTAAATTCGAAAGGAACATCCCCGACCAAATATCAATTCTCATATCAGTTATATCGCCATCAGCAACGTCTTCCCGCCGTGACTCGATTGATTTATCGCCGTCTTCAATTTTCTCCTCAACTTCCTGTGATGTCTGCCAAAAGAAAAGATAGGGTGAAATTGTCGTACCGAGTGCGCCGGTAACAATTAAAATCTGATCGCGAGTAAATGAAAACGAAGGTTTAACTGATGCCAAAAGTATTTCATGCCAATCCAGCCCCTTGATAAGTAATGTCGAAAGAACATAGGAAAATAAAACCAGCGCCAGCCATTTGAGATATCGGGCATAGCGATTATAAGACATGAAAATCTGGGCAAATAGAATCACTGCGGCGATCACTATAATCAAGACAAAATAATTTAATTGCGGCCAGAAAAGCCGCAAGGCTTCTGACATTGCGCCCAAATCAGCGCCAATGTTGAAGGTGTTGGCAACAAACAACAGCATGGTACAAAGTATTAGCACCCAACGCGGAAAAAAGCGTTTAATATTGCCAGCAAGCCCGCGACCGGTAACTAAGCCAATTCGGGCGCACATTTCCTGAATTACAGCCATTAGTGGAAACGAGAATGGCGCAAGCCAGAGGAATCTGTAACCGTACCCGGCTCCTGTTTGTGAGTATGTGCCAATTCCCGACGGGTCGTCATCTGCTGCACCGGTAGTTAGCCCCGGACCGAGCATTCGCCAATAATTTCCCAATTTTCTAACTGGACCGCGTTCTACGACAGCTTTTTCAACCGTTTTCGAAATTTCAATAGTTTCATCGAGCACTTTTGCCGGAGTTTCCACGACTCTTTCCATAACTGATTCTTCCCTCTCGCCGATAGAATTTTCAGTTATCTCTATTTTTTTATGAACTTTATCGTGTTCTTTGTTGTCTGCCACTCCGTACCCCTCTGTCATCCTGAACTTGATTCAGGATCTTTTAATACTAGATTCCGGATCAAGTCCGAAATGACGATACAAAGAAATCCAGTCTTCGACACTCAAATCCTGCGCTCTGATTTTTTCATCTAACCCCGCTCGTCTAATTATATCAGCTGTCTCGCCTTTTGTAATATGCATTCCGGACGATAGATTGTTTTCCAGCGTTTTTCTTTTGGCTGCGAAACCAAACTTCACGATTCGGAAAAAACTTTTTTCCTCATCAGCTGACAGCTGACAGATAATAGTTGATAGCTTAATAATGGCCGAATCAACTTTTGGCACCGGAAAAAATGATGTGTTTTTGACGATCTCGACAATCTCCGCATCGGCATAAAATTGGACGGAAATTGCGAGCAATGACATATCCCCCGCCTGCCCTGAGCCTGTCGAACGGGGCCTGGCTACGATTCTTTCCGCCACCTCCTTCTGCACCATCAGAACCATTAACCCTGGCTTATTCTCCGCTTCCAAAAACTTGCGGATTATCAATGAGGTAATGTTATACGGAATATTTGCCACAAGTTTGTAGTTGCCAAGGTCGGACGGGTCGAATTCTAACGCGTCTTGATTTAGAATCTTGACGTTTGTATTAGAGAATTTGCCCCGAAGCATTTCTGCTAGTTTGTCGTCCTTTTCTACTCCAATCACTTTGCCGGCTTTTTTTGCTAATTCCCCGGTCAATACACCAAGCCCCGGTCCGATCTCCAAAACTGTGTCGGATGATTTGATATCGGCGGCAGTGATGATTTTTTTAAGAACTTCATCATCAATCAAAAAATTCTGGCCCATTGTTCTTTTGGCCCAGATCTCGTTCGCTCGAAGAAATTGTATTAGCTGCGTTTTATTCACCTTCTTAATTTAGCCTGAATTGGCCTATTTTACAATAAAAAATCCCGACAACTAGCCGGGACCATGATGAGACATTGCCACCCAGATAACCAAGCGGATCAGCAGGACTATACCGCCAATGATGAACGATGTATCCCTTATACCCTCAAACACATCACAGGCGTGCCGCTTCATCCCCAGAGCGCAGACGATACCCGCGGTGATGAATCCGGCCGCCACCAGATTCAGTATCCAACAAATCACTATCAGTAGCACTTAGCTCACCTGCCTCGCTTGCAGTATTTGTTCGGCGATTCTCATGTCCTCCGATGTGTCGACATCAATCGCCAGGCCAGACAGATGACAATTGATGATGTCAACGGACGCACTAAACATCTGCGACCAGCGCCGCTCCCAACTCTCGTCATTGGAGCAGAACGCCAGAATACGACCCAGGTTTTCCCAGCCGACCAGGCCGATCGTAGCCAGGAACTCATGGACTTCGAGTCTCTGCGAAAACCGGCACTCCGGCGAAAGCTGGAATCCAGCACTGAAGTAGAATATCTGCGGCCGAGCAACACCGTTCATGCTTCCCGGCATGAAGTTGGTGACTCTGGGATTCCGAAAGTGCTCGGGCAAAAAGTCGGCCGGAATCATCGGTATACAGATACTTGCCCTGCTCCTTCGCGCCAGTTCGCAGAAGAAATCAACCTCCTCGGGATTAACTAGCACCGCATCTCCATTGATGATGACCATCTCCTGGTCGGGATCCTTCAGTTTGAGGGCCAAGACCAAATCGCGGAGATAGCCCTTGCCTCCGGTAACTTGTATTACGCCTTGCAACTCTGGTGTACCTTCTGGCACGACCATGAAAATCTCGCCTGCTATTTCCGCGAAGCGGTCGCGCATCAGTTGCCAAAGAGGGATTCCCAGAACTTCCAGACTCCACTTTGGTTCGCCCATCCGAGAGCCTTTTCCGCCAAAAAGCACAGCGATTCGCATTACAATCACCTCTGGCGAGATTTTAACATACTTGAACAAATTATTCAACGGTTATTGGGCAATTTCATGTGCGATTATCAATGATCATTGAATATCTTATTTTACAAGACATAAAAAGCCTTGACATAAATCAACAAAAATATTGTATAATTAAAACATAATCGGTTTCTTAGGATCAAGAGGGAAACCATGAAAATATCAAATATCAAAAAAGTTATCTTGTTCGCCTCACTCGGATTGGTGTTGCTCATCGCAATTTTAATCCTTGTTCTGCGTGGCAGCATATTTGCCGACACATTTAAAACCGGCGATAGATATGTTTTTAACAAGGTTGTTGCCAGCACCTATGATAAACAAATCCGGCTAATGCCAAATACCCACTTGGGCTATTATGCCAATCCGGTCTATATTTTGTCGGAAAAAAGTGGAACAGACACAAATTCAAAAATTTTCGAAATTGTTAACAACAAAACGGCCTATCGCTCTACATTATCGGCAAAATTAACCGATTTATTTTTTGCCAGCGATGTTTCTACTTCCGGCGAAAATTGGATTGGTTTTATTGCTAATGCTAAAGATTTGAAATTAGAAAATGTTGTGACGGCTAGCAGTTTATCAGCAAAATGGAACTATAGCCCAACTATTAAAAAAATTATTTGTCAAAACAACATCTGTCCGGACAATTGGGACGGGAACGCCAGACTTTTTTCTAAAGATTCAAGTAAAATTGATACCGTAATTCTTAATTATCCAGCAGACCAGCCATTAATCACATCGGATTACTTTAAAAAATTAATATCAGCCCGGGGCAATGGAATGACCTGCGCAGTTTCCAATATGGTGACGACTCAAACCCATGCCTTTTGGGGCGGCGAGTGTCCGCTTGATGACGCTTTTGTGACTTACGCCCCTATTATTCGCGATTCGAGGGGTTATATTACAAAAATTGATTACGAGCAAAAAAGAGAGATCGTCGATCCGAAAAAAGATTGGAGTAACAGAATGGTCCGACAAGTTTTAATATCTGGCGATAAATTAATTGTTTCCGGAGAAGGCTGGGTTGGCAGAACAGATGTTAATGGTCCGGGTACAAATTGGGATTATCCAATTTGGAATCCAATGACGGGCGGATCTGAATATATTTATGCAACTAACTTGATAAAAGCCAGCGGTCTTGTTTTGCTCTCCGGATTTGACAAAAAAGACAGCGAAGCGATTCTACGTGTCTCCAAAGATAATGGAGCAATTTTTAGCTCCTTTGATAATCTGATTGCAGAAAATATCGCCAGTCAAGGTGTTTTGAAAAAAAACGAGAAACTTTCGGCAGTTAGAGATCTTTATTACAATTTAAGCAGCGGGAAAGTCTTCATTAACTTCAAAATTTCTAATACAACAAACTCAAATATTGAGAGATTTGTCACTACCTCAACTAATATCTCGTCTTTGAAATAGTATTTGATTCAAAAACTAAAGCAGTTCGACTGCCATGAGCTCATTGCCGAATGGTTTGAGCTAAAGTGGATTTCACCATCTCCAACTTTGGTCGATGGAAAAATAATAGGCGGTTGTATAAATCTGCGCCGTGACATCGTTCCAAGCGGCGCTGGCAAAACCGGCTTTTCTTGAAGCGTCCGGCCAAAAATTAATATCATATTGAAACAAGCCTTTCCACTGGCCGCCGTCGGAGTTCGGATTGCCGTTTGATTCTTTCATCATCAAATTGCAAAGGACATTCGGGTCCTGCTTATATTTAATTGAAGCCGCAATAACAATATCATTAAATCTGCAGCGAACGGTTATCACCGGTCTTGCGCCAATATATTCAATTTGATCAGTCGGTTTAGCGACTATCTTTGTCTCAATTAGGACTCGATTGACCTCAACTCCATCCTCGCGCGTTACCTGATAAGTTAACTGTTTCTCCCCTTTGATTCCAGCTGTTGCGATACGAGTTTTGCCCTTATCGAGATTCGGATCCTCTTTTTTTACCACTTTAAAATCAATAGATTTTTTCTCAATTATATTAGTCACTGCCACCCGAATGATGACGATTTGGCTGCCGTCAAAAATTTGAGCTACAAGCGGTGAACTGATTTTGTCATCAACTCCAAGTTCGATATTTTTTTCGCTTAATAATTCTTCAACGCTGGTTTTCCAGCTTCTATAATCTTTAGTCTTCTTCCCGTCCTTAATTTTGATTACCGGGGCCCGTTGAAGCCTGATCGTGCTGCCGATGCCAAGTTTCGGATCCGGAAACGCCGACACCTTATCCTCTGGATAATAGACAACGTCCAAATCGGGGATAATTACTGTCGGATCAAAACTACTGCTGGCACCATCAAAAGTATTTTGCTGACCTGATGGCTTTATTTCGATGATTCGGTAAGGCAAATTGGGATCGACAACTTTCATAGCGTCACCCGATGCCAGACTCTTTGAGGAAATGAAAAAACCAAAACCCAGTAGCGAAACCAAAACCAGAGCGTAGAAAAAATTGCGCATGAAATCATTATATCAAATTTGTCCAATTGGACTCATTGGACTAATTAGACCAATTTGAATTAAATTTCCTCTTTCACTTCTTCCGGGATTTCAGCCAGAAACCGCGATGGCATATTGACCAGCGGATTACCAAAATAAATTCGCCCTGAAGCATAAAGTAAATACAATTTTTGTCGCGCCCGGGTGATACCGACATAACACAACCGCCGCTCCTCTTCGACGTCGCCGTCGTCATCGACACTGCGTGAATGAGGTAAAAGCCCCTCCTCAAGACCGATAATAAAAACCACTGGAAATTCCAAGCCCTTAGCCGAATGAAGCGTCATCAACGTAACAACATCGGCGCTTGCATCATAATTGTCGATATCCTGATAAAGCGCAACTTTTTCCAGAAATGATTCCAACGGATTTTCCAAGCCTAAAGAATCATTATACGACGCTACAGTTTTCAACTCCAAGATATTTTCCCAGCGTCCCTCGCCCTCCGGTGAGCCATCCAGAAGAAAATCTTTGTAACCGGTCTTTTCCGCTATAATTTCAATCAAATCGGCTACCTCGACCTCTTTTGATCTCTCTCTAAATCCTGACATCATGACAAAAAACTCCTCAACAGCCTTCTGGCTCTTGGATTTGGACATTTTGTCATTTGGACTTGATTTGACATTTGAACTTTGCCCGCCTGCCGGCGAGGCAGGGATTTTGATATTCGCCAATGTCTTCTCACCAATGCCTCGCACCGGAACATTAATTATCCGCTCTAGTGACACCCGATCGTTCGGGTTAGCGATCAATCGAAGGTAAGCGATGATATCCTTAACCTCACGCCGTTCGTAAAAGCGAACACCACCAATGACCCGATAAGGTATTTCGTAGCGAATAAAGGCCTCTTCCAGTGCCCGTGATTGGGCATTGGTTCGATATAAAACGGCAAATTGGGAAAAGCTGTTAGCTGCTAGCCCCGATGAGGGGTCCCTTTGGGACTTTAAGCTTTCAGCTTGCGCTAGAGATCTTATCTCTAGAGCCACGAACTCGGCCTCATCTTTTTCGTTCAGTGCTTGATAAACTTGAAGCAAATTGCCATCGGGGTTGTCAGTCCAAAGCGTTTTCTCGGTTTTCTGGCGATTGAATTTGATTAGTTCATCCGCCGCCCGAAGAATATTTTTTGTTGAGCGATAATTTTGTTCCAATTTAATTACTTTGGCGCCGGGGAAATCACGCTCAAAATTTAGAATATTGCGGAAGTTGGCGCCACGAAAAGCGTAAATTGACTGCGAATCGTCGCCGACAACGCAGATATTTTTTGATTTGGCCGAGAGCATCTTCGCCCACAAATACTGGACTTGATTAGTGTCTTGGTATTCATCAATCAAAATATATTTGAATAGTTTTTGATACTTTTCCAGAACTGCCGGATTTTCCTCAAACAATTTAAGACAGAGAACCAAAAGATCGTCAAAATCCATCGCTCCAACTTCTTTCAGATAGCGTTGGTACTGCTTATAAACTTTTAAGACCACCTCTGCAAACGGCGAATTAGCGTACTTGGTGTAGTCAGTCGGCGAGAGAAATTCGTTTTTGGCAGAGGAGATATAGGAAAGGACGGCATTCGGGTTGTAACTTTTCGGATCAATGCCGATATCCTGCATGATTTTTTTAACCACCGAAAGTTGATCTTGGGTATCAAAGATGGTAAAACTTGAGGGATAACCAATATACTTGGCCTCACGACGAAGAATTTTAGCGCAGATTGAATGAAAAGTTCCCAGCCAAGGTAAAATATTCCTTGTACTTTCGACTTTCGACTTTCGACTTTCACCTAGCAACACTTCCATCCGTTGCCTCATCTCTCCAGCCGCTTTGTTGGTGAAAGTTACGGCTAAGATGTTGAATGGCGAGACTTTTTTGGCCGAAATCAAATAAGCCAGGCGATGCGTCAACGCCCGAGTTTTGCCGCTCCCTGCTCCAGCTAAAATTAAAACCGGCCCCTCGGTCGTTTTGACGGCTTCAATTTGCGGCTTATTTAGATCGTTGAAAATTCCCATTGGTCAAATTAGACCAATTAGACTTATTAGACTAATTGGAATTCCTAAAATTAATTCTTTTTCTGGTCAAATTCTCCGAGTAACCGCCTTCTTCGATAAATTTCTTTTCTAGAGAAGCAATCATTCGGTCGAGAAGAAAATTCTCTTTAGAAATTAAAGTCAGCAACAAGTTGGCAAATTTCTCGGAGTCATTGGTCCAATTGGACAAATTAGCCTTATCTGACTCATTTGAAATTCTCATTTTGCGAATTTCTGCCAATCGAACATCATCTTTGTCCCAAATTTCTAGTTTTCGTGTTCGCAAAAAATCTTTGTAGTCTTCCAATAATTCTCCAAATGATCCGCGCGCTACTCCTGTTAGCTTGATATTCATTTTTAAACTTTTTCCAATGAACCTTCGACAATATTTTGTTTTCCAGAACGACCGGCCTGCTCCATTTGCTCAATAGTTCTTTTATCTCTAAATTTATCAAGATATTTTTGACAAAACTCAAAATTTAAATCATAAATCAAAACTGCCTGTTGGTAAACAATAAGATTTTGGTAGCCACATTTCTTTTCCATATTCTCATATTAGACAAATTAGACATATAAGTCCAATTAGACTAATTTGACCCATTGGACTTATTATTTTCGTCAATTAAAAAAGCCCGGCACTTGGCCGGACGGTATGTATTGTTTGCTGTTACTTCCACCTGGAAGATCCATTGTATAGATTGCTGATGTTGCACTTGCGCACCTTCTTCACCAGCATGATTAAGCAGATGATGAGCAGTCCGATTATGCACAGGGTCCAGAAATCTGACATAATTTCCCCCTTTTGTCTGATGCACTTATTATACAATAAAAAAAGGCGCAAGGATTGACAAGCTTGTAGGGAACAAATTTTTTAATTATTGCCCTGCTGTTTCACTTACGCCTTCGAGGGGTGTCGCGAAAACGACTAAAGGAATCGCTTCGTGGCATCCCTCGAAAGATTTTTATCTAACGAAAGACACCTTCCACGTTTCCCAATTCCCCGGGTTCTCCTCACCATTTTTTGTTTTTCCGACGTTTCGGTCGGAATCCCGACATTCGCTTGTGGCGAATCGTCGGGGCTGTTTTTGTGTTTCTTTTTGGTGGGTTTAGCGAGGAGAAAATAGAATCAAATTGGTCCAATAAGTCCAATTGGTCTAATTAGACTAATTTGAGCTTTTCTACTTTCCCCTCGCCAACGGCTTTATTAACGAAAAAAACTCCCCGCAAAGAGGAGCCACTCAACAAAAATAAGCAAACAAGATACATTATTCGCCCCTCCGCGAAAGAGTACTATTCAATTGTTAACGTTGTACTCATTATATCCTACAAATACCCCGCCTGTCAAGACAAGGAAACTAAAAGTTTGCTTCTTTGAAATAAATAATCAGTGTCAGAGCTAACATTTTGTAAATATCTAAAATATCGTCCAGACTTAAAAAGTGCTATTCCATATGATATAATATATCCAGAGGCAAATATGGATAATAAAAGTCGTAGTACTTTATATTATTTGCTGGTTTTGTCGATATTGGCTATTTTGTTTATTGTCGCCGGTGTCTCCTACTTCAAGAATAAGCCGCAGGTAAACAGTAACGCTTCGGATTCGACAAAAACAACAAATGAACCAGAGACCAACGCAAGCGATGATCAAGAAACCAAGATCGAAAATCTTTCTGGCGACCAAAAACTTTACGCTCAAGCAATTAAAAGCTTAGAAAATAAAGACTATCAACAAGCGACTGATTATTTAAATCAAGCAATCGCCGAAAATCCGAATGTTGTCAGCTATTATTCACTGAAATCCGAGGCGGAAGTTTTGGCAGACAAAAAAAATGACGCCAAGGCAACCTTGGAGGCCGGGCTGAAAATTGATAGCGAAAGCGAGATTCTGCATTCCAAACTCGATGTTTTAAATAAAGAAAATTTCTCGCCAGCCGACCAAGACAATCCGAGGCAATAAAGTTCCAATTGGACCAATTTAAAAAAATCATGAAAAAGCGAGGGACAATAATTATTTTCATCATTCTGGCAGTTGCAGTTATTGCCTTGCCGGTTTTCGCTTATGCCGCCCACGTTGAACTTCGTTATGTCAATGCCAGGCAAGTATGTTTTGATCCATCAGTTCCATGTGATGCGGCATTTTACAACAAAACCGTAGCAAAATTGATTTATGACGAAACTCTTGAACATAATATTAACCCGAGATTAATTTTGATAATACTCCAGCGTGAAAGCGCGGCAATTACTCAAGGCACACCCTCAAGCGACACCCGTCGAGCCTGGCCGATGTTTTATAATTATGATGAAAGTATGGCCTCTTGTTTGACTTCCGGAGTAAATTGCAACGATGCTAAATACGGGAAACCCGATTATAGTTACCGAGCAGAAAATTACGGTGGTGTCGGTCAGCAAATCGCTTATGCCACCGCAAATTTTCGTAGGCTCCACGACAACGGCAGTTATTGTGGCGGATCACTGGCGGTTTCGGTTGACGGCGGAACAATCACCACCGACAATGCTGCCTCCTGTGCACTTTACAAATATACTCCACACGCAGTTTCCTACGATACAAATTCAGCTTTTTACACTAATTGGCAATCTTGGTGGGGTGCGACACCGAATGGCGGTGCTTACTCGGCAACGAATATCATCTCCGAAACTAATTTCGTCAACCCTGGCGATATGACCGCCGCATCAATTAATACTTGGCTGATAGACAAAGGCAGCTGGCTCTCGACTTACATGATTGCAGAATATATCTCCGTCCCCTACCCGGTACTGGTTGAGGATACACCAGCGCCAACAGCGCGCAAAACCGGCGATATCAATGCCGATAATAATGTTGACCTGTTAGATTTATCAATTCTAGCGGCTTGGTGGGGAACGGCCAATGTCGATGTTGATTTTAATCACGATGGCACAGTTGACTTGTTGGATCTTTCTACACTGGCTAGCGCCTGGGGCGGTTAAATTTAGAATTTAAAAATAAATATTAATGGAGGGATAATGCGAAAAGTAATCTCAATTATGCTGATATCAGCGCTGGCTCTGCTTTGGTTGCCAACCAAATCTCTAGCTGCTGGTGGAATTTACGCTTCTGGCGGTGGGAGTAAAACCGTTGGCGAATCATTCACTGTAACGGTATCAGCTTCCGGAGCAACTTTTAACGCCCTTGAAGGAACGATCTCGGTCTCCGGTCCAGTTTCCGTTATTTCTTTCTCCGCTGGTAGTGCAACTTGGACCTCAATTCCCGCCAACGGCACACATTTTGTCGGTATGATTATCCCGGCAACAGATTCATTGCGCGTAGCGACAATAAAACTCAAAGCTACCGGGGTTGGCAGCGGCGCTGTTTCGATTTCTTCAGTCAGATTGGCCAACGCTGGATCCGAAGTTGGAAGCGGCGCTGGTTCAGCCAGTTTTTCAATAGCTAAGGCTCCGCAATTGGCAACCGTCACTGTTACTTCCACCTCACACCCCGATCCAAATCAAGCCTATGATCTGACAAAAATTGACCTTGCTTGGAATAAGCCAGCAGGCGTTACCACTTTTTCCT
>CAYHDN010000021.1:0-14255 GCA_964355425.1 uncultured Candidatus Saccharibacteria bacterium
CGACGCCAAAATCCTTCAGACTTTCGACTTTCGACTTTCGACTTTCGACTTTCGACTTTCGACTTTCGACTTTCAAATATTCCCCGTTCATCCAATTTAATTTCTCAATATCAAACACCGCCCCGGCTTTATTGACATTTTTTAGATCAAACTCTTCGACCAATTCCTCGAGAGTAAAAACCTCTCGCTCGTCTTTCGGATTCCAGCCCAAAAGGGCCATAAAATTTACCAGCGCCTCCGGCAAGTAGCCTTGATCCTTGTATTCGAGAACCGATGTCGCGCCATGGCGCTTTGAAAGTTTTGAGTGGTCCGACCCCAAAATCATCGGGATATGGGCATATTTTGGCGTCTTATAACCTAAAGCCTTCTGCAAAACGATATGCAGTGGTGTGTTTGATAAATGATCATCACCGCGAATAACGTCTGTGATCCCCATCTCTTGGTCATCAATAACTACTGCTAAATGAAAAGTTGGCGTTCCGTCAGAGCGAAGCAATATTGTATCTGAAAGCGCACCGGAAATCTTGCCATGAATTAGGTCATCACCAATATTTTTCAGAAAATAAGCAACGGAGCTTTCTCTCGGTTTTTCGCCCTTCCAACCAACGAACGCCTTTATTTGTTCAAAAGGAATCTTTAACTGTTCTAGAGCTTTTTTCGCTTGCAAAATTATCGCCCCATCTTTTTCCACCGCCAAACCATTATTTACAAGTTCTAAAGCTTTTTGTTTATAGATTTCCAAGCGCTTCGACTGATAAAGAATTTCACCATCCCATGAAAGACCAAGCCAAGAAAGTCCATCGAGAATGTTTTTTTCGAATTCCTTAGTGCTGCGCTCTTTATCAGTATCCTCAATACGCAATAGAAATTCTCCGCCGGAGTGTTTGGCAAAAAGATAACTAAAAAGCGCAGTTCTGACACTGCCAACATGCAATTCCCCGGTTGGCGATGGCGCAAAGCGAGTTTTGATCATAGCCTTAATTTAGCACAAAGACGCCTTAAAAAGAAGGAGGGCCGGGCTCTCATAAAAGAGAGCCCGGCTCCGGGCAGCTCCGCGACGGATGGTGCGACATCAATCGCGTTGCGACCGACCAATAGCCACTCTGGGGGCGACCATCTATCGGTCAAACATAAAGATATCTGATTTTCCACTATATGTCAACGCTTTTTATCAAAATTTCCCTAACCCCCTACGGCGTTTTTTATATGCTCGATTTTCTCTTCGTCAATGCCGACTACATCGATGCGAATATCGCAATTTGGATAGTCTTTTGCCACTGTCAGAGCCAACATCCGCAACTTTTTCTGTTTTTTAAAACGAACCAAGTCAGATGCCTTGCCCCAGCCGCCACCGCGAACGGTTTTGACTTCGACAATTACAATAGTTCCGTGATCGTCAGCTAAAATATCAATCTCCCCGCAAAATAGTTTCAAATTGCGAGCGATGATTTTATAACCGATGGACTCCAAATACTCCGCCGCCAAATCCTCACCATAATTTCCTGTTGATTTGTTCTTCGATTTGTCCATAGTTTTATTATATCGTTTTTTGCAGTTGAAAAATTTTAATGACTTTGCTAGACTGCAAGCAACCAGAAGCTACGAGGCGGTGAAGAGCAACATGTCTGAATCGGCGGGAAATATCGCCAATTACGCCAAGCGGGAGGGTTGGGACAGCCAGAAACTAAAAAGTGTCAGGAGGCTGGCTCGCTACATCTACGACAAGATGCTGCAGGTGGTAGCTTTCAAGGATGAACTTCTTGAGCTCAAGAAGCTTCTGGGCTGGAACTGGAGAGAATTCGAACGACAAACCGGAATTGTCGAATCAAGCTTCCGGCACTGGTCGAAGGAATCGAGGGAAGCCCGCCCGCCACAAAAAGTCACTCGCGCCTTTGCCCACTACTTCGGCCTTCAGGCCATCCGCTACAAACGAGTCCACAGATAACCCCTGGCTTTGCCACCACGGCAAGCCGTTTTTTTTGTGCTATAATTGCGGAAGATCACGGCACCAAAGGAGGTGGCGAGGTGAGAACAGCGATGCTCATTGTCGCACTTATCTTCTGCCTGCCCCTATGGGCACAGGAGACAGTCCATCCGCTCACGGATCTGCTACCTTTGACACTTGACATCAAAGAGGAGACAGACCCATCCGCCGACTTGCCGCTGACTCTAAGTCTTGAATACGGCAGTCAAAGGTCATACGGAAGAATTGAAGATCAGATCTTCAATTTCCGCATAACTCACAACGGAGAATTCTTCTCCCAGATTGACATGGACTGGGCAGTACTAAGTCATGGCGCAAAGTGTCTGGATGACAACTGGTGGGCCGGACTGACCGCCAAATACAGAAACCCGCCACATGAGAGAAGCGGACTGGTCGGATCGACCGTCGAGCCGGCACAAATGTTCCTCCAATTGCATCACAGGACGCGAAGAATAGAAGGCCGCTTCTACATCCCGCTGATACTCGAAATCGAAGATCAAAAAGTGAACCCCTGGGTCGAGATCGAGCGGCTGACGCTGATCGAGGTCGGCCAAACATCGCTTTTTCTTCGAGGCCAATATGAACTTGGAGGCAAACCGGAGTTTGACTTCGGGGTATGTCAGCGTATCAAATTTATCGAGGCCAGAGCTCTGGCCTCCGGTAATTGGTCGATACGCGCCAGTGCCAGTACCAACTTCTGACCGGCCCCGCACCACGCAGGCCGGTTTTTTTATCTCGACAAGCTCGGTATCACAAAAACGCCACCTAAGGGGACCCTTTGGGTCGCCATTACTGGGGCGTTTTTTATATCAGGTCCAAATTTATTTTTTATCTTCTTTATCCTCTACAACCTCTTCATCTTCTGGTGTAGGACTTTCAGCTCCTTCATGTGCCTTGAGAGCCGCTTCGGCCTTCTTCTCCATCTCGGCGTCCTGCACCGCTTTTGCCGCTTTAGCCGCTTCGGCCTCCTTGGCTGTCTCTTCGGCAATTTTCTCTAATTCCTTCTCGGCTTCCGGCTCCTCCCACATCTGGTGATCGCGGTTTAGCTCTTTCAAACGGGCGTTCTTGCCGGACAAATCACGCATAAAGTAGAGCTTACTTCGACGAACGCGTGACTGCTTCACCCGCTCAATTTTGACCACCCGCGGCGAATGAAGGAGAAATACTCTCTCGACCCCGACACCAAACGACTCCTTGCGTACAGTGAAGGTGCCATCAAGCGTCTTGCCACCATGAGTGGCGATCACCAAACCTTCGAAAACCTGTACGCGCTCCTTGTCGCCTTCTTTGATGATTTGATGAACGCGAAGAGTGTCCCCGGTTGCGATCTCGGGGATATTCTTTTTCATGTGTTTGGTGAAAATTTGTTGATTCATAGTTAATCCAATGGTCAATTCAATGGTTACTCGGTTATTAATTCGATAGTTACTCGATCGCAAAACAATTGAATAACAACTGGATTACCACAGAGTTACTACTTGATTACTTCTTGACCCTCCTCACACTCCTCTATCCCCGATACGAGATCGGATGCAGAGGATGTGGCCCCCGCGACAAGACGTCGTCGGGGGACCGGATGTAGAAAATGCACTGATGTAGTGCGACGGCGGAGGGGCTGTCGCGCCTCCGCCGTTTATAGCGGGCTGGCACCTGAATCTGCAGGAGTCAGGTGCTGATCACTCGGCATTTAGCCAGGCGATGGTCGAGCTCGCCACCATCGGCTGGCCGTGGTTGTACTCAAGCCGTGACGCCGTCAACGCCCAGACCGATTGCCGACGCGTATGACGCCGGCAAAAAGTTCGACGGCAACCCACTCAGTGGCCTCAGCGACGCCCTAAAGCTCTGAGCCTCTGGAGAGTCATAGACCGCCTCGCGTTCCGCGGGCGTCATCTCCTCAACCGTCTTCACGGCTGCTTTGCGACCTGAGGTCTTGCCTTCCACTTCCCATCATCTCCTAGCATGTTGGGGCCTTACCCCCATGCCGCCAGGAGACCTTGCTGCAATGCAGTCTTCTCTAGTCATGGGTTTTCGGCCTTTCCCAGAATAAGGTCCGAATTGCGTCTGCCGACGGCTTTTATCCCTTCGCAGAATGTACGAATGTACTCCGCAACCTTTATGGTTGCAGATAACTAACCACCAAAATGATGATCACTTATCCGAAACCACACTGACGCGAGTTTTCTTGATTCCTGATCCAGAGAAAGCAGTTTTTCGTATTTGTGAAAACTCAATCACCCCATCCTTCAAGGCAAATAGCGTGTAGTCGCCACCAGTGCCAACGTTTTTTCCGGCCAGATATTTTGTCCCTTTTTGCCGGACGATGATATTGCCGGCAACAACTTTTTGGCTGCCGAAAAGCTTAACCCCAAGACGCTTGGAGACACTGTCTCTGCCTAAACTTGTACTACCGCCGGCTTTCTTATGAGCCATTTTTCCTAAAGCTAATAGCTATTAGCTGTCAGCTGACAGCTTGAGTAAAACGATTTCTCGTTTTACCACTTGATAATCGCGCCCATATTCCATAGGCGGACATACTAAAGTGTAGCCGATTTTGCGGATAAAGTCAATACACTGGTCAAATATTGATAATTTCTTACCGTTCGCTAGTTCGAAGAGCGGGAAGACGAGGCAAATAGCTTTCAGTCTGCAATTAGTAGTAAGCAGATTTTTTAGAAAATCCTCATACAATCGTCTTGTATCCTCTTTAGCCTCTTTTTCCTCTTCGATCGTCAACTTATGATTTCTCGGCTGGCCCAAGTAGGGCTCCGTGACGACGACAAAGTCACGATTAATTTTATTGAAATCGTATTTTGTGGCGTCTTGTTTGGAAACTGCAGCTTTTAGCTTTCGACCGGAAAGGAACCAATCAACATTAATCCGGCTATCCAAAACTGCTTTATCGGAACTATCGGAGCCATTTATATCGCAACCGAGCGATAGCGCTTCGATTAGCACGTTTCCGGAACCACAAAATGGATCGACACAAATTAGTCTAATTGGACTTATTGGCCCAATTTGCCCGAGCGCAAGATTCACCATTACGCGGGCTAGTTTTGGCGGCAACATGCCGGAGCGGGCGTCGGATCGCGGTTTGCCATAATCATGGCGAGTCCACTCATCAATATTTTGTGTCGCAATCAATTTACCAACTCCTGTGTCAAACAGTCCATATTCGACATTTTCTATGTCCATTTTGTACTGAAACGATTGTGCGCTGGAAAGCCGGTTATTTTCTTTGCCGGCGATGATTCGCAATGGTTTTTTGATTTCTTTTTTCGCCGACAATGCCAACCCAAAGGCGTCAATCTGTTTCCCAGAATAGTTTGAAAGACCAAAAATAAGTTTTTTCGACATATTCTCTTTGACCAGAAGACTGGTCAGTTTTTCATCGACTGGAGCAATTTTTTGGTAGATTTTAACTGTACCACCCAAAATATTCATTAGGCCAGCGATCTCGGGACTTCCCGCATTTAGTTTGATCTCTAAAATATCCTCGGCTATGATAGATGTGGAATCGCTTATCAAACCAAAACCAAAACTAGCCAAAACCACTTCTACTTCTTTTTGGCTAATTTTATTTTCTCTTCCTAAAATAAAATAATAACTTGTCATTTCTGATTTATATTACCAGAAAAGGATATATTTGTCATTATGCCTGACAACAAACCAAAAGTAAATTTTGTCCATCTCCATGTCCACTCGCATTATTCCATGCTCGACGGCATGGGCAAGATTCCTAGTTTAGTCGCCAAAGCTAAAAGTGATGGCCAGCCGGCGTTGGCGTTAACAGATCACGGCGCAATGCACGGAATAATCGAGTTTTATCAGGAGTGCAAAAAGCAAGGCATTAAACCTATTCTGGGGCTGGAGATGTACATCGCGGCCAGAACGATGAAAGACAAACAGCCGCGGGTTGACGCTAATTCGTATCACTTGATTCTGCTAGCAAAAAATCAGATTGGCTATCAAAATTTGATGAAATTAACCTCAATAGCCCATCTCGAAGGTTATTACTACAAACCGCGGGTGGATAAAAAAACTCTAAAAAGTTACTCCGAGGGACTAATTGCCTGCAGTGCTTGTGTTCAAGGAGAAATTCCCCGAAAATCACTGGAAAATTTGGATCAGGGCCGAAAAGCGGTCAGGGAGTATTTGGAGATATTTTCCAAAGAGGATTTCTATCTAGAAGTCCAGCATCATCCTAAAACTGTTCCGGAGCAAAAGAAGGCCAATGAAAATATTTTCAAACTGGCCAAGGAATTTGAGCTGAAAGTTATTGCTACCAACGACCCTCATTATGTTAATTCAGATGACAATATTGCTCATGACGCCCTCCTTTGCCTTCAGACCGGAAAACTGGTTTCAGATGATCAGCGCCTCACAATGGCCGCCGATGATTATTCTCTTCTAACCTATGAGCAGATGGCTAAGAATTTTTCCGATCACCCGGAGGTTCTGGAAAATACACTTGAGGTTGCCAAAAAGTGCAACGTTGAAATTGAGCTGGGAAAATTCAGGTTTCCGGAATATCCACTACCGCCTGGTGAAACTTACGAAACTTATCTGCGCAAATTAATTGACCAGAGACTGCCGAAGGTCGTAGATAAAATTACTCCGGAGATGAAGGAGCGGATTGATTATGAATTTAAAGTCATTAAAGATAAAGGTTATCTGGGATATATCTTAATTGTTCAGGACTTCTTTCACTTCGCCAAAGAGAGCGGTATTCCAACCAACACCAGAGGTTCGGCCGCTGGCTGTTTTATCTCTTACGCCCTGGGAATTACCGGCAAGCAACTAGATCCGATAGAATACGGGCTTCCATTTGAGCGCTTCTTAAATCCTTACCGTCCTTCGGCGCCCGATATTGACGCTGACATCGCGGATGTCAGCCGCGACGAAATTATCAAATACGTAGCGGGAAAATATGGCAAAGATCATGTGGCTCAAATAATTACCTTCGGGACGATGGCGGCCAGAATGGCGGTCCGCGACGTTGGCCGGGTTTTGGGTATGAGCTACTCTGAAGTTGATGTTATCGCCAAAATGATTCCGCCGATGAAAACAACTCTGGAACAGGCGTTACAGCAAATTGCTGAACTAAAAAATTTATATGACTCTGACCCGCGGGTCAGACAGTGTATTGATATCGCTAAAAAACTTGAAGGCGTGGTCCGTCACGCTTCCGTTCACGCCGCCGGCGTGGTGATTGCGCCGGAAAAAGTTACCGATTACTCACCGGTTATGATGGATACAAAAGGCGACCGCTTGATTACCCAGTATGGAATGCATGCGGTTGGCGAGGACGGTGTCGGCTTGATAAAGATGGACTTCTTAGGATTGGCCAACCTTTCAATCATTCAGAATGTGATAAAAATTGTCAGCAAAACCAGAGGGGTAGAAATCATTCTCGACGAAATTCCACTTGATGATAAAAAAACTTTTCAATTGCTGTCACGCGGCGATACAATTGGCGTCTTCCAGCTGGAAAGTGAAGGAATGAGAAAAAATATCAAGGAGTTGAGGCCGACAACGATTCACGACATTATGGCGATGGTGGCCCTTTACCGCCCCGGCCCGATGACCTTTATTCCGGAATATATTGCCCGAAAACATAATCCGGCCAGAATTACTTATCCCGACTCGCGAATGGAAAAAATTCTGGAAAAATCATTGGGCTTAATTGTTTATCAAGATGACGTTTTAATGATTGCTATCGAACTTGCCGGTTACAACTGGGAAGAAGTTGATAAATTCCGCAAAGCCATCGGAAAAAAAATCGTTAAGGAAATGGCGGCGCAGAAAGAGAAATTTTTTAAGCAAATTATTGAGCGCGGAATGGCTGAATCGACTGCCAACGAACTTTGGAACCAAATTGAAACATTTGCCGGTTATGGTTTTAACAAGGCCCACGCCGCCAGTTATGGCCTGGTTGCCTACCAAACCGCTTACTTAAAAGCCAACTTTCCACCAGAGTATATGTCGGCGCTGATGACTTCAAATAAAGACGATCTCGATAAATTGGCAATGGAGATAGACGAATGCAAGCGGATGAATATCGCTGTTCTGCCACCCTCTGTCAACGAATCGTTTGTTAACTTCGGCGTGGTCAAGGAATCCGGCAATGTCCGTTTTGGGCTGTCGGCGATCAAACATGTCGGCGAAGCGGTGGCGGAAGAAATTGTCGAAAACCGGAAAGTCAACGGAAAATTCAAAGATGTTGAGGATTTTCTGACTCGGCTTGGATCAAAAGTAATAAATAAAAAATCACTTGAAGCTCTGGCAATGGCCGGAGCACTTGATGATCTGGCCGAACGCAATGAATTGCTACTAAATATGGAGCGGATGTTAGCCTTCGCTTCAGGAATTAAAAAAAATCAGGATTCGAAACAATCCTCTCTTTTTGCTGATGACGCCGCGCCGGTAGCCCAAATCGAATTTGAAGAAACTAAACCGGCGGATAAAAAACAGCGCCTGGCCTGGGAGCGGGAACTTTTGGGAATGTATGTTTCCGAGCATCCGCTTTCGGAACTCGCTCCGGTTATTGAACCGCACCAGCAGAAAAAAATAATCGAGATTAACCCAGAGATGGAGAATCAATTTGTCCGGGTCGCCGGCATTATTACGGGAGTTCAAGAGATTTTGACCCGCAAAAGCAATCAAAAAATGGCTTTTATTAAAGTTGAAGATCAAACTCGCAGTATTGAAATTTTAGTTTTCCCCAAAATTTTCGCCCTAACACCGGAGCTGTTTACTGTTGATAAAGTTGTCGTTGTTGACGGCTTTGTCAGCAACAAGGATGGCGAGTTAAAAATACTGGCCGAAGAGATTTTTCCTATCGATGAAACAAATATTCCAGTATTTAGATCGCGAGCTAAGAAAAACAATGGCGGATGGCAGAAGGCAAATGGCAGAGGTTTAGAGAATAATAAACTTTCTTCTGACGTCAGCCCTCCGCCTACTGCCCCAATTGAGACTTTAATAATTACCATTCCAGAAGACGCCGATAAAAATATCCTTAAAGAGATTAAAACCATATTTATAGCCCACCCTGGCAAAAATTCGGTGGTAATCCGCCTGCCGAAAGATGGCGAAAGCTATAAAGATATGCGGATTAAATCCCGGATTGACATCTGCCCGGTTGTTAAGAAAAAATTGAAGGAGATTGTTGGGCAAGAGAATATTTATTAGAGCCCTCGCCGGTTGCTCGATCTATCTCCTAATATTTTTTGTTATCTCTTGTTGAATTTGATAGGGATCAGGGACCCACTTAACCACCAGTTGATTTTGTGTTCCGGCAGTTTGAATCGTGATCTGGCCAAAATTTAGGGTTGTTCCGATCATGCCGGACGTTGTATTGGTGACATCCTGAATTTTGGCGAAATCGGTCTCGGTAATTTGCCGGTTGAAAAAGTTTCTTTGGTCAATATTAATTACCCGCTGGTTGGTAATCAAACAGAAGCTATTTTGAAAAATAAAATTAGCCTTAAGTATGACGCTGGCGATAAATAGCAAAGCTATAATACCCACAACATAAAAAACGATCCCGAAATCAAAAAAGACAAAGACAATTATTGCCAAGGTCAAAGCCAGCGTCGCCTGCAACAGCGGCCAGAAAAAAACAATCGGGTGGCGGCGAACGACGAGCTTGACCGTCTCATCCGGCCGCTGGCCTTTGAATGTGAAAGCAGAATAATCCATAGATTAATTATACAATATTTTTTACTTTAGGCTTCCCAAAAACGGTAAAACGGAAAACAGCAACATCAGAACTAGCAAAACAATGAAGACGATTTTGATTAGTTTTTTTCTGCGATCATTTTCCGCCATGGTTCTCGATTAAAAGCTAGACATTGCTAGAAAGCTAGTGATTGCACAATTCCTTGCTACTCCTAGCTTTTTTAATTTTATTCAACACTAGTATCAGTACTGCAACAAGAATAATTAAAATACTTGAAGCGATGATTTTATCGACTGTTGTTGTCCGTAGAGCAACCCAGCCAAAAAGAGCGGCAATGACATACATTGAAATTACCGCCGTCGGCACGGAAAATCCGGCAGCCAGAAACCGGTGGTGAAGATGAGTTTTATCCGGCGTCGTCAAGGGATTTTTTCCCCGAGCAATTCTAGCGGCAGCGACGATCAAACCGTCAACAATAGCAAAGCCCAAAACCAAAAAAGCTGTTGCTAATTTCCCGCCGGAAATCAAAGGAATTACGCCAAGCATCAGCCCGAGAAACATGCTGCCGCAATCGCCCATAAAAATTTTTGCCGGATAAAAGTTCCAGTAGAGAAAGCCGAGCGTTGCACCGACTAGAATTATGGCAATCATTGCTACCGCGCTTTGGGCGACAATTAAACTCAAGAAAAATAAAGTTAGCCCGGCGATAGCGGAGATTCCCGCCGCCAAGCCGTCAACGCCGTCAATAAAGTTAACGACATTCATCATGCCGATCAACCAAACAGCGGTTAAAAGATCAGACCAAAGCGAGAAATGATAATTGGTTCCGAATAGATTGAGAGGAATGTAGACGCTGTTGAGATTGATTGCTTGGCCGAAAGGATTGGGCAGAAAATCAATTCCAATGCCGGCGGCTACAACGATTGCAACGGCAACAAGTTGAAAAAATAATTTGATTAAGGCCGGCAATTCTTTCAAGTCATCAATCAACATTACGGTGACGATTACCAAAGAAGCCAGCCAGATACCAACAATTTTTTTGTCGAGCGAAAACCAATGACCAGTGGAAATTTCAGCGCCAGGATTGATAAAAATAAAATAAATCAAAGAAACCAACGAAAAAGCCAGAAAAATCGCCAGCCCGCCGATCCGCGGAATCGGCTTTTTGTGAGAATCGCGGCCGCGCGGTTGCGGCGTAAGTTTATTCTTTAGGGCAAAATTCCTAACGACTCCAGTGAATATTACTGAAAGAATTAGTGTCGTGATAAAAACTGTCAAGTAAACCATCATTGGCCCAATTTAGTCCGATTCTAACCTGATTTATCTGTGTTCTATCAGTGTAATAGATCTGTGTAGTTACTTCAATTAGATGTTTTTTTGACCCGCCCCCAATCCTTGGCAAAGAAAACATCTTCTAAAACCAGGTCATAGTCTAGAATTTCCTCCGGTTTGAACCAGATTTTGATTTCTGTTTCTGCTTCTTCCACCGATCCGGAAGCATGAACCAGTGTTTGAATTGCTCTGTTAGTTTCATCCGAAACTTCATAGGAGTCATGACTGTAATCGCCGCGAATTGAACCGATGTCAGCAATTAGCGGGTTAGTTGCACCAGCAGTTTTCCGTCCCAGCGCCACGGCATGCGGCCCTTCCCAAATCATGACCAATATCGGCCGATCATTCAAGCTGTCCATCAAAAGATTCCTGGTCCGTTTTCCGTATTCTTTTGGTTCCAGTAAGTTCTTCTCACCTTTAGCTTCATAGTTAGCTCTGGTTTTTGTCCCTGACGAAACATACCAAGACTCGTCATCAGCATAGTGCTTGCCAATCAGATCAGCTCCCGGCGCCATAAGTTTGCAGGCAGTCATTTTCAATCCTCGTTTTTCGAACTTGCTGATAAGCTCACCGACTAGATGTCTTTGAATCGACTCCGATTTAATGGCGATCATCGTTCGCTCCGGCTTAAATTTCTTTTCCATAATTTATCCCTTGTTTCAATTATTACTTTTTGATATCGCCGCTTTGGGTCCAATGGCGGCAATCGTCATTTTGTCTGAAATTAAATATTTGTTGGCAACTTTTTTAACATTTTCGAAGGTTACTGAATTTATCTTATCAATAAATTCGTCAACAGTAATTAATTCACCGGTCGTAAAATAATATCGCAGTATTAAATATGTCATATTGTAAGAGTTTTCTGTTGAAAGTTTTAATTGACCGATTTGATAAGCTTTAGCCTTTTCAACTTCCTCTGGCATCATGTCTGTTTTAATTCTTTCATATTCTGATCTTATCGCCTCGACCGCTTCCACAAGCTTTTCATTCGGAACTCCTGCCTGTGTCGAAATCGTACCGATTGTCGTGGTCGAATTGGCTTCGGTCCGAATATCATATGCCAATTCTAACTCCTCGCGAATTTTGTTAAACATTCTTGAACTCATATTCCCACCGAGAATCACAGCCATTGTTCGAAAAGCCTCGTACTCTTCGGAACCGTACGCCGGACCGAGAAATCCGATCATCAGATTAGTCTGAGCAGTATTTTTTATCAAACTATTCTCTTTAATTTGCAAGACTTTGGCCGGAAAAATATCAGTCTTTCGGCCGCTGCCGATTACCAAATATTTCTCAATTAGAGCAATAATTTCATCTTTAGAGAATTTTTCGAAATTGCCGCCAAGCCCAATAAAACAATTTTGCCCGATATAAAATTTTGCTTTAAATGTTTTTAAATCTTCTCGGCAAACGCTTTTAATAGTTTCATAATTTCCAATAACATTTCGCGAAAGCGGATCACCGTTAAAAATTGCCTGGTCGTAGATGTCCACGACATATTCTCCCGGCATATCCTGATACATTTTTATTTCTTCTGAAATGACATTTTTTTCTTTGCTGATGTCTTTTTCCGACAATAATGAATTTGATATCATATCGCCGAGAATTTCAATCGCTTTTGGCAGATAATTTTCTGATGCTGAAATAGCGTAAGTTGTATATTCATCGGAAGTGTGGCCGTTAAAAGCGGCGCCCATGACATCAACCTCTTTGGCAATCGCGTTTGCCGTTGGCCGATTTTTTGTGCCATCGAACATCATATGTTCATAAAAATGAGAAATTCCGGATTTGGCGGCATCTTCATATCGCGAACCAATACGAAAAGAAAAAATCACGTCGATGATTTTGGTTTCTTTCTTCGGCACAAACAGCAGTGTTATTCCGTTTTTGAGTTTGTGTATTTCTGGTGTATTCATTTACATAAATTTACGACTAAAACTGGCGCCCTCGAGCCGATTCGAACGGCTAACCTTCAGATCCGCAATCTGATGCTCTATCCATTGAGCTACGAGGGCAAGAGCGACCTAGCCGAAGGACATCGGCTCGTTCTATCCACTGAACTACGGGGGCAAATATATTAAATTAAAAATTAAAGATCAAAAAGTAAAATTATGGAGTTAGCTATTATAGTTCGAGCACGAAGTGCTCACCAGCATTAAAATTTTTAATCTTTTATTTTTAATCTTAAGTTTTGACTCTGTCAAAACTTAATCCATCTGTTAATCGTGTCCATAACATCTTCCCCCTTTTCCTCTTCTTCCGGCAGATGTTTGGACAGAAAGAGTCGTATCTGTTCTGGATTTTCATCTGAAACCGGCATTTCTACTGGCAGGCTAAACCGCTTAAGTTGTTCAAAACGGATAACAGGCCGATCCTGATAGAGAAAAATCCAAAAAGACTTAAATTGGTCAAAAGTGAAAATCTTACTGTCAATTGTCACGCCCTGATCATAAACGGCGTAATTTTTCTTCTTTCCGGAGGCATGGGCCTGGCTGCCAAGCGCAACGACAGCGGCAACAACGACAGCAATTCCAAGCCACTGTCTCTGCCAGACAAAGACTCCGATGATAACAATGGCGATAAGAATTAAGTAGAGTAGCCAGCTTCGGCTTTTGTTATGGCTTTCAAACTCAACCGCCTGCCAGAAAAAGACTGGTTTGTCCGTCGGTGTGATCTCTTCTTTTACTTTTTGTTTTTTTACTTCTTCTTTTTCTTTTACCACCTTGTCCCCACTTTTTTAACCGATATATTCAAAGAATAGCAATTTTTGCCAAGTTCGTCCAGAAGCGGGCAAAAAGAAAAGCCTCCGCACCAGCGGAGGCATAAGTTCACTTCTGGCCGTCATTGGTCACGGATGGCGGCTTTGTGTTCGTTCATCTTCCCTAGCATCTTCTCGTCCTCGGCCACCATGTCGCTGACCTTGTTATAGCTATACAAGATGGTCGAGTGGTCGCGGCCGCCGAAGAAGTTACCGATGTCGGCCAGCGAGTGATCGGTCAGCTCGCGCGCCAGGTAGATCGCCACCTGGCGCGGCCAGGCGATGTCCTTGCTGCGCTTGGGACCGACGAGGTCTCTGAACGCACACGTATAGCACTCGCTAACATAGGTCACAATCTCGTTCAGACTGATGCGGCGATCGCTGGCGGAGGTCGAATAGTCGGCCACCATGTCATCAACAATCGACAGAGTCAGCTCGCCGCCGTAGAGGGAGCAATGGGCGCACAGTTTCAGTAATGCTCCCTCCAACACGCGGATGTT
>CAYHDN010000022.1:0-13990 GCA_964355425.1 uncultured Candidatus Saccharibacteria bacterium
AAGCGGTTGATTTTTGGATTGCAGCCAATTCCAAACTCACCGACATATGATGCATTCTTGTCAGTAGAGAGCATTTCTTTCAAGAAATTCTTATTCTTCGATGCATCAAATTTAACTACCTTACCTTTTTTGAATTCGAGATAAATATCAGACACTTCCTTGCCGTCTTCGATCGCCGGGTAATCGAACTTAATTTTGCCCTCCATGCTCGTTCGCACCGGTGCCATATAAACTTCGCCGCCGGGCATATTTTCCTCGCCTTTATCGGCTTGCGCTTTTTCATTATTAATCTGAAACTTCAAATCCACGCCACCACCTACGAGGTGGAGGTTGGTGCCTTTGCGAAATTTAGTTAAAATTTTATCAATAAATTTGCCGACTTTTTTCCAATCCTGCAGGCAGGCGGCAAAGACAAAACGCTCGTAATCTGCCAGCGACATCTCGGCTTCTTGAGCCATCGCTATACAAGGAAAACCAACGGTGCAACGCCAAATTTTTTCCCGCCGATTATTTATATAGTGAGAAATTGGCCTCATAACAATCTGCCTGGTGGTCATTTTTCTTGGATCAGCATCGGAGAGTTCGCGGGTGTTGGCTTCGGTATGAATGCCGATGAATTTCTGGGATTTCTTGACCGTATAATCATAGGTTTCAGGAAATTTTTTTATCTGATGTTCTTTGGCGTATTTATAGAAAAATGGCAAAAGTTCCGGTAAAGAGACGCGCAAAATTGGATGTGCGCCTTTTAAAATTACCACCCTGTAAAGCTCAGCGATAAATTCCGACGCCTCCGTCGAACCAGAAATTACTACGTTTTCGTCGTGTTTAACAGCAAGAGAGTAATCAACAACCAGCTTGGCTAATTTTTTTGTTCGCGGATCGTAGGACATATTATTTTGTCTTTAAATTATTGAGAAATTCTGCGGCGGCTAAAGCCGCCGCAGAAGCTACTGTTTCCCTGCTAGACATCCGGGATCACCCCAGCCACTGCACTTGGCTCGAAGCAATGTTGATTCAGTGGCCCCAAGCCGCGAACCCGCTGATGACCATAGCTGTCGCATATCCCCTCACCGAAATTGAGAGGACGGTAGTGACGGCACGCCTCGGTGCATTGAGGCTTCGACTTACTCCTCTTCCCCTTAACCGCCTCGTCGCGCATGTTGACCATCCGACCACGCATCTGGTAGTCAAGCCGATCATGAGCGTAGTCACGGTGATTGAAAATCTTCGCAGCCAGCGTGGCCTTAGTGCAACCGCCCCAAAGATGCTCAAATGTCACATACAGGTTGAACAACCCCCTGTCCAGAGTCGGGATCCGTAGCGGCCCCCAGGCCTGAAGATCTAGCGCATCCACAGCGACATCAGGTCTGAGTGTTTCATGATACAGCCAGGCATCTCTGGCAAAGTTCGAGAGAACCATTAGACCTTCGCCTTCACCGCCACCCTTGGCCAGCACCAATAGCGGAACTGGGCTGTTGGGCAATGTGTGGATTCCTTGGTGAGCCCGCTGCAAGACACCCAGCTGGATCTCCGACTGGTCAGTCTGTTGGATACCGTAGGGCAGGTTGTTCTTGGAGAAATCTTCACCCCACTGCACACAGTACGAAACTCCCAGATCGCCACCAACCCCAACGATGGCCCCAATCAACTCGCCTAGAACATTCTGGTACGGGCTGACGGCCACCAGCGGTACAACAACCTTTTCTTTCGTCGACATCTTAGTGCTCCTCTCAGAGCGAAGTGGTGCTGGACTTTGGCGCCAGCGGCCTGTCGAAGACGAACTCTTTATACCATAATATATTAAGCTTTACAAGAAGTTACGGTGATAACATAGTAATCCTAATCAGTCATAATAAAACATAAAACTTGAACGGTCGTTCAAGTTTTATGTTACTAATATCTAGATTCTTAATTCCAATTATAAGTCTTATTTTTTCGAGATTACTTTATCGATGATACCGTATTTTCGAGCCTCTTCGGGGCGCATGTAGAAGTCACGGTCGGTGTCGCTCTCAACAGTTTTCAAATTCTGGCCGGTATTTTTAGCTAAAATTTTATTCATCTCTTCCCGAATTTTTAAAATTTCTTCGGCATGGATTTTTATATCCGATGCCTGGCCTTCGGTTCCGCCACTTGGTTGATGAATTAAAATCCGGGAATTTGGCAAAGAGTAACGCAAGCCTTTCTCGCCACCGGCAAGCAAGAAAGCTGCCATCGAAGCCGCCAGTCCAACGCAAATGGTCGAAACTTTCGGCTTGATATGGTTTATGGTGTCGAATATCGCCATGCCGGAGTAAACTTCACCACCGGGAGAATTAATATACATTTGAATATCTTTTTTCGGATCTTCTGATTCCAGAAATAACAACTGGGCAATGACTGTGTTGGCAACAGCATCATCGATTTTGCCGCCAAGAAAAATAATTCGATCTTTCAAAAGACGAGAGTATATATCATACGCCCGCTCGCCAAATTGTGATTTTTCAATTACAGTTGGAACTAAATAAGTCATGTTCGCTCCGACCCAAAGGGTTCCCTTTAGGGCTCAAAATTAAATATCAAAATTTAAAAATCAAAACTGTTAAGTGCAGTGTAGCAGAGTTAATCAAAATTTTCAACCGATTCTGATTCGATATTATCTTCAAAAAACAGGGAAGTGCCGTAAATAATGAGTATTAGCGCAACCAAAATCAGAGTAATTACTGGCGAGGTTAAATCGGCGATTCCGCCGACAAATAAAGCTGGAATACCGAGAGCGAGATTAATCAACATCGCGGCAATACCAAAGACGCGGCCGCGCATTTTTAATTCAGCGTTAAGATGAAGCAAAGTTTGAGAAGAAATATAAACGCAAGCGGCGGAAAAACCAAGAATTACCATCAAAATTATTGCCACTAAAAGTGACAAACCAAAGGAGGCGTAGAATGAATATATTGAAAGCACTAGCAATGAAATACCGCAAATAATAAAACTGCAATTAATAATAGCGTTTTTGTCCCATTCTTTATGCTTATTTAGCAGATACGATGCAATCAACATCCCGATGCCGGCCGGGGCAATTAATAGAATTCCGGCAAGTTGAGCCCTAACGCCAAGCACCTGTTCGGCAAATCCCGGGGCGACAACAATGAAAGCGCCCAGCATTGCCCAGCCAAGCGTCAATTTCAGCATTGGGGTAAAGATATTTCTTTTACTGCGAATATACTGTAAGCCTCTTCTTGTTGATTGCCAAATCGAGGTAACCGAAGAGACCAGTTTTGACAAAGTAAAATCGCGGTGAGCTTCTTTTTTATCATATTCTGACATTGACCAGACGGAGAAAGCCGAAACCAAATAAAGTAGAGCTACAAGCAAAAACAGCCACTTAGAACCAATTAGTGCTTGAAGCGGGCCAGCGACAGCATAGCCAGCAATCAGGGTCCCATACATTGTTGTCATAAAAATCGAATTTGCGGCAACCAACTGTTTGCTGGTCACAAGTAAGGGAATGGAAGAAAGCTCTGCCGGGGCAAAAAATTGAGTTATCGTCGCCATGAGAAAAATTATCTCCAGTATAGCCAAGGTATTGTCTGCCGCCGGAATAAGCAAGAGCACAACCAAAAAACGAAGAATGTTAGTATAAGTGAGAATTTTTTTGTTGCGAATTTTGTCGGAAAATGTTCCGGAAAATGGGCCGAAAATTACCGACGGAATTGTCGAAGCAATTATCACCAACGAAATTGTTGTTAAACTTTTTGTTAGATCATAAATGTGCAGAATCAAAGCAAAAGTCAGCATATGTGATGCAGTCTGTGACAAAAGCTGAGCCAGCCAGAGCTGACTAAAATCCTTCTTCTTCAGTATCAATAAAAAATTATTCTCCAACTCTTTCTCCATACTATTTAGTCATAGTCACTTTATTGATTAAGATATCGAGTGCTTTCCGTCCAGCCTCTTTATCGTTAGAATCAAGTTTTTCTTCTTCAATAATCTTTCCGAGCAAAAAACCGACTTTGACATTTTTTTCCGCTTGCGACCGCAAATCCCGCTGCATATCAGGAAGAGTTTTTTTGATACTTTCAAGATATTTCTCCAGTGATAAGCCGCGACTTTTTATCTGTTCTTCCATGCCGCTAATAATTCGAGCCGTTTCTTGTCCGATCAAACTATCCGGAACTTCAACCACGAGTTTCGGCAGAACTTTTTCCAGCACCTCGGCCTCAAGTTCATTTTTGGCTTTGGTTTCGATTTCTTCGTGCAAACTTTTCTCAACAGCAGTCTTTAAATCCTCGATATTCTTTCGGCCAAAACCGGCGGCAAATTGCTCGTCCAACTGCGGTAAAATTATTTTCTTTAAATCAATAACTTTAACTTTAAATTTGGCTGTTTTCCCGGCCCAAAAGGGGCCCCCTTTGGGGGCAAAATCTTTTGCCTGATAATCTCCAGGGAAAGTTATTTCGAACTCTTTTTCCTCATCTTTTTTAATCCCAACGATCTTCTCTTCAAATCCGGGAATTAAAGTTTTTTCACCCAAAACAAATGGCTGATTTTTTGCCGACATTGCGTCTTTTTTCACATTATCAATAAAACCCTCGTAGCTAATTTCCACCCGGTCGCCATTTTCCGCTCCGCGACCGATTTCGCTAAACCTAGCTTTCTGCCGGCGCAAATGGAGAATTATTTTTTCAACATCGTCATCCTTAATTTTCGCCGGTTCTTTTCGTTTGACTTTAATTTTCGAGTAATCTAAAAGCTCTACCTTAGGCATGACTTCAAATTCGGCTTCAAAAATTAAAGGCTCGGTAATTTCGGTAACTTCCAACCCCCAAGTCGGATATTTTGAAACTGCTACTTTTGGCGCACAAATCGGCACTAGTTTCTCTTCTTGGACCGCTCGAAAATAGCTGATCTGGATGGCAGAATCGAGTGATTCCGAAAGAAGTCTTGCCTGGCCAATGGCTTCCTCAACTAATTTTCGCGGCGCTTTGCCAGGGCGAAAACCGTCAATTTTCACCTCGAGCGCTAATTTTTTGTAGGTATCATTAAAATATTTAACCAAATCTTTCGGCTCAACTTCAATAGTTAGTTTAAATTTTCCCCTTTTCAAATCCTCTTTTTTGACTTGCATATTTCTCCAAATTTATTATCCGACACTAGCTACTCTAGCAAAAAACTTACTGCTTGAAAAGAAAAAGAGCGGCCAATAGTGACCGCTCGCGGCAAGAAGTGGAAATGTCATGCCGTCGACTCAGCAAAACGCTTGGCGTGTTCCTCCGAACAACACGGAGTCACATCAACCGGGAACAAGACCTCTCCGGTCTGCCTGGCGACAAACAATACCTTATTACCGCGTCGCGTCTTGTCTGTGAATGGGTGCAATGGGCAATTAGCCATCCTGGACTGTAAAACATGCGGTCCGGATACCTGCGCTTCCGATGCCATTAACATGATGGCCTCCGTATCTGATTGCTGATTATTTTATATCAGATTATTATTTTTTTGTCCATTTTTTTGTCAAAAAATTAAATGATTGCTATAATTAAATAAAGTATTACAGCTGATGAAATCAGGCTGGTTTTGTTGGTTTAGCAACAATAAATTGGAGAGGTGATGCTTAATAACGAAACAGTTTTTGAAATAATCTCGAAATCAAAATTGATTTCCGGACGCGATTTAACTGAAGCTAAAAAGAGCGCTGACGCTCAAAACCGTTCTTTGTCTTCAGAGGTTTTGGAGCGCGGTTTGGTGTCTGAAGATGATTTGGCCAAAATTACCTCGGAATATTTCAAAGTTCCGAAAATTTTGCTTAGCCAATTGCAAATCAATAAAGATGTGCTAAAAACCATTTCGGAAGTAGTGGCTCGGAAAAGTCAGATAATTGCTTTTCAGCACGACGACAAAGGCCTAAGTGTGGCAATGGCCGATCCATCTGATGAAGAAATTGTTGGTCAATTAAAGAAAAAACTCGGAATCGACATCATAAAATATTACACAACCGAAGGAGAGATAAACCAAGCATTGACGCTTTACAAGGAAGGAATTTCCGAAACTTTGCACGACCTTATTCCGACAATCACTGGTGCTAGCGACAAAACTTTAAAAGAAGCTCCAATCACCCGAATCGTCCAAAAACTCTTTGAATACGCGCTTGACAATCGAGCGTCTGATATTCATATTGAACCGCAACACAAGCAAACAGTTGTGCGTTTCAGGATTGATGGTGTACTTCATGACATTGTCACTTTGCCATTAAATCTACATGAAGAGATAGTCTCTCGAATTAAAGTTTTATCGCATCTACGAACTGATGAACATCAGGCAGCACAAGACGGTAAATTACAAATTATTTACGGCCAGCCAATGGGCGAAGAGGACGGAGCGGTTTATTTGATCGACAAAAGTCAGGATGGGACTGGCGAGAAAAATGTTGATGTCCGGGTTTCAATTACTCCAGTAACCAATGGTGAAAATATTGTCATGCGTTTACTTTCCGAGCGCGGGCGGCAATATAACTTAACTAATCTTGGTCTTTCCGACGCCGACTTACTGAAATTAAAAAAAGAAATTGCCAAATCATGGGGAACGATTCTGGCTGTCGGACCGACCGGTTGCGGAAAGACTACTACGCTTTATGCCGTGCTTAAAGTCCTAAATCAAAGAGAGGTTAACATCGCAACAATTGAGGATCCGGTTGAGTATGATATGGAGGGCATCAGCCAGATTCAAGTTAACCCCCGAACTGACCTGACCTTTGCCAACGGTCTTCGCTCAATTGTCCGCCAAGACCCTAATATTATTATGGTCGGTGAAATTCGCGACAAAGAGACGGCCGGGATCGCTATTAACGCGGCGATGACCGGGCACCTGGTGCTGTCGACATTGCATGCCAATGACGCAGCTACAACCTTGCCACGCCTAAGTCAGATGGAAATTGAGCCATATCTTATTGCTTCGACAATTAATTTGATCATTGCCCAGCGTATTGTCCGAAGAGTTTGCTCCAAATGTGCAGTCAAATATCAGGAGTCATTCTCAACTTTCGAACAAAACTTGGCCCCACAAATTTTAGCCAAAATATTTAAAGAAAAACCGGAATCGGTAACTTTAGTCAAGGGCAAGGGTTGTGCGACTTGTCACCAAAGTGGCTACGTCGATAGAGTAGGAATTTTTGAAGTTATGACAATTACGCCGGAAATTGAACAATTAATTATGACCCGCGCCAATGCTAACCAAATCACCCAGCAAGCAGTTAAAGACGGAATGACAACTATGCTTGAGGACGGCTTATCTAAAGTTATTGCTGGAGTTACGACACTTGAGGAAATTTTGAGAGTAACTAGAGAATAGAAACAAAAAGGAGAGGGATGGAGCAAATAGGAAAAAAACCGAGCGTTGAAAAAAAACAACAAGTTAAAAGCACAAATGTGGCTGTTATTCCCGGGGCTCCGACGACCCAAACAGCTCCGGCGGTACCGCTAACTGCCGGCAAACCCCCAGCCGCCTCCATAAATATTTCCAACCCGAACCAGAGTATTGGAACAAACCTCCAGCAAGAGATGAAGCAAGAGGCAAAACAAGAAAAAATCCAACAGAATGAAACACAAACACTACAAGCAAAAAACCAAGAAGTTACAAAAGAAAAAAAATCGGCATTAAAAAAAGAAATTTCACTTTTTAAAGTTTCATTGAATGAAAAGGCTTTTCTAGCTAAGCATTTGGCGACAATTTTGAAAGCCGGAATTAGTTTGCCGGAGAGTTTGAGAATAGTCCAGAAACAATCTCACGGCCGGCTGAAAAATGCGCTATCTGATATTATTGTAAAAGTTGAAGGCGGTAAAGCTCTAAATATTACTCTTTCCGATCATAAAAATGTTTTTGATCCCCTTTTTATTAACATGGTCAAAGTCGGTGAAAAAAGCGGGTCATTGGACGAGAGTCTGCACCACTTGTCGGTTCAACTGACAAAAGATGCCAAATTAATATCAAAAGTAAAATCAGCGGCTCTGTATCCAACCATAGTTTTAATCACCGCAGTTCTTGTCGGCGGCAGCGTTTCCTATTTTATCCTGCCCAAATTGGCAAAATTGTTTAATTCTTTTAAAGCCAATCTGCCGCTGGCAACTAAGATTCTGTTAAAGATATCTTACAGTTTGGAACATTTTGGACTCTGGTGGCTAGGCGGACTTATCGGAGCAATATTCCTACTTTTTATTCTGCTAAAAATTCCTTTTGTTCGAGCATTTTACGATTGGATAAAACTTCACACGCCGATTGCCGGCAGATTAATAAAAAGTCTGAATTTAGCCAGATTCTGTCTGACTTTGGGCACACTGCTTAAAAACGGGGTGGCAATAGACGAAGCTTTGGCTATAACCCGAGACGCAATTACTTCTCTGCCCTACAAAAAATTAATCAATTTATTACTGGCTGACGTAAGCAAAGGCAAAACAATTGCTGAAGGTTTGGATATTGCCGACCCGAAGGAGCGGCTATTTCCAACTACTGCCAGAGCAATGATCAGAGTTGGCGAAACAACCGGCAGCCTTTACGATTCCTTGCTTTACATTTCCGAGTTTTATGAAGAGGAAGTCGACAATATCACCAAGGATTTGTCAACCTCGCTCGAACCGATACTTTTGATTTTTATCGCTTTTGTCGTCGCTTTTGTTGCCATCGCAATCATTAGTCCGATGTATCAAATTTTGGGTGTAATAAAATAATGATATGGCTAAAAAAACTGGCCTGACTTTAATAGAATTATTATTGGCCTTGGCGGCAATTACGCTTTTGGGCGCGTTTTCGGTTCCTTATTTTATGACTTTTCAGGTCTCATCACTGTCAGATACCGCCGGCCAAGAGATCGTTTCGAGTCTGCGCCGAGCCAAAATCAAGGCCATTGCCGCCGAAAATGACGATAATTGGGGCTTGGCAGTTAAAGATCAGAAGATCACTCTTTTTAAGGGCTCGGGTTACACCAGTCGCGATGCTAATTTTGATGAGACTTTTAGCTTGCCGCCAGCAATTACTGCTTCCGGGATGACGGAAGTTTATTTTTTAAAATTATTCGGCAATCCGTCAGCCAGCGGAACAATTTCTTTAGTTGACACTAACAACAAACAGAAGAACATCACCATCAATGCCAATGGCACGGTTGATTATCAGTAAAATTAAGAACCGCCAGGGTTTCAGTTTAGTCGAGGTCCTGCTGGCCATCGCGGTTTTTGCTTTAATTGCGACTTCAATTATCTATCTGTTGATTGACGCCGGTACTGCCAATCATCAAAATAAGGATCGGATAGTCGCATCGGCTCTGGTTGATCAAGGGCTGGAAGCAACTAGGGTGATTCGCGACGCCAACTGGGCGAATATTTCTGCCGGAACATTTGGATTAATTCAAAATGATAACCGTTGGCAATTATTTGGCGATTCTGATATTGATCCGACAAACCGTTTCACTAGGAGAATTTCTATTAGTAAAATTACTGATGATCGATTCCAAGTCACTTTAACGGTCACCTGGCAATCGATACTTGGTTTTGAGTCAAACATTTCAGCAACGACTTATTTGACTCACTGGAGTAAAGTTACGCTGCCGGAACAACCCAACTGGGAGGAGCCGAAAATCTTTGGCACAGTTGGCACCAACAATCTGGCCGGAAACAAAAACCCCAACGATATATTTGTTCTCGGTAATTATGTCTACCTGGTGACTGACGAGGCTAATGCAGTCGACCCGGAATTTTTTATCTTCAATATCTCCGATGTCACCAAGCCAACTTTGGTCGGCAAGTCAAAAATTGGCAGTAAAATTGGGGCTGTCTATGTTGTTGGAGATTATGCCTATCTCGCCACCAGTGTTGACAACGCAGAACTGACGATAGTTAAAGTCAGCGATCCGACACAGCCGACAGTTGTCGCCAGGTTAAATACTCCCGGCAACAAAAACGCTGAAGATGTTTTTGTTCTCGACCATTACGCCTACATAGTTACCGAGAACAATCCATCAAACTCCGAATTTTATATCTTCGATGTCACTGATCCTGAAAATCCGGTCGTAGCACCAACCGGCAAGGTTGAGCTTGACACCCAAGGCAACACAATTTATGTTTCCGGAAATTATGCTTATGTCGGCACCGATAGTGATGATCGTGAATTGATTATGATTGATATCAGTCAAAAACTGGCACCGAAAATAGTCAAAATTTACGATCATCCTGGCCTCGGCAATATCAGTGAAATCTATGTAAACGGAAATTCGCTGTATTTTGTTGTTAGCCACGACGCCAGTCCAAGCCCGAATTTTGCAATATTAAACATTGACGCCGCCGATCCAACGGACATTAAAATAACTTTGGTCGGCGGTTTTACTTCAGGAAAAAGTCTAAGAAGCTTGGCAATCGATGTTGCTGGAAACCGGGCATTTATTGTCGGTGAAGAAGACCCGAAAGAGTTCCGGGTTCTCGACATTTCTAATCCCGGCCAGCCTGTAGAAAAAGCGGTGCTTGATTTGCCCGGCATTGCTGTTTCATCGGTCTATAACGGAGCTTATGTTTTTGTTGCCGATATTGCTAATAATCAAGAATTAATAATTATCGGACCGGGCCAATAATAAAATGAAAATGAAATATTGCAAAATCGGTCGGAGAGGAACAACATTAATCGAAGTACTGCTTTATTCACTTTTGGTTTCGGGCTTATTATTTGTTGTATCATATTTTGCTATGGACGCAATAGGAAATAAATCAAAAAATGACGCCGGAGCGGAAGTAAATGATAACGCTCAAATCATCACTGAACAAATTACTTCAACCATCCGCAATGCCAGGGAAATACAGTTTCCAGCAAATATGGGCCAGAGTGATTCGGCGCTAATAATCACTTCCGGCGATGGTCATCAGAAAAATTACAACTTGGCCGATGGGCAATTGCAAGTTTCGGACAATGGCGGCGTTCCAATCGCTTTGACTTCAGCCAATATTGTTGTCAGCAATTTGATTTTTACCAATTTGACTATGCCATCAACAAAAGGCAACATCCGGATTCAAATGGATATGGCTTTTCGTAATCCCAGCGACGCTGTTGAATTTACTGCTTCGATCAAAATCGATACTTCAGCCACCTTGCGACCCAATAATTGATATTATGAAATATTGTAAAAAAAGAAACATTTTTGCCGAAAGAAAAAGAGCTTTTATTGCTTTGATTTCGATTCTAATTATTGGCGCAGTTACCTTGAGTATTGCCATTTCTTCGGCAATTTTGGCAGTTGGGCAAGGCCGCAATGGTCTTTTGGCTCAAAATTTAACCGAGGCAAAAAGTTTAGCCAACGCCTGCGCCGAAAAAGCTTTAATGGATTTAAAAGATAATGAAAGTTACAGCGGCAATGAGACTATTAACTTGGGTAGCGGCCAATGCCAAATTGATCAAATTGAAAACTTGGGCGGCCAGGCGCGAATGGTCAAAATAACCGGTAAAGCTAACCAAGTGACAAAAAAAATAGAAATAAATGTCAACCAAATTAACCCAACTATGACTTTTACCTCCTGGTTGGAAGTTGATAATTTCTAAGTTTGACAATGTGCATCGGTGATTCTATACTAGATAATAGAAAGAAAATTTGATCATTAATATATTAAAAATTAGAAAGGAGAGAAATGAGAAGAAGAGGCTTTACTTTGATGGAGTTGCTGATCGTCATTGGCATCATCGCGATCCTAGCTGCGATTGTCATCATTGCCATTAACCCTGGACGGCAGTTAGCCCAATCGCGAAACTCCCAGCGCTGGAGTAATGTTAATACTTTGCTTAATGCCATCCATCAGCAGTCCGTCGATCAAAACGGGACAATTAATGCCGCAATCTCGGCAGTTTGCCCAGCGACTCAAGCTATTGATAATGGCGTCGGAGCAGGAGCAAATCTTGCCAGTCTGGCCCCAAATTACTTGGCTGATCTTCCCAATGATCCGACTGCATCTTCAGGAGTTGACACCGGTTATGACGTTTGCAAAACCGGGACTCGTGTAACTGTTTCCGCTCCCGGAGCCGAGCTTGATGCCGCAATCGGCGCAACAAGGTAATAAAACTTCAGATAGGAAAAACGGTCTTGCCTTCGGCGAACCGTTTTTTTATTGAAGATTTTATCCGTGCCAATCTGTGTTATAGATCCGTGTTCGTCCACTCTTTTATCGCCCGCTCATAGGCTTCATGGGTTCCGGTATCGAACCATTGGCCTTGAAATGGATAACCATAGAGCTTGCCCTCTTTCGCCAGTTTTGGATAGATATCATATTCAACCATGGCTTTTCCGCGTTTTGGAATATACTTTTCAATAATCTCTGGCTCCATAATTGCCATTCCGGAATTAATTAAATTACTAGGAGCCTTGCCTTTTTCCGGTTTTTCGACAAAACCGATAATTTTATTTCCATTAAGCATCGCCACACCATAACGCGAAGGATCAGAAACCGTAGTCAATGCCACTGTTGCCAGGCCTCCGTGTTCTTTATGAAAATGCGTAAAATCAGTCAAGTCCAGATGAGAGAGAATATCGCCCCAGACGATAAAAAATGACTCATTAAGATATTTTTTTGCCAACCTTAATGGTCCGGCAGTACCCAGCGGTTTTGATTCCTCAACATATTTAATATTCATTCCAAATTGGTGACCATTACCAAAATACTCTTTGATTTTTTCCGCCTTATAATATACAGCCATAATCACTTCAGCAACTCCATAAAATTTTAGCTGTTCGATAATATGTTGGACCATAGGCTTGCCGTGAATTGGGAGCATGACTTTCGGTAGTTCGTAAGTAAAAGGTCGAAGCCTAGTTCCTTCGCCACCAACAAGAATAATTGCTTTTGTAATTTTATTAATTCCCAAACCGGATTCAATTAAATATTCAGTTGCATGAGAACGATTGCGAATTTTCTTGCCATCAATAATAGAGTCAATTTTTTTAAATAGATTTTTTTTGATTGTAACAGTTAATTTCTCTCGTTCAATTGCCATATCGCTCCTAATTTATTATTACTGCACTAATTAAATCAAATAATAGAAAAAAGTCAACTTGACATACAACTTTATACGATATACGATAATATACGATGGCAGATCACAGGAGGTTGCCCCCATGTGTTTCGGGTTGAAAATCAGTCCCCCAGACGGTTACGAAGCCAATTTCGTCCGCCGTCTTCAGGTCAAATGCTATCCTGGCCTCTGGGTTCAACTCCGAGAAGGTTGCCCAAACCACGACCCGTCGAAGTGGTCCCACTGCGGACTAGCCGACAGCGACTGCAAGAGCAGCGTCAAGTTCGTCAATTGTGACGAACCCGATTGCCCGCACCGGTATAATGGTTGCGTGGCCGTCATCGCTCTTGAGACCCTTAGCGGAGTCCTGCTGGCCGACATTACCGCCCATGAGGCGGTTACTACCCAGCCGTGAGCTTCTGTTCATGGCTTTTTCTTTTCTTTGATAACCAGCCATGGCCGGCGATCTTTTTTGTGAAACTTTAAAGGCATGACAAAACGCTGCGGTTTCTTTAAAAATATTAAAGTTGCATATTTGCTTTTGGCTTTTTTATGCCAAAATTCACCACTGGCACATAGTTCTTTTGAATATTCCTTGCGGAGTATTTGCATCGACTGCGGTTTTAAATTGTCATAATACAAAACATTATCAACAACAACTTTACCAAAAATATCGCCAGCAGATTTCTTTAAAAATATTACGTCATCTTTGGCAATTTCCCCATATGGCACTACTTTCGCCAAACTAAAACGACTTTCCATTGTTTTTTTACCGATAAGAATATCCTCAATTGCGTCTCCATGAGGATCCATGAAGCAAAGTCCCTTACCGGCCTTTATATCCTGAAGGATCATATCTTTAAGAAGTTCACTTTTTCCAGTTCCGGTTTTCCCAATAATATAGACATGCCTTAATCTGTCATTCTCCCCTAAGAATACCTCACGCTTAATTCCCCTATAATTACTTATCCCCAAAGATAAT
>CAYHDN010000023.1:0-12918 GCA_964355425.1 uncultured Candidatus Saccharibacteria bacterium
AAATTTATTCCTATTTATCTTACAAGTGTTCTATTTCAAATGCGAATCTAGGGAGGCGGCGTTGCCGCTCATTCCCAAGGGCATGGTCCTTGCGATCGAGAACGAGCCGTCGACCGGGCTGGCGTCGTTGTCGGATGTTGACAGACTGTGCGAGTCGTTTGGCCACGACCAACGGCTCGGCGCCATCTGGGACCCGGGCAATTACGTCTACGACTGTTCGGCGATGAACACCTTTGACAATATCGGCGTTATTCTGGATCAGGTGCTGGGTGACGAGACCGTAAAGCTGAAGATCGTTGCGGCCGTCCATGTCAAGGAGTGTCGCAACGCCCTAGTCAGCCTGGTGGCGGAGACAGTGGCTCTAAGCGGTGAGTATATTAGCTGGGAGGACTTCCTCGGTGACGTCGATATGTCGGACTACGATGGTCCGGTTGATCTTGAGCCGCACCGGTCCGCTGTCGGCCAGCTCACCGAGGCTAGCCGGGCGATGCCGGGAGGCGAGGGCTACGGCAATCCGAAGGCCTGCACCGAGGACTGGCAGACTCTCTCGAAGTACAGATCCGGGTTGAACTGATGGGGGGTCAAGAACGAAGTGGCCGCGCCGACTGGCGCGGCCACATTTATTTTTGTAAGATATGTATATGATAATCATAAATGAATCTGGTGAAGAATTAGTCGATCTGAAAAAATTCTGTCCGGATTTTGTTATTGATCTCGAAAAAAAACGATTAGCAAAAGAAAAAACTGCTTATTTGCGAAAAGGGGTGGCAGAAATGTTAAAAAAGGCCCAGAGTTTTTTACCGAAAGGCGTTTCTTTTATCATCGGCGATGCTTGGCGTCCGAGAGAGATCCAAGAGAAAATCTTGAAAAGATTCGCCCGGCGTTTTTCGAGGGAACATTCGAAATGGTCTAAAGAGCGGGTAAAACAAGAGGTTGAAATTTTCGCCGCACCGGCAAAGGGCAAGGAAGTTTCCGGCCACATGACTGGTGGCGCTGTTGATCTACGGCTTTGGAAGGCTGGCAGAAAATTGCCAATGAAAAGCAAAAAACTTTCCTATCAAGAAAATTCCCAGTCGTATCAGCCGAAACTGCCAAAGTATATCAAACGCAACCGAAAAATTATGTTCGATGTGCTTAAAAAAGCCGGGCTATCAAATGTTCCAACGGAGTATTGGCACTGGTCATATGGCGACATTTGGTGGGCGAAACGAAATCATAAAAATCAGGCGATTTACGGACCCGTTGATTTTCCTAACAGCTAATAGCTAGCAGCTAACAACTTTCGAATATTTGACTAGTTCTTGCAAAAGGGCTATTTTTTATTTAAGCGCAAAAATCCCAGACCAGTCGAGGGAGGCGGGTCGAATGATACTAAAAGACTTTCAGCCGGGAGAAGCCTATATCTGTGAGGAAGAGTTCCAAAACGGCAGCGACTCACTGGTGGTCGTTCAGGGACTCATTGCATTCGACGAGGGGAGCAAGTGGGCCCGCTACCGTCGTCGGCTGTTGGCCGAACTGGGTGCGTATCTTGCGAAGTTTGCTTTCCCCTTCGGCCTCCGAAAGCTAGCGGTAGTTGAGCCGGAGCACCGACGGCCATTACACAGCAAGGAAAAACGGCGACGGTATTACCGGGTTGCCATTGTGTTGGTCACAAGTCCGAGGTTCGAGGAGCTAGCCTGCGAGCGAGAAAAGCTTTTGGGTCTGATTCTCGAGTCACCAAGCTACTCGGCTTGAGTACAATTCCTAGCGGATGCCGCCGAATACGGCTCCGCTATTTTCTTTTTAAAAAAAATCTGCTATAAATTTTTTCCCTGAATCCAGTCAACAAAAGTTGGCATTTCGTCATCGATGTGGATTCTTGGCACTGCGAAGAGATCCTGACTGAATTTATGATAAACCTCATGTTTGGTCGAAACTGCCGAAAGATAGCCAGCGGTTTTTGTTTCCGTTTCAGTCGTTGCGCTAAAAGCCCCGCCAGGATAGGCGAAATAATTTACATCAATTCCTAAATTTTGGGCTAAAGTTTTTTTGCTATCAGTTAGCTCATGGCGCATTGTTTCCAAATCCATCTTTGACATGCTGTCATGATTGACCGAATGTGAGCCGATCTCCATTCCTGCGTCGCGCATTTTCTTTATCTCTTGCCAACTTAGTCCGCCAGATTTGCCGATATTGTTAATTTTCAAAAAAAACATCGCCGAAAAACCGTATTTCTGTAAAATCGGGAAACCGCTTGCGTATTGGTCGTGATCGCCATCATCAAAAGTAATTACCACTGGTTTTGCCGGCAGAGACCTCTTTTTATTCATCGCCCGGTAGTAATCATCAAACTTTATGACCTTATAACCATTGTCCAAGAGCCATTTCATCTGCTGATCAAAAATCTCCGGCGAAACCGAGTAAGAGTCCTGTGGTTCAACTTTGGCGATGTGATGGTAAAGCAAAATCGGGCAATATACATAGCCAACTTTTTTCGGAATATTTAGTGTTGTCGGTTGGATTTTATCATCCTCCAGAACAATATTTGCTAAATCCCTTTCTTGTTTGGGAAACCACCAGAATTTCAAAAGCAAAATAAATGCATCAACAAGAAGAATAAACACCGCCAATGTAATCAATATTACCTTGAGAACTTTTGCCACCATGATTATAGCTTAACCGATATTGCACTGATAGTGAAGTCTGCTATATTAAAGTTACCATGAATGAAGTTGAAGAGGTAAAAAATAAAATAGATATTGTCGAGCTGATCGGCGGCTATTTGACGTTGAAAAAAGCCGGCGTCAATTACAAAGGGCTTTGTCCGTTTCACAGTGAGAAAACACCATCTTTCATGGTTTCACCCGAGCGGCAAAGTTTCAAATGTTTTGGTTGCGGGAAAGGTGGCGATGTTTTTACTTTCATTGAAGAAATTGAAGGAATGGATTTTTATGATTCATTAAAACTTTTAGCCGCCCGCGCCGGAGTCGAATTAAAAAAGCGCCAAACTTTTTCTTATGGCGGAAAAGACATTGAACCGAGCGAAAAGACAAAGATTTTCGAAATAAATGAACTCTCGGCAAAACTTTATCATAAAATTTTAGCCGACCATCCAAAGGCCGATCATGCACGCAAATATCTTAAAAATCGCGGCATTAGCGATGAATCAATTAAGAATTTTCAGCTCGGTTATGCACCAAAATCTTGGGATCTTCTAATTAAGTTCTTGGCAAAAAAGGGCTATAGCGAAAAAGAGATTTATAAGGCCGGGCTCTTAGTATTTGGAGAGAAGGGAAAATATTGGGACCGGTTCCGTGGCCGGATTATGTTTCCAATTTCCAACATTTCCGGCCAAATCGTGGCTTTTACTGGCCGGGTTTTAGAAGATGATCCAAAAGCGGCAAAATATGTTAATTCGGCCGAGTCGCCAATTTATATTAAAGGCAAAACAATTTATGGGCTGGATCTCGCTCGAATTGAAATTAGAAGCCAGGGATATGCGGTGATGGTTGAGGGAAATATGGACGTTATTGCCTGCCATCAGGCTGGATTTAAAAATGTGGTTGCAGTTTCCGGCACTGCGCTGACGGCTGATCAACTAAAAATTCTTGCCCGCTATAGCCCTGACGTATATTTTTGCTTCGACTCCGATTCTGCTGGCAAGACGGCATTGAAGCGGGCGATAACTTTAGCAGTGGAAAATGATATCAACGCCAAGGTTTTGACACTTCCCGGATTTAAAGACCCTGATGATGCCATAAAGTCCGATCCGAAAAATTGGCAACAGGGAATAAAATCAGCCAAACCGGCGCTTGAATACTGGATAGACAGCCTGGTTTTAGAGCATGGGGCGTCCGATGTCGGTGAAAAGAAGAAAATTTCCAAAGAAATACTACCGGTAATAAAAGTAATTTCCAACGATTTAGAGAAAGAACATTACAGTAAATATTTGGCAATGAAACTAGCGGTCTCCGAGACCTCAATTTTATCGCAGTTAAAAAAGACTGCAGAAGTTTCCGCTCATTTAGCTTCTGACAATAAATTACAGTCGGAGCATCTAAATTATGAAAGAAGAGTCGCCGGCCTAGTTTGGCAGAAAAAATCGCTGGCTGATAAAATCCCCACTGGTTTTTATGACTTAAATTTTCAAGATCCATCGGTCAAAGAATTTTTTGATGCGATAAAGCATAATCTAGATTTGAAAAAGTTACCGTCGGAAGCCAGAAGTAAACTTGATATGTATGCTTTTGAGGCGATGAAGGAGCTGGATGAAAATGTTGAGGGGATAATTGAAGATGAATTTTCTTATCTGATCAAAAATTTTTTTGAAAAGAGAAAAGATCGGATCAAGGCAGATTACGCAGAAAAAATTGCTGGGGCCGAAGCAACAGGCGACAGAGAGAAAATCAAACAGTTGATGACCGAGTTCCAATCTGTTATAATTAGTGAAGAAAAATAACTAAAAACTACTCAAGTGGCGAAAAAGGTTCCAAAATATATCAAAGAGGAGCCTTTGCCTTTTTCTCCGGAAATCAACCGGCTTTTGGAAAAGGGCAAAGCTCATGGCTACGTGACGATGAAGGAGATGCTCCAGGTTTTTCCTTATGCCGAGGAGGATGTTACTACCCTGGATGAGATTTTTGATTATCTCATTACGCGAGGCATTGATGTTCAGGAAGAGGATCAATCAGTCTCGATTCTGGAAAATATTATTGGCGGGCAGCGAGTCGAGAACGATATTATGGAAGGGTTAGAGCAAATTTCTGACGACTCGGTCCGGATGTATTTGCGGGAAATCGGCCGGATTCCACTTTTAACAACGGAGGAAGAGATTCGTCTAGCTAAAAGAATTGAAAAAGGCGATCAACTGGCAAAGCGCCGGCTGGCTGAAGCCAATTTACGGCTGGTGGTATCAATTGCCAAAAAATATATCGGCCGCGGATTATCACTTCTGGATGCGATTCAAGAGGGAAACACTGGATTGATGCGGGCTGTAGAAAAATTTGACTATAAGAAAGGTTATAAGTTTTCGACCTATGCTACTTGGTGGATCCGGCAAGCGATCACCAGAGCGATTGCCGATCAAGCACGAACAATCCGGATTCCGGTTCATATGATTGAAACGATCAATAAATTAATTCGTGTTCAGCGCCAACTAGTGCAGGATCTTGGTCGCGAGCCGGCAGCGGAAGAAATTGCTCACGAAATGGGTATCGATGTTGAAAAAGTTGAGCATATTATTAAGATTTCGCAGGAAACAGTCTCGCTTGAATCTCCGGTAGGCGAGGAGTCCGACTCAAAACTTGGGGATTTCATTGAGGATGATAAAAACCTGTCACCGGAAGAAAATGCAATTTATCAGCTTTTGAAAGGCGATGTTAACCGGTTTTTAGAATTTCTTTCGCCGCGAGAGCAGAAAGTCTTAAAAATGCGTTTCGGCTTGGAAACTGGCCGGACTCATACACTAGAGGAAGTCGGCAAGGAGTTTGGAGTTACCCGCGAGCGAATTCGGCAAATTGAGGCCAAAGCACTGCAAAAATTAAAAAAGTCCGAGCAATCGGAAAGTCTACATACATACATTAAGTAAAAAATAATATCTAATATCTAAAATCTAAAATCATTGAACCAATAAAAAAGGCGCGCCAGCTAAAGCGCGCTTTTGCGTCTGTCATTCTTGATGAGCGATTACATCGGCATCGGAATGACGGGAATCTGGACCAGTCGCTCGACTGCCTTTGTGCCAATGAACTGCGGCGTCAGACTTCCTTCCCGCACAGCTTGGCCGAGGAGTTGTGTCGCCGAGAAGACGTCACCCATCTCATACGAGCCACTCGGAAACTCGTAGAGCGTTGGCTCGACATCGCTGGCGGCAAAGCAGTAAGACTCCTCGCCGCCCCAGAGTGTGTTGTCGAAAAACTCGCGGCGATGCGGCGGAAGTAAGCGATGCTGGCGGAGCCATTCCCGATCTTCAGATACTCCGAGATCGTTTTGGCTGGTGTTGCCGCAGAACCCGCGGAAGTACAGGTAGTGGGAGAACGAATTCCAGCGCGGATGTGTCTTGCCGGGTGTTTGGTGATCGAAGTAAGGCGTGTACCCCTCGGATTGCTCGACGAAGCGAATGCATTTGACATCGTCGAGCAGCAAGTGACTGTCTCCTGCGTAGCCCCCGAGGCATAGATCAAGTACCGAAGTTAGCCCCATGTCCTGAAAAGCCAGGTGGCTAAAGCTAGCCTCGATCATGTGGCTGCGAACTCTGGACTGGTCGTTGCTGCCAAAGTGGGTCAGACCAAACGGTAGCAACGCTCGCACCGTTGTCAGTTCTGAACCCATCGCTTCGGACAGCTGTCGGAGTAGCGTGTAAGCGCGGGTCTGTGGATACCACTTTTGATCGACGCGATGGGCGGAAACCTGATCGAGGTCGAGATCGACTTCGACGCCGAGAAGTAGGTGCGGCAGGAAGTAGATGGCGTCGTAGAACCGGTCGTTCAACTGGCGGATCAGCTCCAATGCGATCGGGCCCTCCGCCCCCCGTAGTTGTTCGAGCCAGGCGGCGAAGTCCTCGTTCAAGCCGGCGATGCCGTCCTTGGCGTACTTTCCGGTCAGCCACAGCCCGCGGCGAAGGAAGTTGATGCTATAACCGCGGTCGGCTTCCTGTCCGGCGTGGCGGCTAAGCAGACAAGCGGCACCATCGAAGTCATCGTAACCGCGACGGCACTCATGGAGGGTTGCGGCCAGCGACTGTTTGTCTGCGCGAACGGCTACCAACTGAAACAGCCGGATGTAGTTGCCCATTATCGTGGCAAGCAATGTAATCGCCTGGGTCACTTGGACCACCTCGGTTCACAGGATTAACAACCGCAAAAAGGATATCATAAATATTTATATTTGTCAATATGTTTTGCATGAGATAAATTCTTCTGATATACTTAAAGAAGCATATTAAAATCATTTTTACGAAAGGATGGGAAAATGGATGAGAACAACAATTCAACTGCTTCGGAACCGACATCGGCTCCGGTAGGGCCAGAAGTTGAGCAACCAGTGCCGACAGCTTCAACGGAATCAGTGGTTACACAAGCAGCGCCAGCGCCAGAGACACCCGTGCCTGCGCCTGTTCAACCTGAAGTTCAAGAGCCGACTGTTTCCGAACCGACTCCGGCAACACCGCCAGCGGAACCAGAGATAGAACAGCAACCGGCACCGGTGATGACGCAGGATCAGCCGGCAGCGACAGAAACTACTGCGGCACCGAAGAAAAACAGCAGTTGGAAGATAATTACTCTTATCGTCCTTCTGGTAGCTTTAGTCGGGGTAGCGATCTATTATTGGTCAATTGGCGCTTTTTAACCGAGAGAACAATAAAATATTGCTAGGTCTATAAAAAGATAAAGGCGCTAATCATTTTGTCGAAGAGATAGGAATTCTCATCCCAAACAGTTTGCGCTACGACTGGACTTTGGGCAGAGGCAATAAAGTTGATCTTCCAGATTTTGGCGTCCTTGGTAGCACAAGCGAAGCCGGAAATGTGCGACAGACCGGTTTGTAAATCGGTAAAAGACATAACAATTTTTTTGCCAGCCACGCCGTTGATGTCAACGTTTTCCTCGGAAATTAGCTTAAAGTCTTTAATCGCCGAAGATTGATAGAGATTTTTTTGCTCATCTATTACGCCCTGAAGCGATAAATTACTGGAGTTTGGTTCAGTCCAAATATTAGCATGAGTAACTGGATAGGCTGGCGGCGCGTCGCCTTCAGGCGCGTCAGCGCTGGAAAAACTCGCCCGACCCTCAACTCCAGACTCGGTTTGCTTCCAGGTCGGAGGGATTAATATTGAGAACCCCTGGTTAGTACTCTTGTAGGTTTGCCAGTCGGCAGTTGAGGTGTTGGTATCCTGCCCGGAAGTTGCTGGTGTCGAAGTGTTTTTACTTTTTGATTGTTTGTATAACCACCAGCCCAAAACCGATAGTCCACCAAGAAGCAAAACTGCGATAATAATTATCAACCAGACCGGGAAAGATCTTTTCGAAACCTCTTTGAAATCTTCCTCCATTTGTTCTCCTATTTTATTCCGCGCTCAAGGCCGGTGACGATTGCCTTGTTGGCTTTAATTATTCTGGTTATTGGATCGATGCTGGTTTCGTACCAGGCCCAATTTACGGTCGAGACGAAGTCAGTATCTCCGGTGGCTTCAGCCTTTGTTTTGGCAATTTGAAATTCGGCGTCAGTCCAACCGGTATAGCCGTTATGAGTTTCAACAACTGAATTGTAATATTTGAGGAATTCTTTATAGGCGGTGATTTTTGCCATTCCGGCTTTATAATCGGCAACTTGTTTTTCCAAGGAACTAATGCTATTGCCGGAAGCGGAGGATGATGATTTGAGTGTTGCAATTTCGGAATTAGCCTTCGCTAAATTATCTTCAGCAGTTTTCAATTTTTCATTTAAACTAGCCTCAACTTTTTGTTTCGCCGACGACAAATCGTTGTAGCCTTTCATTTTCTGCCAATAAAAATAGCCTAAGACACCAGTGGACAGAAAGAAAAAGATTGCAAAGATCAAAGTTAAAACAAAAGCGATCTTTGCTTTTCTCGGATCATTTACAAATTGCATAGTTGCCCCTTCCACTTAATTAGTATGATTATATTTCTTAATTTTATCACTAGATTATGGATGTCGCAAGTATTACCGTCGTCGAATCATTTTTAGTATCTCCAGAAGAAAAATTGCTGCGAGGCCGACGGCAAAAATCAGAAGCCAAGAAATCGCCGGAATTGGCACTGTGCCCAAAATCCGGTTCAAAGCGGGAATATATATTGCCGCCAGAATTAATGCAGTTCCATAAATTAGACCGTAGAAAAGATATTTGTTGCTGAAAAAGTTTTTTGATTCGATCAGCAATTTTTTTAGGTTTTTAAAAGCAAAAACATAAATTAGGCTAACAGAGATTATAACAGCAAAAGCAATAGTTCTGGCAACTTCTAAATTGCCGGTTTGTGTCAGGTAGTACCAGTAGAAAAATAGTGTCATGGCGCCAACGGTAAAACTTATAATTATCGTTGTCAATATCACATATTTGTCGAGAATATTTTCTCTTTGCAACTTCTTCGGCGCCAATTCCATCACACCATCCTCTTTGTCTTCAAAACCCAGAACTATGTCGATTGGCCCATCACAGATTAAATTAATCCAGAGAATCATCGCCACTGTCAGCGGAGCGGGGAAATTCATTAACACTGCTCCGAAAATCAAAATCAGCTCGACAAAAGAATTGGAAAGGGCATAACTTACAACCTTTTTAATGTTAGCCAGAATCACTCGGCCTTCCTCGCAAGCGGTGACAATGGTTTTGAAATTGCTATCAAGTAGGATTAGATCGGAAACCTCTTTGGCGACATCAGAAGCGTTGGCGACAACAACAGCAATGTCGGCTTTTTTTAAGGCCAATGCGTCATTAACTCCGTCACCAGTCATAGCCACAATCTCGCCGTTTGCCTGAAGTGCCTCGACTATTTTTAATTTCTGTCGGTGAGAAATTCTGGGGAATATTACAATATTCTCGATTTTTTTTCTCAATTCATCTAATGAAATCTTTTCGAGCTCTTCGGCTTCCATCACACTACTATCGTTGAAGTTGAGCCCAAGTGTTTTTGCAACCTTGATTGCAGTTTCTCGAAAATCTCCGGTAACGATTTTAATTTTGATTCCGGCATTTTGACAGGCGATAATCGCGTCTTTTATCTCTGGCCTGATCGGATCTTCAATGCCCAAAATGCCGAGCCAGATCCACTCCTTCTTTTCTTTCAGATCACCCTCTTTTTTGTAGGCACAGCCGACAATTTTTAAGCCCAACTGCGCCCATTCCTTCATTATTTTTTCAGCTTTCTCTTTGTCTTCTTCTGAAATTTTGCAGAAACTAAGAACAACTTCCGGCGCTCCCAAAACATACCCCCGTTTTGTCCCGTCTTGGACAACGGACAGCGAATATTTTGTTTCGCTAGAAAACGGCTCTTCATAAATTTTTTCCAACGAATTCAAAATCTTTTTTGGATGAAGGTCGCTGTTTTTTTCGACAAATTGCCAAAGGGCGACTTCTAATGTGTCTTTTTGCTGGTTAGCTAATATTAGCGCCAGATATGCATGCCTTGCATCGGTAAATTGTTTTTTTACTACCTGCATTTTGCCTTCTGTCAATGTTCCGGTTTTATCAGTGCAAATAACCGAAGTTGATCCGAGAGTTTCAACCGAGAGCAATTTTTTTACCAAGCCCTTTCGCTTTAGAATTCTTTTCATTCCGCGGGCGAGAATAACCGTAGCGGCAATCGGCAAACCTTCGGGGATAGCGGCGACGGCTAAAATCATGGCGAATTTGAACATTGTCCAAACATTATTATCGCGGTTAATACCGAGGATAAAAATCAACAGACAGAGAAAGGCGATGACATAGATTAAATTAGTCGAAAATTTCTGTAATTTTATTTGCAGAGGCGTTTTTTCTTCCTGAATTTCCGAAAGTTTTTCTGAAATTTTACCAATTTCGGTTGAAAGTCCGGTATTAACCACCTCCATTATTCCAATGCCGGAAATTACCGTCGTGCCCATAAAAAGTAAAGCGTTTTCGGCTGGTTTTTTATCGATAGCTTCTTCTTCGCCGGTCAGAATCGCTTCATTAACTAAGAGATTAGTCGCCTCGTGGGTTTTTCCGTCGGCCGGTATTTGATCGCCGGCGGCCAAAACAACAATATCGCCTGGCACCAGCTCTGCTGTCTCGATTTCCTTTCTTCGGCCGTCACGAATAACCGAGGTTTTTGGTTTTAAAAATTTCTTTAAAGCGTCCAGAGTTTTTTGAGTGTTATATTCCTGATAAAAACCCAATGCGGCATTTAATATGATCACTATGCTGACCAGCCCGAAATCATAATATTCCTGAAAAAGTAGTGAGATCACCGCTACAAAAAGCAATATGTAAATTAATGGGCTTTTGAATTGGGAAATGAAAATTGAAAAAGCCGAAGGTCCTTTTTTTTCTTCTAACAAATTTTGGCCGAATTTTTTTCTCGCTTGGGTAACCTGGACTTCCGAAAGCCCATCAAACTTATGACTGTTCATACGTATATTATAACAAGATAGCGAAAATTTTTCCTATCCGTTGTGCTAAAATAGAATCAAAGAAAATAAAAAAAAGGGAGGCATAAATGTATGGGAATCAAAATTATCCGTCAGGGGAGAGGCCGAAACTTGACGAGCGAGTTTCACCGGCGCTGGTTTGCACGATTTTGACAATTTTGATGATAATCGGGATTGTTTGGGGTTTCGCGGCAAAAAGTCCATTGGTGATTGTTATTTTCCTCTTGCCGGTGGTAATCTACGAAGTTTATCGCACTCGTGGAGCGTCTACCACTATGTCTTCTTGGTTATTATTGGCTGTTTTAATTTTGGAAATTATCTTCATCGTTTTTGGTATTAGTTGGGATCTCGGCCAATACTTGGGTTCGGGATATTCCTATGTTGGTGGTCAATATATTCCGTTAGGAGATATTAAGATTCTGGCACCGATACTTTTGGTATTACTTTCTACGATACTATTCTTGCGAACTGCCGGCCCATACACAAAATGGCTGTCGGTGATAATTTTTGCCAGTGCTTTTATAATTATTTATGTCATGAGTCCGGATATGTTTCGGGAACTTTTGCGCTCCTCAATTCAGCAGATTTTTTGGTATTTCTAAACTAAACTTTTGCGTTATTATCACCAAGGCAACTTTGATTGGACATATCCCACATTAGCAAAGGTATCGGAGTCCTATCTTCCTGTGGTGATTCACTTGTCAGTAATTTTCTTAAATTTTGCTTGAATTTCTCCTGAGAACGATTGTATGCCTCAAGTGTTGAATTGCCTTTTATGAGCGCTGTAACAACTAAATTTGATGGTTCAAAAAATAATTTGGCGGTTTTATCTTCAGTTGGTCTGGTGGATTTATTGTCCTCGGACATAAAGACGAAATCTTCTTTATAGCCGATAAAACTTTTGGCACCATTTTTGATTGCAGATCTTCCGAGATTTTTTGCCGAACTGCAGGACAGGGCGTAAATAATTTTGTCCTTCAGAAGTTTTTCATTCTTGTCCAAACTTACCAAAATTTCATCATCGTGCCCTGCGATTGAATCAGAATTGCCATGTCCATTAAAGAAAAGCAAACCCGGATTAACTTTTTTAAGTCTTCCGGCAAAATCTTTGGCATTAGCTTTTGTCCCCTTGAGATCTAGAACTTCAAAGTTTCTTTTTTTTGCCTCCTCGATTACTTGTCCCGACCAATAATACAAATAATTGGTGGTTTCATCGTGTTGTGGTCTAGTTACTAAGAGAATCTTATTCATTAAAAAGCAATCCTTCCTTAAAGGATTGTAAAAACTTCATCTGAATTTCTACAATTTTTTGACCAATTTCATCATTTTTTTCGACTCTAACAATTAATTCCTGAGGAGTAAAATTTCCCTCTCCACCAATTGATATTTTCTTGCCGGAGGGAATTTTTCTTAGTCGCTCGATGACTAATCGCTTGATGTCCTCATTGAGTTTTTGTTTCGTTTTGTTCATAGTATTCCTTATATTATCTTGAGCGCGTCTAATTTTTCCAGAATTGTTTTGCCTAATTTCGTTTCTTCATCAATATAAAATTTCGCTAATTTCCAGGTAATTGGTTCTTTATCAACTACAACAATAATTTCCTCTCTCAAATTAAGGGGCAGATTACTATAAACTGCGTAAAACCGCTCTTTTTTATTCTTACTCATTTTCATCTAAATTATATACAGAATCTTTTTAGAAAACAATAGAAACCAATCCTAAAAATCCCACTGGAGTTTTTGGGGAGAAATGGCGGGGGAGTCAGTTTAGCAAATTTCGAGTTCAAAAGAGAACCGTCCCCTAAATCCTATACT
>CAYHDN010000024.1:0-12493 GCA_964355425.1 uncultured Candidatus Saccharibacteria bacterium
TGCTCTTCCGATCTTTGATTGATAATATGGTATATACGATGCGCCAAGCTGATGGAATCGGTTTAGCCGCACCGCAAATCGGGGAATTAAAACAGATTATCGTTGGTGAATTCGAAAGTGAAGACGAAAAAGATAACACTTTTCCCCTGACCGTTGTTGTTAATCCCAAAATATTAAATCTATCAAAAGAGAAAATTTTTATGCTCGAGGGCTGTCTTTCTTTTCCGGGAAAAGAGCTCTATATCAAACGGCCCAAAGAGATTGAAATTGAGGCCCAGGACCGCTGGGGCAAGCCGGTAAAAATAAAATCTGGGAACCTTTTTTCCAGAGTCCTACAGCATGAAATTGATCATTTAAATGGCCTTTTAATGATTGATCATATTAAGACTGTTAAAACTATATTTATCGGCAATGGCACCCTCGGCGTTTTTGTCTTGGAAAAAATTTTCAATGATCCGCAATTCAAATTACTCGAAGTAATTAGCGGAAAGCCAAAACCGGCCGGCCGAGGCAGGGAGCTGAAAGACACCCCGATTGGTGTAAAATCAATGGAACTTGGTGTAAAAATATTCAGATCAGATGGGCTAAACCGCCAAGAAGCTATTCCGCATATTAGATCTTTGTCTCCCGAAATGATTGTTCTTGCAGATTTCAATGAAGTTATCTCTAGGGAGATATTGGATATTCCGAAATATGGAGTGATTAATGTTCATCCATCACTTTTGCCTAAATTCCGCGGGCCATCGCCAATAGTTAGTGCAATTCTTGCCGGAGAAAAGAAAACCGGTGTCTCGCTGATTTTGATGAACGAAAAAATTGACGCTGGAGATATTCTTGCTCAAATTCACATTAGAATAAAAAGTCGTGAAACGGCCGAGCAGTTGAAAATTCGACTGGCGGAAATCAGTGCCGATTTGCTAGCTGAAGCAGTACCTTATTATCTTGCCGGAGAAATTTCACCGATTAAGCAAAAAGAGGAAAAGGCGACTTCAACCAGCATTATTAGTAAGAGTGACGGAGAGCTTATAGGAAACGAGGCTCCGGAAGTTGTTGATAGAATGGTTCGGGCATTATTACCTTGGCCCGGAGTATATCAAGTGGTCTCCGGCCGGAAAATATTTATTACCAAAGCTCATCTGGATAAGGAAAAAAAGTTAGTTATTGACCGGGTCAAACCTGAAGGTAAAAATGATATGCAGTACAGTGATTTTTGCCGCGGGAACAGTGACCGCTTGATTTTTTCAGAGTAATCTGTTAAATTATCATTGAAACTCGAGAATAAAGTGAAAGGCCGGTACGATGTTAAAGATCAGGTTGTCGAGAGTTGGCAAGAAAAATAGTCCGATTTTCAGACTAGTCATTGCCGAAAAATCTCGTGCAGTAAAAAGAGAAAATATTGAAATTCTTGGACTTTACAATCCGACACTATCGGAAAATAAATTTCAAGCGCACAAAGAAAGAGTTTTGTTCTGGATAGGCAAAGGTGCACAGCCGTCAGATACGGCTAATAATCTCCTTTGCGATTTTGGAATTTTGCCTAAAAACCAGAAGATCAAAAATACTTTTGCTAAACCGCAAAAAAAGAAAGATATGAAAGCCGAGAAGGAAAATAAACCTGTCTCAACAGTAAAAGAAGCCGGAGAAGTTAAAGAGGATAAAGAAGGTAAAGAAGAGCCGACAGCCGAAACTACAGCCACAGGTGAGGCAAAAGAAGTGCCTGCTGAAATTGGTGCTGAAGAAATAGTCGAGCCAGTAACAGAAGCAACTGAATCGGAAGCAGTAGAAGAAGTTCCGGCAGAAGAATCAAAAGCAAGATAATTGAATTTAGTTTTTCAGTAATATAAGTAAAAGAAAGGAAAACTATGGCAGAAATGACAGATCAAGAGTTTGTAGAGAGCGTCGTGAAAGCAATTGTCGACGTTCCCACTGGAGTTTCAACAAAGAGAAGTGTTGATGAAATGGGAGTTTTAATTGAGCTCACCGTAGCTCCGGAGGATATGGGGAAAATTATTGGCAAAGAAGGTCGGACAGCTAAAGCCGTTAGAACGTTACTTCGGGTTTTTGGGGCAAAAAACAATTCCAGAATTAATTTAAAAATTGTTGAGCCTGAAGGTTCAGAACGGCCCGAAAGAAGAGAGCCAGCTGTAGAGGCTGAAACACAAGATGATGCCGGTGAAAAAGCAGAATCAAAATCCGAGGAAGAAGTAAAAGAAGAAGCAAAAGAAAAGAAAACCGAAGATGTTGAAGACGTTCCAACCGATGTTTTGGCTTAATCGATAAGAATAAAAAATTTAGAAAGTGCCACAAAGATTTTTCAGCGTGGCATTTTCTAGTATAATGAGCATAAAATGAAATTCGATATCATCACACTATTTCCAGGGATGTTTGCCTGCCCCGAGCATGGTCGAGGGGGCCCTCTTTCCGAGAGCATTATTAAACGTGCGCAGGGAAAGGGGTTAATTGAAATTAATTTACACCAACTAAGAGATTATTCGGAAGATAAACACAAGAATGTTGACGACACTCCATGCGGTGGCGGCAAGGGGATGGTGCTCCGGGTCGACGTTGTTGACTCTGCGATATCAAAAATAAAAAATAAAAGATTAAAAATGAAGGGCAGGACTATTTTATTGACTCCAAATGGCAGGACGTACAATCAAGATGTTGCAAAAGAACTTACGAAGTATGAAAACATCATACTGATTTGCGGACATTACGAGGGGTTTGATGAGCGAGTACGGGATTTGGTTGATGAAGAAATATCAATCGGTGATTTTGTTTTAACTGGCGGCGAAATTCCGGCGATGATAATTGTTGACTCGGTAGCTCGATTGATTCCGGGAGTTCTGTCCGAAGATTCGCCCCAGTCAGAATCTTTTATGGAGAAGGACGGCAACGGCAACTATCTTCTGGAATATCCACAATATACTCGGCCGGTAGAATATAAAGGTAAAAAAGTCCCGGAGATTTTAATGTCCGGAAATCATGCTGAAATCGAAAAATGGCGCAATTCAATGAAAAAACCGCAGCGCTAGTACCGGAGTACTTAGCAACCGCGGAGGGTACTGTTTGAACAGTAGCATCACCATCGGTACGACGATGACCAGCTCGAGCCTGATGAGTTGTAGTGGTCAGCAGTGTCACAGTATTGTCCGTCGGGGTGAACGATGCCGCCGCACTCGCGAAAGTGCTTGCATTCCTTGTAGCCTTTACGGAGCTTCTGGGCGACGAAAGCATCGCGCTGGCGTTTACGTTCTCGTTCGGTCTGTGCTGCTACTTCAGCTACTGCTTGTTGTGATGCCGCTGCCCGTTCGGCTTTCTCATCGGCTGCAGCCTTATGGGCCTTGGCTTTGGACCCTACGAAGTCATCATATAAGTCGGGTACCTTGCCACCTCCACTGTTCTTAGCTTTGGCTGGGTGACGACGATGACGAGTGAAATACGGCGACGAGTTCCCTCTTGGGTGATTGTCTTTTCGGGGCCCTGCGACTGGGCCCTTACTGCGCCGGTTGTGGTTTCGCAAGGTCCTGCCTCCCTCATAAGATAACGACTCTTGCAGACTATTCATTTTTAACATATACTATCTAAATTATCAAGCGAAAGAAAAAAGCTGATCAGTGTTGATCAGCGTATGAGGACACAAGCAAATTGCTTGATAATAATCGGCATAGGGACCCAGGGTCCCAAACGTCGCCGGCATAGCACCCGTACGGATCGCGCACTGGCCAGTTTGCGTCCTCATTATGGCCATAACGAGAACACATGACGCTTCCATCCAGTAATCTATACTTAATAATACAATATATCCAGATTAATTAAATGTCAAGATTTAATATAAAATCTAAATTTTCTCTGACTGGTGATCAACCAATAGCGATTGAGAAATTATCAGATGGAATTTTGCGTGGCGAAAAATATCAAACACTTTTAGGTGTTACCGGCTCGGGAAAAACTTTTACTATTGCTAATGTCATCAACAAGGTTCAAAAACCAACTTTGGTTATTGCTCACAACAAAACTTTAGCGGCGCAACTAGCCGACGAATTCCGTCAGTTCTTTCCTGACAATGCTGTCCATTATTTTGTTTCGTATTATGATTACTATCAGCCGGAGGCTTATATTCCGTCGTCTGACACTTATATCGAGAAGGATTCATCAATCAACGATGAAATAGATCGATTGCGACATGCGGCAACACAGGCTCTTTTGACCCGCAGTGATGTAATTATTGTTGCTTCGGTTTCATGCATTTATGGCATCGGTTCGCCGGAAAATTACCAGGTCCAAGTTGCAAAATTTAAAATTGGCGAAAGCATCAATCGCAAGGAATTATTAGAAAATTTTACGGCGTTGCAATACGAGAGGAATGATTACGATTTACGACGCGGGACGTATCGCGTTAAGGGTGAAACCATTGAAATTTACCCGGCATATACTGATTTTACTTACAAAATTGTATTTTTCGGGGACGTTGTTGAAAGTATTGAAGCCATTGATGGCATTTCCGGAAAAATTAGTGAAAAATTACAAGACCTAGAAGTCTATCCAGCAAAACATTTTGTCACTCCAGATATTGATTTGGAATCGGTGATATTACAGATTGAAAATGACCTTGAAACTCAAATTGCGAAATTCAAGAAAGAAAGCAAATTATTAGAAGCTCAAAGAATAGAGGAGAGGGTTAAATACGATATTGAAATGATGAGAGAGACAGGATATTGCTCTGGAATTGAAAATTACTCCAGATATTTTGATAAGCGTTCACCCGGACAGCCGCCATCAACCTTAATTGATTTCTTCCCCAAAAATTATCTTATAATTATTGACGAATCTCACATGACTATTCCACAAATCCGCGGTATGTATGCCGGCGACAAAAGTCGAAAAGAAACCTTGGTCAATTTTGGTTTCCGTCTGCCGGCGGCGGTTGACAACCGTCCGCTAAAATATGATGAGTTTTTTCAAAAAATCAATCAAGCAATATTTTCCTCGGCGACACCGGATAATTACGAAATTGAATTATTGGAAGGAAATGTTATAGAACAACTAATTAGGCCAACCGGAGTTGTTGATCCGATGGTGGAAATTCGACCGACGAAAAATCAGATTCAAGATTTAATCTTAAAGATTCAAGAAAATGTTAAAAACGGCGAAAGGGTTATTGTCACCACTTTGACGAAAATGATGGCTGAAGATTTAACTGAGTTTTTACAGGAAAAGGGGATAAAAGTTGCTTATTTGCATTCCGATGTCGCAACACTGGAGCGAACGGAAATATTGAGAGATTTGCGGCTTGGAAAGTATGATGTTGTAGTCGGAATTAATTTGCTTCGCGAAGGATTAGATTTACCGGAGGTTTCATTAATTGCAATTTTGGATGCTGATAAAGAAGGATTTTTGCGCGGCAAAACTGCTTTAATACAAACAATCGGCCGGGCGGCGCGTCATATTAATGGCCGAGTAATTATGTATGCCGATCGTCAAACTAAAGCAATGAAAGAAGCAATTTTTGAGACTGGTAGACGGCGCAACATTCAAACAAAATACAACCTTGAACATAACATTACTCCGACCTCGACAAAGAGAAAAATCGAGGAGAAAAAGAAAACGCCAATTGAAACGATCAATTTATTGAGAATTCCTAAAACTGAACGGACTCGATTGATTAAGGAATTAAGAACAGAGATGCAAAAAGTCGCTTTTAAACTACAGTTTGAGCGTGCCGCAGAACTTCGGGATGAAATTGTTGCTTTGGAGCAGGAAAAATGATAGTACAAGTATTCTCTAGTTCTGCAGAACTAGAGAATACTTGTAGAATCTGATTGATCGCGATTGACATTTGGTTAAAATTTGATAACATAGATTATTGAGGGCTGAAATATGGATTCTGCAGAAATACAAAAAATATTTCAAAGTATTCAGAAAAAGGTTCGCTGTCCGCATTGCGGCAAAAAATATACTTTTGAGAATATTCATATACAAAATGCAGCGGGCAGTATTTGTTTTTTGCGACTGGAATGTGAAAATCACATACCAATGTTAGCTTCTGTGGCAGTAAATGGACCAAAAGTTGAAATTCAGACCAAAGAAGAAAACATTACGACCGATGATGTTATTAACGCCTACGAAAGAATTTCAGAAGCAAAAAGTGTTAAAGAATTATTAAAATAAACCATGACCGAAGAATTTCAGTTGAAAGCTACAAGCAGAGCTGAGACGAAAGCTGCCAGTTTAAGGGTAGAAGGAAAAATTCCGGCCAATATTTACGGCGGTGATTTTAAAAATCAAAATATTTCTGTTGATAATTTAGCCTTTAACAGGGTTTTCGCTGGAGCCGGAGAATCAAGTTTAATTGATTTGGAAATCGAAAATTCTGAACCGGTAAAGGTTTTGGTTCACGAAGTACAGATTGATCCGGTGACAATGAGACCGATTCATATTGATTTTTACAAAGTTAATATGAAAGAAAAGATTAAGACAGAAATTCCTCTAAAGCAGATCGGCGAATCACCGGCGGTTCTTGATCTTGAGGGTTCGTTGGTGACTAATAAAGACGCGATTGAAGTTGAATGTTTACCATCTGATTTGGTCCATGAAATTGAAGTTGACATTTCAGTTTTGAAAACTTTTGACGATGTGATAAAAGTATTTGATATAAAAATACCGGCGGGGATAGAAGTTTTGGATGATCCTGAAGAAGTGGCTATTTTAATTCAGCCACCCCGAAGTGAGGAAGAAATGGCCGAACTCGAAGAAAAGCCGGAAGAAGATGTTGAGGCAGTTGAAGTTCCTGGCGAGAAACCGGCTGAAGGTGAGGAAGCAGTTGAGGGCGGGGAAGGTGAGTCGGAAACAGAAGCCGCTCCGTCCGGAGGCGCAACTGAAGAGCCAAAACCGACAGAAGAAAAGAAAGAATGAGTCCGGCTTATACGTAATAAAAATCGCCCGCATGGGTGATTTTTATTATGCAAGATTTCTCGAAAATAAATTGTCACATATATACAACCGGCCGGCTAAATATATGTGAACTCTGAAGATTATGGTTTTGTAATTTCTTCTGACAACAGCATCGTCGCTTGATATTTTGGCTTAACCAATTTTTTTGACTCGTTAAAATGCAATCTTCGCCATTTGTTTTCAAGTTTTTTCTTGATTGATTTTGCGGCCAAGATTGGAGTTAATTTTTCCACTACTAGTGTAACGTAAAATAATCCCGGTAACATATCAAAATTACAAATTGCGTCGGCGTCAGCAATAATCTTTTCCTCCAAGGTTTCTCTGTTAAAACTTGTTGACTGACGATGGTGTTCGATACAGGCGAGAACTATCGTTGTTTTTTGGGGATCGTAATTTTGTTTTTCCAAAAAATCCCTAGCAATTCGCGCTGAAGTTAGATGGTGATCTTTCCGACCAATCATCATTGAGTCGATATCATGTAACCAAGCTGCAATTGAGATAATTTCAGGATTTCCAGCGAGTTTGTGACAGAGTTTTTTTGCATGATTTTGCATTGGTACGAAATGCTCAACATAAAGACCATATCCATATTTATTTGTTGGCTTCCTGCATTCACTTTCGACAAATTTTCTAGCTTTTTCGATTAAGACTTTATTCATGCTATAAATATATCCAAATTTCTGCTAAAATCATAGCGCAAAAGGTTAGACACTTTTCCCACACCTACGAGGTGTGGGAAAAGTGTGAAGTAATGATATTGTATTTATGAAATTCTTTGTTGAAACAATTGGTTGTCAGCAAAATGAATATGATGCGTCGCGGTTGGCGATTTTTTTGAAATCCGCCGGGTTGGTTGAAACCACTGTAAAAGAAGCCGAGGTGATTTTTATTTTAGCTTGTTCAGTTCGCCAAACTGCAGTTGATCGGATACTTGGAAGGATTAGAAACTGGACAAGAGAAAACACCATAAAAAGTGAACGATCGTTCAAAATCCTTGTTACTTCGTGCTTGACACCTGAGGATCAGAACAAAATCGCTGATAAAGGTGCTTATTATTGGCAATTTGGAGATGTGAAAAGTTTGGAAAAAATTCTTGAGGAAAAAATATCTAACAAAACTTTCGGCCAATCCAGCGATTCTGTTTATATACCTATTATGACCGGTTGTAATAATTTTTGTTCCTATTGTATTGTCCCATACACTCGCGGCCGAGAAAAATCACGGCCAATGAAAGATGTTATCAAGGAAATATCAGCGCTAACCAAAACCGGAAAAAAAGAAATTGTGCTCTTGGGTCAGAATGTCAATTCATACGAATTTGGATTTGCGAAATTGCTAAAAAATATTAATGATTTGCCGGGCAATTTTCAGGTTTCATTTATGTCAAATCATCCGAAAGACATAACAAAAGATGTAATTGAAACGATTACAACTTTGCCGAAAATCAAAAAGCAAATTCATCTGCCATTGCAATCGGGATCGGATAGAATCCTAAAAGCAATGAATCGGCCATATACTGCCGAAGAATATCTTCGGCTAGTCAAAAGTCTAAAGTCGAAAGTCCATCAAGTAAAAATTACAACGGATATCATTGTAGGTTTTCCTGGCGAAACAGCAGAAGATTTTCAGCAAACTATTGAGGTTTGCAAGAAGGTTGAGTTTTCTTCGGCATATATTAACAAGTATTCACCTCGGAAAGGGACTGCGTCATTTAAACTCGGTGATCCGATAAGCTGGGAAGAGAAGCAGCGAAGATGGAAAATATTAAATGAACTCATAAACAAAAAATAGCAATTATATAGTATAGGACTGAATAATTAGCTAATGACTCAAAAAACATCTCCGACTCTTGACAGGAGATGTTTTTAAAGTTACAATTGATCCTGCACTGTTGTTAAGTGTGTATGGGGCACCGCCCGCAACCCAAAATATCCGCTCCCCCCCGGATATCGCATCGCGGGTGGTGTCCCTTCCCCCACCAAATACGTCCGTTGGACGTGTCGTATATCTTGAACCAGCTCCACCTCTTCGGTGGAGCTCCTCTATTTTTATAGCACTAATTTTTGTTTCGTCGGGCAAATGTCAATTTTAAAATAATCGCAACAATTGCGCCAACGATTATCCAGAGAAAGACAGTTGAGAGAACTGTTGCCACCGGATTCTCGACGTAGTAACTGGCATAAAGCGAGGAAAATAGGATAAAAATTATTCCAATAATCAGTCCAATTAATCCGCCAATTAACACACCTTTCATTTTGCCTCCGAAATTTCTTTAATTATCTCATTGATATTTTTTTGTCCTATGTCACCTTCGCCGTATTTACGGACGGCAACTTTTTTCGCCTTGATCTCTTTATCACCGACAATTAACATGTACGGGATTTTTTGCATTTCAGCGTCACGAATTTTGCGACCAACACTTTCTGATCGCTGATCAATTTCCGCTCGCACTTCTTTATCTTTCAGTTCTTTAATAATTCCCACGGCATATTCATTGTGTTTATCGGAAATTGGAAGAACAATCGTTTGAACTGGAGCGAGCCACAGAGGAAACACTCCGGCGATATTTTCAATATAAATTCCCAAAAACCGCTCAATAGCGCCATAAATTACCCGGTGAATCATTACCGGGCGGGTTTTTTCACCATTGTCATCGACATAAAACAACTCAAAGTTTTCCGGTTGGGCAAAATCAAGCTGAATTGTGCCACATTGCCAAGTTCTACCAATCGCATCTTTCAAATGAAAATCAAATTTTGGTCCGTAAAATGCGCCGTCGCCTTTATTAATTTTATGTTCAATTTTATTTTCAACCAAAATTTCCCGCATCGTTGACTCTGCCAATTTCCAAGCCTCGTCTGAACCGGTTGATTTTTCCGGCCGAGTTGAAAGTTCAATATGATCTATTTCCAGGCCGAATTTTTTATAAACCTCAAAACAGAGGTCAAAAACTTTCAAAATTTCCTCTTTTACTTGATCTTCGCGACAGAATATATGGGCATCATCTTGTGTGAATTGTCGCAAGCGTATTAAACCGTGCATTTCACCGGAACCTTCATTTCGGTGGACCAAACCGATCTCTCCCATTTTAATCGGCAAATCTCGGTATGAACGCATTTTCTCTTTATAAATTAGAATTCCGCCCATGCAATTCATCGGTTTGACGCCAAGGGTATAATCTTGATTTTCTGATGTTTTTGCCACAAACATTTTTTCCCGATAATTTTCTAAATGGCCAGATTGTTTCCACATATCAAGCGATAAAAGTATCGGTGTGTTGACTTCCTCATAATCATTTTTTCTGTGAATCTCCCGCCAATACTCTAAAAGTTTTTGAAAAATAAACCAACCCTTGTTGTGCCAGAAGACAAATCCCGGACCTTCCGGATGAAAAGAGAATAAATCCAATTCCTCGCCAATTTTTCGATGATCGCGGTTTTCTGCTTCCACCCGAGTTTTCAAAAAATCATTTAATTCTTTTTTGTTTTCAAAAGCCAAGCCATAAATCCGCTGGAGCATTTTATTTTTCTCCGAGCCCTTCCAGTAAGCTCCGGCGATTTTATCCAATTTCCAACCTGTAGATTTCAAATCCGCAGTTGACTCGACGTGAGGACCTTTACAGAGATCGGTAAAATTTCCAGATTTGTAGATGGTGATATTATCATCGCTCAGGTCTTTGATCAGTTCCTGTTTGTATTCTTGATTGTTAAATTGTTTTATTGCTGAATTGTTATCTAAATCAGTGCGCTCAAATTTTGCACCGCAGTTAATAATTTTTCGCATTTTTTCTTCCAGCAGTGGCAAATCTTTAGGAATTAAAGTTTGCGGCAGATCGAAATCATAATAAAAGCCATTTTTAATTGCCGGACCGATTCCCAGCTTGGCTTCCGGAAACATCTCTAAAACTGCCGTTGCTAAAACATGTGAAAGCGAATGCCGAATTGTTTCAATTTTTTGCTTCATAATTTGTTTTTATCATAGCAAAAAAACCAATAAGTTCAAAGAGTGTGATCTTGACAGTTTTTGTTGATAGATCTACAATTAAAATGTAGGAGCGGAATAAAGAAAACTCGATTCCCCCTCAGAAGGGAGCAGCCTAAATCCTGGCGTCTAACGCTGGCAACGAGGATTCGTTGGAGATGCTTGCATCTCGATACGCGGGTACAAGCTGAAATGCTTGTTTCCCAAGTAACCGGTCAAACCGGTGAATCCGCGGGCTTGGTCGCATCGACCCGTAAGGCTAAACCCTCCTACACCTGCCGAAGAATCGTCAAGATTCATGTCCGTAAGACCGTCGCGCTAGTCCCGACGGTCTCTTTCTTTTTTATATCAGAAATTTAGAGCGCATTTTCTTGTTTCATGTTGATTATATCCTGATAGAAAATTACTAAAAAAATAAGAACATGTGGTGGATTATCCGTTTTAAGTATTTGATCACAATAATTAGTTATGACCTAAACGATCGTTTACTGTCTGACTAATTATCGGAATTAAATATCTTATCTTAACCAAATTTTACTAAACTAATTTTTTAGAATTGTTAGATTGGGAACCGAGAGCACATTTGGTGGACTTCAAGTTCGATCTCTGCTAGTTTTTTTTCGTTGTTCATATTTTCTGCGACTGTATTTATCATTTCAGCAATTCGCTGCATCTCCGCCGGGCCCATGCCGCGAGTTGTTATGGCCGGAGTGCCAATACGGATACCGGATGTTATTGTTGCCGGTTTATCATCGCCGGGAACAGAATTTTTATTAACTGTAATGCCGGCCTTTTCTAACGCACACTCAAAATCAGCACCGATAATATTTTTGTTTCGCAAATCAATTAGTGCCAGATGATTATCGCTGCCACCGGTAACCAAATCAAAATCATATTTTTGCAGCGATTCTACAAGTATTCTCATGTTCTGCAGAACTAGAGAAGAGTATTTCTTAAATGACGGCTGTAACGCTTCCTTAAAACAGACCGCTTTGGCGGCAATAATGTGTTCGAGCGGTCCGCCCTGAATTCCCGGGAACAATGCTTTATCAATTTTCCTTGCCAGTTTTTCATCATTGGTCAAAATTACTCCGCCACGCGGCCCGCGCAGAGTTTTGTGAGTTGTGGTGGTGACAATATCGGCAATTCTGATGGGGGACTGGTGGAATCCGGTTACAACTAGGCCGGCGATGTGGGCGATGTCAGCAATCAAGTAAGCGCCGACTTCGTCAGCTATTACTCGGAATTTTTTAAAATCAATTGTTCGCGGATAGGCAGAGTGTCCGCAAATAATAATTCTTGGCTTGACTTTCTTAGCAATTTTTAGAACTTTTTCGTAATCGATTAAACCGGTTTTTTCCGACACCTCGTAGGTGTGGGAGGTAAAAATTTGGCCGGAAAAGGAGACCTTTGAGCCATGTGACAGATGTCCGCCGGACTGCAGTGATTGGCCAAGGATTTTGTCACCCGGTTTAGCGACGGCGAGAAAAGCCGCCATGTTAGCTTGTGATCCGGAGTGAGGTTGGACATTGGCATATTTACATTTAAACAATTTTTT
>CAYHDN010000025.1:0-12195 GCA_964355425.1 uncultured Candidatus Saccharibacteria bacterium
CAACAAATATTGCGATATGCTGTTTCATATAAACAAAAAGAGTTATGATTTACTCTTTGTTTTTGTTTTCGAATCTAACTTTTGATTTCTGGCTGCTGGGTTTTACTTAGTATATACCGAAGGTTGAAGTTTTACTAGTTTTCCCATTCGTTCAGAAATTTCCCTGAGTGTTAAAAGCCCACTATGAGCACCGATTTTACTAACTACTGACCCTGAAACAATAATACCGGATTTAAGTGATTCTTCAACAACCTCTCGGTCTGGTACATATGCCTGTGGTTTTTTTATATCACAGTTTTTTATTATTACAGCTGAAAATGAGCTGGCAAAAGAATCTCCAGCCCCAGTCGCATCAATCCGTTCATCGTCAGTCGTCTCAATTTGATAAAACAAATCTCCGTCGTAACACATAGCTCCCTTGTCTCCATTAGTAACAACAACAATTTTAACACCAAACGAGTGAAGAGTTTTCATCACTTCCTCAATAGTTTGTTTACCCGGCAAATCGACAAACAACATCGCCTCTTCACGATTAAGGAAAATTATATTACAAAACCTTAGAAAATGTCGGTAATTTCTAATTCCTTTAGAAAGTTGATAACTTCCGGGATTCCAGATTAGCCCAGAACCTGTTTTTGCAATATTTTCAATTATGCGATTCTCAACAATGCCAGAATGTTTTCCAAGCGGTGCAACATAATACCAATCCGTTTTTAAGTCCTTTTTTGGTCTGAAATTACTGTAATCGGCAGTTCCATGATAAGTTAAAATAGTTCTATCACCTTCAAAACTTAGAATTACTGAAGTATTAGTGGAAGCCGTCGAGCTCTTTTTAATTTGTGAAGTATCTATTCCTTTGTCAACAAAATAGCGATAAATTTTTTCTCCCTGACTATCATTACCGACTGATGTAATTAGCACACATTTAAACCCTAGTTTACTAAAATTCATTACCGTATTTGTCGCTGAGCCACCAATATGACATTCGATTTTTTCCACTTCAACTTTATCACCATAACCAAAGCAAAGACTCTTTTTAGATTTAAAATCAGTGGAAGTCAGTATTCGTGCGTCCCTAGGGAAAATAAACAAATCCTCAAAAGAATCACCAATTGTTACAACATCATACATAGTAAGAAAAATTAATAATTAATCAATACCATTAAAAATTTTAAGATATTTAATCACCACTAATTCAACATCCTCTTTCGCATTGGTCAAACAATCGCGAATATCTTTATTTGGATCGTCAACATCTTCCTGCAAACTTTTTTTAAAGGCCTTTTTGATCTGAGTATCAATATTAATCTTTCTAATCCCGTTATCTATTGCTTGTTTTAAATCGATCCTCGAAAGACCAGATGCGCCATGTAAGACTAAAGGAATATCTACTTTTTGATTTATTAATTTCAATAAATCAATATTTAATTTTTCTCCTTGCGGTGCTCCATGAATATTGCCGATTGAAATTGCCAGAGAATTAACGCCTGTCAGTCTGGCAAAATTTTTCGCCTCGTCCGGATCGGTATATGCTGGTTTTCCGTTTGAAACACCTTCTTCACTTTTGGAAATTCTGCCAATTTCGCCTTCAACGAAAGCATCAAATTGATGGGCTAAATCAACCACCTTTTTGGTTGCGGCAACATTTTCCTCAAATGGTAGACTCGAACCGTCAAACATTACTGAACGATAACCTTTTTCGAGACAAATTTTTACCAGGTCAATTTCAGTACAATGGTCAAGATGAACAGTCACGGGTATTTTTGTGTCGTCGATTGCCGCTTTAATAACGGCAAAAAGTTCATTAAGTCCGGCATAATCAATTGCCTTTGGCGTTGTCTGGATAATAATTGGTAGTCTTACCGCTTCGGCGCCAGCAACAATCGCTTGAGTAACTTCTAAATTATTGGTATTAAAAGCGCCGATCGCTACTTTTTTGCTATCAGCAGATTTATACAGTTCTCTTGGTGAAATAAACATAATTATCCTTACTTATTATAATAACCCAAGGCTTTCAATGCTGGTAGCTCGGCACCAGCCAAAAACTCCAGCGCTGCACCACCGCCAGTCGAGACGAAACTGTAACCAGAAACCATATTGTGAGAATCGATAAAGCCGGCAGTATCTCCTCCGGCAATGATTTTCGTGTAAGAATTATCTCTTATTGCCTTGGCAATTTCCAAAGTACCAGTTTCATACTCATTATCTTCACTATAACCCATATTCCCATTCCAGAAAATCGTCTTTGCCGGAGAAATATACTCCTTGAATTTAGCAATTGTTTGCGGCCCAATATCCATAATGGAAAATTTTCCGCCACTCAAATCTTTCCGAATTTCATCATTTGGTAAAACAATTTTATTTTTTGCAACGGCAAAAATCCCCAGGGCAGTATTTTTAAGGTCAGTTTCGCAATAAGAATTTCCTATATCATGACCCTGAAAATATCGCAATGTATTAGCTATCGCGCCACCGACAAGAATTTTATCAACCATTGGAGCAAATTTTTTTATTAGCCCAACTTTGTCTTTTATCTTGGCTCCGCCCAAAACCAAAACGAAGGGATGCCTCGGCCTTTGTGTTAGTATGCGCAAAGAGTTTACTTCCTTTTCCAACAAAAGACCGGCATAGCCCGGCAAAAAATTTGTTATTGCTTCTACCGAGGCGTGAGCTCGATGGCATACAGCGAACGCATCGTTAACAAAAGCCTCCGCATAACTGGAAAGAATGTGAGCAAATGCCAAATTATTAGTCTCCTCCTCTGCATGCCAACGAAGATTCCCAATGACAATTATTTCTTTGGGGCCAAGACGATCAATCTGCTTCTTGACGGCCGATTCAATAACATAATCCGTTGCACAAATTTTGGTTTTAATAAGCTCTGAAAATCTCATAGCTAAGATTTTGGTAGAAAGTTGTGGGACTACATCACCCTCCGGCCGGCCAAGATGAGTGCCGATGACGATTCGGCAATTTTTTGACAGCAAATAATTGATAGTTGGCAAAGTTGCCCTGATTCGGCTATCATTTAAAATTTTTCCGCTTTCAAAAGGCACGTTCCAATCAACCCGAAGAAAAATAATTTTATTTTCAATTTCAGCATCCAGCACACTTTTCATCATATTAACTCCAAAACTTACAATGTTATGTCCGCGTCGATCCCGAGTGAAAGATCAAAACAATTAACTTCCTCATTTAACTTTTCTTTTAATAAATCCCCGATGAAAAAGTCGTTTTGCCCGATCAGATAGCGGTTTGGCGTCGAGGGCCTCATACATTTTCATTAAATCCTGATTTTCATGCACTCGGCGAAGCGGTTTTATTTCATCATCAGAATAATATGTAGCACGTCGCTTCTCTCGAATCTCTCCTGTCGTGGGTATAGGCTGTCCTCCGCCGCCTAAACAGCCGCCAGGACAAGCCATAACTTCAACATAATTATAGCGTTTTACACCTGATTTCATATCTTTAAGAAGACGAGAAGCGTTGGCAAGTCCGGAAACTACGGCTACTTCAATATTTTGGTCATCAATATCAACTATCGCTTCCTTAACTCCGCCCAGCCCCCGAACTTCGTTAAATTGTAACTTAGTGATCTCTCCGCCAGATAATTTTGCCACCACCGTTCGGAGTACTGATTCCATCACTCCACCGGAGGCGCCAGATATTACGCCAGCACCGGTTGCCTGACCAAAGGGGGAATCAAACTCTACTTCATCTTCTTCGGCCAAATTAATATTCTTTGATTTCAAAAGTCTGGCCGTTTCGCGAACCGTTAAAACGAAATCAATTTCCGGACGCTTGCCAAAACGAAGTTCTGGTAAAGTGCTCTCGAACTTATTAGCAACGCAAGGCACAATAGAAACAATTTTTATTTTTTTTGGATTGATCTTTATTTTTTTGCTGAAATAACTTTTGGTTGCAGACGCCAAACAGTGTACAGGGGATTTAGTTGTCGTCAACTGTGAAATTAATTCATGATGGAAGATTTCCACGTAGCGAACCCAGGCGGGACAACAAGCGGTAAATATCGGTAGTCTTTTTTTACTTTCAAATCTCTCGATGAACTCTTCGGCTTCTTCAATTGCAACAATATCAACGCCGACATTTACATCTAAAACATAATCAAAACCGATTTTCCTTAACGACGCAACTAATTTTTTTTCTAAATTTTCTCCAGGCGACAAACCAAATAATTCGCCGATTGAATAGCGTGTTGAAGGCGCCAATTGGGCTACGGCAATTTGGCCCATTTTTCTGGCAAGAAATTTTTTGACCTGATTGACTTCGGATTTCTCCTGCAAAGAACCGGATGGACACCGCAGTATGCATTGCCCGCAAAAAACACAGTTTGTTTCCGCAAAACTTCTGCCGCCCTTCGGTCCAAAAATTATTGATGACCCCCTGTACTGCGTTTCGATATTATCCATACCAGAAATTTCCTTGCAAGAAGACAAACAATTTCCGCATTCGATACATTTACTTGAATCCCAAAGCATTGACGGTGTTTTGCAGTCAATTTTGAATTTCCTCCGGCGTTCAGAAAATCTTGATTCTTTAATGCCAAAATCCTTTGCCAATTTTTTCAGTTCGCAATTATCATGCCAGTTGCAACTATCACATTTTTTTATATGATCAGAAAGTAGCATTTCCAGATTAATTCTACGAATTCTTTTTACCTTTGGAGTATCCAGTTTTATCTTCAAATCAGGCACAACTTTTGTCGAACAAGCAGAAACAAGTGATAAATTGTCTTTCAATATTGCCTCGACCAAACATAGGCGGCAATTGCCGTTTGGTAATAAATCCGGATGATAGCACAAAGTAGGAATATGCAATTTGTTTTTTTTCGCCACCTCCAAAACAGTATCGCCATCTCTGACTTTATATTTTTTGTCATTAATTTTAATTTCAAATATTTTATTCACCAATTAGCTCCTGTTTAAAATTTTCGATTGTTGAAATTACAGGTGTGGCCACTGACTTGCCCAAAGTGCAAAAACTACTTTCTTTGGCAGCTTCAGCGATTTCTACCATCACTTCAACAATTTCTTTGCGATCCCAAAGACTATTTGAATCAAGAAGTTGATTAATTTTTTCAGCGATCCGATAAGTACCTTCGCGACAAGGCGTGCACTTGCCGCACGATTCTGATTTCAGAAATATCACAGAGTCGACTAAACCATCAATTATTCGCCGACGATGACCGTAAATTCGAATGGCACCGGTGCCATCTACAGATTGATCAAATTTTTCTCTTAGCAAAAAATAACCCGATGGACCACTAATTCGGGCAAATTTGGCTGACCAGAAAATTTTCGGTCCGATGATTTCAGAAATTTTCGCCGCGACACTGGCTTCAATGATTTTTTTCTTGCCGGAGTCTGCTGTTATCGAATAAAATCTTTTTGCTTGATAATTTCCGGTTGACACTAGATACGCCCGGTAAAGTGTTTCGGCATTATTAACCAGAGTCGGGCAACCGTAAAGTCCTGATTCCGTTGGGTAGGGAGGCTTGTTTTTTGGCTGACGCAATTTTCCCTCCATTACTTGCAAAAGCGTCGTCTCCTCACCAGACAAATAACGGCCGGTATCAATAAAAATTTCAATTTTTCTTCCAGAAGTGGACCGTTTAATCTTTTTAAAATACTTTTTATATTTATCGTTAAGAAATATATATGACTTCTGTGCCATAATAGTATCTGCTGCCAATTCTATGCCAAAAATCAACTCTTTCAAGTGATGAATCAAAATATATTCATCTTTAAAAACATCCGCTTCTCCCTCGGAAAGATTACAAATCACAAAACGCTTCCGGTCTTCCGCTTCTTTTACTAATTGCCATTTCTGCCAAGTCGGAAAACCAGCACCACCGAGACCAGTCAGCTTTGATTCTTTTAATGCTTTAATAATTTCCATAAAAAATCAAATTAGTCTAATTAGACTAATTGGTCAAATTGGACCAATCTATCTCTTTCCTACCAATTTTGCCATTTCAACCAGTCGGCAGGAATAGCCCCACTCATTATCATACCAAGCGATGACTTTTGCCAGATTGCCGCCGATTAAGTTGGTTAGAGATAAATCAATAATTGCTGACGCACTGCTACCAACCAAATCACTGGAAACCAACGGTTCGTCACTCACAGCTAGAATATTTTTCATTTCCCCGGTCGCTACTTTTTCGAAAACAGAGTTTATTTCTTCAATCGTTGTTGGCCGCTCCAATACTGCCACAACATCAGAAAGTGAAACAACTGACGTCGGAACGCGAATCGCTAAACCATCAAATTTCTTGTCCAATTCGGTGATAATTTTAGTCACCGTTTTCGCTGCTCCGGTAGTTGTTGGCACAATGTTAATCGCCGCTGCTCTCGCCCGGCGCAAATCTTTGTGTGGCCCATCAACTAGATTTTGGTCGGCAGTATACGAATGAACAGTTGTAAAGAGCGATTGTTTCACGCCAAAGTTATCATTTAGAATTTTGATTACCGGTGCAATGCAATTTGTAGTGCATGAAGCGTTAGAGATAATTTTTTCCCCTTGATATTTGTCCTCATTTACACCGATTAAATATGTCGGGGTGGCATCGTCTTTCGCCGGTGCCGACATTACTACCTTTTTCGCACCGGCTCTGATGTGATCTTGACACTGATCGCTGGTCAGAAAGACGCCGGTAGACTCAATTACAACGTCAATATCAAGCGCTTCCCAGGGCAATTTTGCCGGTTCCTTCTCGGCGAAAAAATGTACTCTTTTGCCGCCGATCAAAATTCCCTGTTCGGAAAATCGAATCTCTTTCTGAAAATTACGATAAATGGAGTCGTGAGTCAGCAAAAATAAAAGAGTTTCGAAATCAGTTAAATCATTTACCGCCACAAGTTCCAAATCATTGTCGTCTAATATTATTTTTGCTGCTACCCGGCCAATCCGTCCAAAACCATTAATCGCAATTTTTGCCATTTCCCCTCCATGGTTCTATATTATTCGTTTATATTCTGACACTATCCGACAGATTTTAATAAAATCGGTCGCTTTAAGACTTGCTCGGCCGACCAAAACTCCATCAATCTCCGGCCGTTTAATAAAATTATAAACATTTGAAGCGTTGACGTCTCCACCGTAAACAATCGGGGTAGCAGAATCAACCAATTCCCGCAGCTTTACAATTATTCGAGAACAATAGTCAGGGTCAGCCGGCTGATCAGCGCCGACTGCCCAAACTGGCTCGTAAGTGACAATTATTTCTTTATACTCTTCCTTTTTAACACCAACCAATGATTCTTCAAGTTCTTTGACTACTTCATGAACTGAATTGTCGCCTCTCTCTTTTTCTCCAACACAAACAATTGGTGAAAGTCCGGCGTCAATCGCAGCTGCCACTTTACGACTAACTAAATTATTTGTCTCGACAAAATATTTTCGACGCTCTGAATGGCCAACGATTACATACTTCGCCACGTCGCGAACCATGTTAGCGGAAATCTCTCCCGTATATTCTCCCTCAGACAGATAATTAATATTTTGGGCCCCAAGAGCTATATTTTGGGCCCCTTTATGAATCACTTCTGCAACTTCAGTCAGCCAGATCACCGGTGGGCAGAGAACAACCTCAATGCCAGAAAATTCCTCCACTCCATCACGAACTCCGGTGGAAAGCACCAAAGCGTCAGAAAGTGAAGTAAACATTTTCCAATTACCAATAACTAATGGCCGACGCATAAAATTTCCCTCCGCCACACCTTATAAATTTAATAGTCTGTGGCGCCCTCTCGTAGCGAACATTCGTCCCGATGCCCATCGGGACGAATTCGAGCGAAGGAGGACTAAGATATTAATTTTTTAGATTAAATAAACCTTGCAGCCTTCATGGACTTTCTCGTCAACCTTCATCCCAATCTCATCACCGGCTTTTGCTTCCGAAATGTCCGCTCGATCGATTTGCATCGAGGTAACTTCTTGCTCAAATTCTTTGCCGCTCGGCGCGACAATCTTGACTTTGTCGCCAACTTTTATTGGCGCTTCAACCGAGAGAACTGCAGCAGAAACGTGTGGAAAGAAATGTGTAATCACCCCAACTAATTTTCCCTCTTTTTTGTCCTCTGCCATTTTTACTCCTTGTTTACATTGTCTTTAACACTATTATAAAGTAAAATGATTTCTTTCGCCAGTCGTTCTTGGTCATGATGCAATGGAAATTTCCTATCGATTAAATCTTTGCGAACAATTTGATAGCTCTGATATCGATCGTCTTCATAGGTGATATTATTTATTTCTCCAAGTTGACCAACTTTTTTTGATTTTTTAATGATTTTATTGTTGACCAAAACATAATCAAATAACTTTTCCCTGGTATGGGTTTCAATGGCTTCAAGGTGATCAGTAATACCCATATTCTCTGTTTCACCACGCTCAGTAGAGCAGTTAGCAATGAATATCTTTGTGGCAGAAACGTTATTTCTTAGCGCCCTGATAATGCCCGGAATTAACAAATTAGGCATAATTGAGGTGTATAAACTGCCAGGACCGATAATGATCAAATCGGCTCCAACGATTGCTTCAACTGACTTTTTATAAGCGCCAACTGCTTTTTTTGCGTAAAAAATCCTTTTAATCTTTTTACCAGCTAGCGGGATTTTGTCTTCACCAATTGTCCGTGTGCCATCGATAAATGAAGCCGCGAGTTGAACATTGTCAAGCGTTGATGGGTAAACATTGCCAACTGTCCCTAATAAATGGTGAGAAACCTCTATCGCTTTTTCGAATGATCCGTATTTTTGAATTAGGGCGGCTAGCCAAATATTTCCCAGTGGATGATTTGAAAGAAAACCACTACTTTTGGGAAAGCGATATTCAAAAACCTCTGTGATTAATTGGTAGTCATCAGACAATGCGGCTAAACATTTTCTGGCATCACCGGGTGGCAAGGTCTTAAACACTCTTCTGATTACTCCGGAACTTCTTCCAGAATCTGACATGGCAACAATTGCGGTAATATTATTTGAGTACTTTTTCAAGCCACGAAGTAAATTAGAAAGTCCGCTGCCACCGCCAATGGCAACAATTTTAATCTCGCCCCGGCCATATCTGGGATCTGTCGGCTCATACTTCAGCGACAACCACCATTTTTTTAGGAATTTTTTAATTGACATAAATGTGATTAAATGATACTATTTTTCTGCGAAACTTCAAGGAGGTGGCCACGATGGTCGTCAAGATCGACTCGATGCTGTTCCGATACGCCGGTTGGCTGATCCGCGTTGCTGCCTTCTTCGGCATCAACCGCTGGCAGTTGATAGTTATCTGGATCCTTGTTTCTGGAATAATTCTGCTATTGCTATATGCGAGCGCCCCCTTGCTGATAGTGTTGGGGATACCAGTAGCATGCGGGCTGTATTCAGAAACAAAGAAGGATGGAGACCTGGAACGGGCTCGAAAATCCTATCGCGAAGACGACACGCTATCCGAAGACATGCCCCAAACTGCTTTTTTACGGGTGGTGATTGTGTTCCTTTGGATAATCGTCACGCTGTTCATATCTGGTTTTTTGACCTGGTTAGCGGTATCAGTTGGGTTTGTTCAAGGCAATACTCCAGCGATTGTGATTGCAATTGCGCTTCTGAAAATCACTCTACCACACGAATACTGGTACTACTTCTGCCTCCACCAGTCGCCAAAGGATCCGGTGACTCTGCGACAGTTGGCCAAGTCGCTAGCTGCCAAAGTCCGCAAGGCGCTGTCTCCGACGCCACAACCCAGATTGGCACCGCAACCGGTTTCTGCCTGTGCCCCGCTGCCATAGCGCGGGCATTTTTTTATTTCAATCTATCAAAGATTTTACAAGTATTCTCTAGTTCTGCAGAACTTCAGAAGGTCTCTATAATCTTTAAAATCTTTTTTCCATATGGAGTCAGCGTGTGTTCCACTAAATTGCCAGAATTATATTTGTTTATCAACCCAGCAATCTTTAACTTTCTGGTATGTTCAAAAATAGTTTTAAAATTGCATTTTAAAGTCTTAGCGATTGTATCGAGCGAGGCGCCATCATTTTTTTTTAAATACAAAAGAATTTCAATTCGCCGATGATTACTCAACCCCTTAAAAATCCTTTCGAACTTTCTAATTTCTTTTTTATTCATTGATCTGATTATACCATACTTCTCTAGTTCTGCAGAACTAGAGAAGTATTATTTAATCATATTTCTTCGATGTAAGCTACGATAATAACTTTGTGAAAAGCGATGGGCTTCATCGCGAGCAACAAGGGCGAAATTTTTCAATTCTGGATTCTTTTGAAAGTATTTTCCGACTTCCGGTATAGAATAATGAAATTCATCTTTGCTACGATCTGGCCCCTTGGCGATTGAAATTACTGGTATGGTAATTTTCAGCTCTGATAATATCAAATTGACCGACTTCAAATGTGTCGCGCCGCCATCGATAACTATCAAATTCGGCTTCGGCCAATCATTTGAAAACCTGCGATTGATAATTTCTTGCATCATAGCGATGTCGTTTGCTCCAACGATAGTTTTAATTTTAAATTTTTTATACTCGCTTTTATCAATTTTACCAAGAGTTAAAACCGTCATTGCGCCAGCGGCATAATCGCCGCCGATATTTGAAATATCATATGCTTCGATTCTGGCAAAAATTGAGCCAGTTCTAAAATCATCAAAGGAATCTTTTAATCCAATCGAGTATCTGTTTAAATGCTCTAACACAAATAATTTATCGCGAATGGCTGCCGCTTTTTCATACTTTTTCATACGGCTTAATTCCTTCATCTCGGCTGATAACTTCCGGACGATCTTCTGTTTTTTACCGGAAAGAAAGTCTCTGAGATATTTTATTTGCTTTTGACATTCGACTCTTCGTGCCCTCCGTAGCCTTGGCGAAGGAGAGTCACATGGTGCCAAACATAAATTAATATCACCATACAAACAAGCCTTGGATAACCTTTCCGCCCGGTGATATTTCGTTTCTGAACAATCTGCATAGGGGAAAATTTTTCGCAAAATTCTCAACGCTCGTTTTAGAACTTCGCCAGATTGATACGGTCCAAAATAGTGCAACTTTTTATTTTTTAAGTCAATATTTCTCGCCCGCTGAATTTCAATTCGTGGAATTTCCTCTTTAGAAATTTCAATAAGATAAAAACTTTTATCATCTTTTTGCCGCGAATTGTATTTCGGTTTAATTTTGTTTATAAGCTCAGCTTCGAGAAAAACAGCTTCAATTTCCGAATCAGTTTCTACAGTTTTAATGCGGTCGACCAAACCAACCATCTGAAAAATTGCTTCGGAGCGAGTTTCAGTCAATTCTTCAACTTTCAAAAAATATGATTTAACTCGCGAGCGAAGATTCTTTGCTTTACCAATATACAAAATCTTACCGGCTTTATCATAGAATTGATAAACTCCCGGCCCCGTCGGCAAAATATTCAATTTTTCTTTCGATATTGACATATACTGCTACTTTTGATACTCTACGAGACACAGAACCAGGAGGATCATCATGGTTAATCAGGACATCGCAAGCGACTCGAGAGTATACGGTGGAGTCTGGAGGCGGAAGAAAACGGGACAACTGTTTGTCGCCATAGGGCCAATGGATGGTCGCGGCGATCCCATCGTCAGGCTCGTGGGTAACGATGCTAAGGACAGGGTTATCTGGACATCTACAGGCACCGATCGCTACAACGACTGTTCCGGCAATCTACTCAAGGATTATGAGTTCGTCGGGATGGCGCTTGATCTCATTCCAGACACAGTTGTCAGCGCGGCTTCGAAATGAAGCCGCAATTTTTTATTGCGGAGCAATAATCCTGAGCGGAGTCGAAAAATCTTCAATTACTCCAAAAGCCCGACCCCAGCACCAGTTCTGAGCAACCAGACGGTGTGGGACTTCGCTTTCACCGCGCTAATTATATCCTGAGACCAAAAAATATTCAATATTACACTGGTTTTTTGCTTCTTTAATTACAAGTTATTATTACCGAAAAAGTGGTCGATCGACCACTTTTTCGGTAAAGAGTTAGTACTTTAGAATGCGAGTACACATTCTAATTTAGGAGATTTTCTCAACAATTTTATCCAATTCAACAATTTTCCCGTCAACCTCAGCTCCACCGGCTGCGAGAGATTTTTCGGAAATGATGATTCGGATTGGAGAACCAACTAAATCGGCATCAGC
>CAYHDN010000026.1:0-12144 GCA_964355425.1 uncultured Candidatus Saccharibacteria bacterium
GGGCTAATTTTCTTGCGAACTCTCTAGTAAGTAACTCTAATTCTTTTTCTGAAACGCAAAAACAAAAATCCTGGTAGAAGATATTGCCAAAATTTTCTCTTCTCTGCCAGATAACTTGAGAGGAAAAAAGGCAAGACCGCATAAGAAATCAAAGAAAAGATGAAGCCTACAATTGTTCGAATGAAAATATAAGGCGTAAAAGCATAGGCCAAACCACTAATGAAAGCAATGAATTTAGATTTTATCCGTTTGGAGACGAAAAGATAGAAACCGTAGCCGGCAGCAGTGTGAATGAGAATTAAAAATAATTTTAATCCAATAGGCGGCGGAATATGCAAAAGTCCAGGCAAACCAAGAATTGCCGAGGAGTATTTTCCCAATGATCCGGCGAGCCCCATGGAACTCGGACCAGAGAGTCCGCGCCAGAATTCGGTCAAGGAAAAGATTGGCCAGTTCCAATCGTACTTAAATGGCACACCTTGTTGGCCGAGAATTGGAAACAAAAAAACAATCGAGATTAAAATATAGCCCAAGAGTGGCCAATAGTTTTTAAGAAATGATATAATTTTTGATTTACCTGACTTCATTTTATGACTTAATCGTAACAAATCCTGCTTAAAAATAAAAGCGCCCCAACCGAGGTTGGGGCGGGTAGTGATCACGCGAGGATCTGGCAGTTTAGGACTCGTGCGTCCTCGATCCGCTGGCGATCGATACAGTCGATAAGCGCTTCGACCAGCAGGCCACGCGCCTCGTCGTCCTTGGCCATAAACATCAGTACGCCTCCGCCACCGGCACCACCGGCCTTGCCAGCCACGGCGCCGTTGTGAAACGCGCACTCGAACAGGACTTCGCTCTCGGCGTTGCTCACCGACTCATGAAGCCGCCGCTGACACTCCCAGGAGGCATTCACAAGCTGGCAAACATCCATGTAGTTACCCTGGCGGAAGGCAGTCCGGATATCATACGCTTGCTGGGTCATCTGCATCAGAGCCTCGCGGACTCCGCGACGGTTGTCGCGCATGGTGCCATAGACATGACCATGGATGTCGCCTGACAGCCGGCTCTTGCCGGAATAGACGAATACCACGCGACGATTGACCTGACCTATGAAGCCATCGGGGATGACCACCTGCTCGTGCAGGTTGCCCCCCTCTTCGCCACCTTCCCAGATCATGAAGTGGACGCCAGGCCCGTAAACGGTGTAGTAGTCTTGCCAGCCACCGGCGATACCCGGGTCAGCAGTCTCGATATCGCGGGCCATGCGGATGATCTCTTCAAGCGTCATGGTTTTGCCGGCTAACAGACTGAGCGCCCAGACAATGCTCGAGGCCATACAACTCGAGCTGCCGACACCAGAGCCGGCCGGAGCATCGGACTCGGTTGCGATGTTGACACCGGCAATGCCCATCCGGGCAACTGCTGCACGAGCCAGACGCAGAGAGTTGTCAACCTCAATACCTTCAATGCTCACTGCCTCGATCTCGGCTCGCGCACCAGTGTCCTTCGAGCGGAGCTCAACCAGATTATCGACGGCTCCCACCAACCGACTGCCCGACGGGCCACCGACGCGAACGAGGCTGGAGCGCCAGGACACTTCTGCCCTGGAGATCAGCGAGATCGGGGCATTCAAAGTCGCACCTGACTGCCCCAAATCCCGGCGCCAGGGGTCAACATCGACCCAAGGGCCAGCGAAGTCCATCCTGGCAGGAGTTTCCACAACAACTGGCAGGTTCTGAATATTGGTCATGGGAATATGCCTCCTCGATGTGATGCGACATCGTATATTATCGTATATTTTTTATTTTTACTTGTCAAATTTGCAAATATTTTGTCAAATCTGCCTAGCTTTGATATTATATTGGTCGTTGAACATATAAAACCTGCAGTTTTGTTACGCTTTGATTTTTAATTATTATATCTTGTAATAAATATAAAATATGAAAAATTACGATTATGAAAATTGCCCCCAAGGATTTTCACAAAAGGGCAACCGATTTAATGTTAATTATTTGATCTTAAAAAAAATTATTGATAGGCAGCTGACTACAAGAAAAAAGATAAAAATTCTAGAAATTGGTTCCGGTGGTGGCCGTAATTTGCAGTTTTTAAAATACATATATCAATCAAAAGTTGAATTATTCGGCACGGATATTAGCAAAACAGCAATCAGTTACGCAACTTCATTAAAAATTGGCCAATTTAAGGTTGCTGAATCTGACCAAATACCTTTTAAGCAAAAATATGACTTGATATTAATAATTGATCTTCTTGAGCATCTCGATTCCCAAAAAAAGGCATTGATCACCATAACCAAAGCAATTAACTCTATTAGAAAAGGAGGACAAATTTATATTTCTGTCCCTATAGAGTTAAATCGTTTCTGCCTTACCTGGTATTTTGCCAAGCTGCCACATTTCAGAGATCTAACTAAACACTCTTTTGGGCATACTATCCAATTTCAGATCAGTGATTTCAGCCCAGCGATAAAAAACAAAAAAATTAAAGTAAATCAGACTTTTTTCAGTGTCCACTTTTTAACCCAGCTGCAAGTTTTTCTTTTTCTCCACGTACCAAAAATAATGATCAGATTGATTTTCAACAAAAAAACCGCCAATAACTTGCGGGATTCAAACGAAATTATTAGAGGAGAAGGCTTTTCACTTCTGGGAGTATTTAAGCAAATCTTTCTAGCTCTAAGATTGCCATTATTATTCTTGGGCTATTGTGAATCTCTTATTCGTTTAAGGTCAAGTCTCGGAGCTGGAAATATTCACTTAACAGTTACTAAAAAGGTCTAAAATATCTTCAAACTTTTGATTTCTAGCTGACTTGGGTTTAGAAACCAAACAAATCCTTTGTTTTTAACAATCTTAATTTCAATGCTTTGAATTTTTTCACTTTTAGGGAAGGCGATTTTCTGTGTTTGATCAATTTTTTTTGCTAGGAATCTCTCTTTGTATAACCCACCATTCTCAAAGGTAGTTTGAACCTCAATTTCATAACGGCTTAAATGTTTGGCCAGTTTAGGATCAATTAGATTTAAATTAACTTCTACTCCCCGGCCTTCAATTGAATTTGGCAGTTGATATTTGACACTGGCAGCATTTCCAGTTACCCGATAATCATTATTTTGATCATTTAATTTGATCAAATTATCTAATTCTTCTTTAGAAGAGTTTCCCTGATCAAAAAGATTCACGATTGGTTGATAATCCCTCTTAACTGATATCGGTTTTTGCCTTCTCTCCATTACAATTGCCATTCGATTATGGAAAACGGTTTGGTAGTTTTCTAAAATATAATCCTGTATTGGGTCTTCAAAGCCGGCAAAAACCGGCCCGTCTTCGGCAGGATTTCCGAAGTACATCATCACATCAGTTCTTTTTCGGCCATATGTCACCATACCGGAGTTATTCCAATTGTTAACGACGACAAATCTGGGCTTGGCCTTCGCTAAATCATCTTTCTCAATTTGATTATATTTTTCACCGGCAACCAGATACAGCATTGAGTTTTCGAATTTTGAAGGCGAGTGAAAATTCCCTAAAATTTTATATGGTCCCCAGGGATAAATAAACAAAGAATCATTGCTACCCATATTTTGATCTAAAAATTTGATCGTGTCATTATACTCGCTTGCCATTTCTGAACTGATTGGATAGCCAATTTTTGGATTAAGCGTTTTTGTTTGATGGTTAAAATTATTTTTATCCGCTGGAAGTGGGAAAAGTAGATTATAACCGGCCGGCTGGGTTATAAAGAACCAAAAGGATAATATCACGATTAAACTAATCACCCCGTTTTGTTTGTTTTTTGATGATCGAATGAATAAAACTAGATCATCCAAAAACAGCAATAAGAGAAGGAAGAAAGGAATTAACCCGTAGTAAAAATAACCAAGGCATGGATTGTCTAGTGTCCGAAGATAGATCATAGAACCATAGATTATTAAGAGTAATTTAACAATATTTGATAAACTTATGACCCTTTTTTTATAAATTTGCCACAGAACTAATATCAACAAAATCAAATAAGCTATAGGAACGAAATAAAGATTTAATCTCTGCAAGAACTCAATAGGCAAACCGGCAAAGATTAGTTTTGATGTCTTTTGACCGATTCCAATATCACACAGGCGAGGGTAGCTATCACCGCAAGGAGAAGCAAAATAAAAGTTCCCTGCAAAACTCTTAAAGAAATCAAACCAATTGGTCAAAGCATTACCTCGCCAAAGCATCAGGACAAATGGCAAGACAATTACTGCTTCGCCAAGATAAAAAAGAACCAAGTCTTTAAATTTAACTTTTTTAGTCAGAAATGCCAGCACTGCGATTATTAAGATTGCCAGGTTGGCAGCTGCCCCATATTCAGTCGAAGCCAAAAGGCCAAGCCCAACTACCAGCCCCGACAAAAAGGCTAGAATCCTTTTCTGATTAAATAAATATAAGACAAACAATGCTAATCCTAATTCCGCAACAATATGCCTAAGAGAAGTCGTGGCATAATTTGGATAAAAGAATAGGCATAAGACTAAAAATAAAATTATCAAATAATCTTTTTTAAGAACTATTTTGGCAATAAAGTAGCTGATAACAAGAGTAAGAATCGGAAGCGCTATATAAGTGCTGACGATCAAAGCAAAAAAGCTTCGGCCGAAAATAAAGTAAAATGCCGCTTGGGCTGCAAGCCAAAGATAGCCGTATTCATAGTAAAAATCGCTGTAGATTATTTTGCCTGAAAGCAGGTTTTCGACCGTATCCCAAAAATGTTGAGTGTCGTTATAGCCTAAAAGAGAAGTAAAATTAGCAAGAGCAGATAAGAAAATGGTCCTAATAACATAAATATAAGCTAAAAAGATAAGCAGATATAAGATCAAAAAAATAACCTTTCGGTTGGAAGCAGTAAAATCTTTGATTTTTTTCCAAGATAATTGGCTCATTTACTTGCTCAATTGTGCAGAGATAAATATTGATTGTGACAATTTATTGATCAGCGGGATGTACTCCAAGCAATTGCTAGCCAAGGAGACAAAGCCGATCATGAAGGCGGGAGTATTGGGCAGCAAAAAATCTTTGTGAACAATTTTTATCTTCGAAAATTCTTTTGATTCTAAAATCCTTTTTATCTCTAATTTCTTAAACGCCATCTCTCCCGGCTCCAAATTGGCCCTCACTCTAAAAGATTTAACCTTAAATATCAGAAAACAATAAGGATTTAGTATATTTGGCTCCAAAAATAGTATCTTGCCGTCATTTTTCAAAAGGCTTTTTAATTGTTTGATCGTGCTGTCCAGCTCCCAATATAAATGATGCAATATCCCGTCACCAGTAATGAAATCAAACTTCCCCTCGCTTTGGATTAATTTTTGAACCGCTTTTTTGTCGTTGAAATCGAGCACGGAATATTTGAGATTTTTCCGTTTAAAGCGATTTGCCGCTTTTTTAATGAATGGCCGGCAGATATCTGTGCCGACAACTTGATAATCCTTATTCCTGCCGGCGATTAAATTGGATAACAGGCCGGTGCCGCAACCAATCTCCAGAATTTTTGCCTTCTTTTTATCGAAATTTTTGACAATAACATTGCATCTTCGATCAGTTCTGGCAAGCCAGGCTTTTGAGGGCATCCAGCATTGATTATACCCTCGATCATCTTTTATGGCCGACATAATTCTCTCGATTACTTTTTACAACTAAAACTATTTGAGCCGATAAATATTTATTCAAGATAGGAATTATCTCCAGAAACGGCTGAAAAAAATGAATGATTTTAGCTGGTATGGTTGGAAAAAAAGTTGGTACGAAACCGACATAGGTGGTCTCTTCAATCTGACAGCCGGCATGACGGCAAAATTGCTCAAATTCCGAAATTGAATATGATTTTTCCTCGTGTTCAATATGATATTTTGATTTTTTTTCAAATAATTTTACTAAAGGATTATTGCCATTTGGGTCAATGATAAGAATGGAGTCGGCAAGAGTTAAAGTATTTTTAATTGCCAGCGCCGGCCGATCCAAATGATGAAGCGTTGACCGAATGAGCGCAATGTCAAATTTCTTTTTCGGCAATGATTTTCGGTTATAAATATTAGCAACAAAAAAATCAATCCCAAGATATTGCTTTTTCGCTAGTTCAATGGCCTTTGCCGCCGGATCGAAGGCACTGATTTTTAGTTTCTTAAATTTTTTTTTAATCTCTTTGGTATAAACCCCGTCGCCGCAACCGACTTCGACAAGAGTTTTGAGTTTGTGACGAGCCAAAATTTTCAACATTTCGTCGGTTAATCTTTGGTGGGCGACCAATGCACTATAGGGAGGGTTGGTTGTATATTTGTACCCCTTATTGTCAAGAACATCCTCATTCCAAATGTTAGTCTTTATTTTTGATCTTCTCATACATCACCCTTACTTATGCGCTCAATTATTTCGTTAATTTCTTGTTCACCATCATATATTCTACCATTGAACATCACCTTGTTGCGAATGAATTTCGGCCGATTTTTAACCTCTTCGGTTATCTTGGCGATATAATCACCTAAAATACTAATCGAAATAAGCTGAACGCTACCCAAACCCAAAACTAAGAGGACGATGGTAGTTATACCTTTAGCATTCTCCGGCGGAACAATAAAATAACGAATTAAATAATAAAGTCCTAAAATGATGGTTCCAAAAAAGATCCAAAAGCCAATTGATTGAATATAAAGCAACGGCTTAGTGCTAAAGGAGAAAATTCCTTTTTTCGCCCACCAGATATTTTTTGCCAGATTATTTGTACTTCTGCCAAATAGTCTTTCCGGACGGATATAAGGAACACCAATTTGTTTAAAACCAATCCAAGCTCGAAGTCCACGAAGGAAGATGTCCTTTTCCGAAAATTTTAGGAGGTAATTTACCGCTTTCCTGTCTATCAGTGAGAAATCTCCGGCGTCAACCGGCATGTCGACATCAGATAATTTCCGGAATATTCGATAAAAGATTTTGTAGAATATCTGCATATGAAGCGGGGCTTCCCTTTTAATCCGCCGGCCGTAGACGACATCAAAACCTTTCTGCCATTTTTCAATAAATTTGGGAATTAATTCCGGTGGATCCTGACCATCACCATCCATCAAAACCACCGCATTCCCGCTTGAAATTGACATGCCCGATACAAAAGCTGACTGCGATCCGAAATTTCGCGAATGGGAAATTCCAATTATATGACTGTCATTTACAGATAATCTTGCTATCACCTCTTCGTCATTATTAGGACTGCCATCGTTAACAAAAATGATCTCATAATTATAAATTGATTTTTGCATTACCTTAGAGATTCTTTTATGCAAAATCGGTATTGATTGATTATCTTTATAACAGGTGACAATAATGGAAATTTTTTCCTCGACTCTTGGAATGTGAACTTGGGCCAATTTTTTTGCTGATATCCTTTCCCACTTGGCCGTCAATTTTAAGCCCTGGAGAAAAGTCGTTTTAGCCCGCCAACCAAGTAATTTTTTCGCCAACTCTGGATTGCCATACCAATTTGCCAAATCCCAGGCTCGATTTTTCATAGTGCCAAATTCTGGTTGACCTTTAATCTTAAATACTTTTTTAGCCGCTTTTGCCACATCTTCAAATGAAGTTTTAATTCCCGTAGCAATATTGATTGAAATTCCCGGATCGGTCATACAGACTGTTTGCGCCGCCTTAACAAGTGCCTCGGTGCAGTCATCAATGTAAACAAAATCTCGCGAAATTTTCTTATCAACAAAATTGGGAAATTTATGTTTTAGTCCGGCAGAAACCAGTGTTGGAATCAGCCTATCCCTTTCTTCCCAAGGCCCATAAACAGAGTAAAACCTTAAATTTACCGCCGGAAAATTTAGTTGTTGACCGTAGTATTTGATTAAATAAGATGCGCCAACTTTGGAAACGGCATAGTCACTATTTGGAATCAACTCCTCATTTTCTTTCGGTTCTTTTGAATTTATCCCGTATTCCGAAGATGTCCCAGCTTGCACGAACGCGCTGCACCCGGTATCGAGCAAAGCTCTAATTAAATTCAGTGTTCCGAGATAATTTGTTCGATAAATTTTTTCAACATCCGTTTGCCTCGAATAAGCGCCGTAAGCCGAAAGATTAAAAACCGTCTTTGGTTTTAAGTTATCAATTTGATTTTTGAGGTCTTCCCAGTCAAGAATGTTCATATTGATTAGTTGCTGCTGATCGGCTTGACTTAGTCGCCAGCTCTGCTTCGCCCGCCTAGAAACTGCATAGACGTCTTTGCGCATGCGACTTAAACTAAAAAAAAGCTTAGCGCCGATAAAACCCGATGCTCCGACAACTAAAATTGGTCCAGGTAAGTTTCTCGCCAGCTCTTTGGTTTTTTTATCCCAAACATCGAAATAAATATCTCCAGGCATCATTTGATTACTCTTCTAATTATTTTCTCGATTGATTTAGAATCCAAGTGGCTCTCGGTTTGATGAAAATTCTGACTCCCGTAACATCCAGAAGGATATCCCTGGGCACAAAGATGAAAAAATTTAAAATATAAGCCAGCTTCTGATAATTTATGCGTTAGGTGTTCACCCAAACCACCACGGGCAACATGTTCTTCGACAACCAGCAGCTTTTTTGTTCTTATAACGCTTGATTTCAGTGTCGGCAGCAATTTTTTTATACTTAACTCCGAAACAACAAAAAAATCAACTGGATTGCCAGCAATTTTTTCTTCTGCTTGCAAAACATTAAGGCCTACGGGGCCGATTGAAACAACAGTCAATTTATTACCAGTTAAAATTTTTCTGACCGGAGAATACTTGGGTAGTTTGATCCTTTTCGGCTTCTCACCCTTTCCCAGTCTCAAATACGCTGGTCCGTCGCAAGCCATCATTGAACCGATGACCTCTTCAACATCCTGATCGCAAAAAGGAATAAAACATCTCATATTTTGCAGTGATGAAAGAAAAGCCAGATCTTCGATTGCATGATGCGTACCACCCATAATACCATAACCATATCCTCCGCCATTGCCGACAATTTTTACATTTAAATTATGGAGACAAATATCCAGCCGGATTTGCTCCGCCGGCCGGAACACAGTAAAAGGAGCAATGCTATAACAAATTGGAATAAACCCCTGTGCGGCCAAAGCAGCAGCCATAGTAATCATATTCTGTTCAGAAACGCCAATATTAATAAAACGCTTACCGATAGCTGCCTGAATGTTTTCTAAGGCATTAAAACCAAGATCACCGGTTAAAAAAATTATTTTCTTGTCTTTTCTGGCGATTTTTTCAATGGCTGCTGAAAACTCCTTACGCATAATTTTCCTCAATTTCTTTCATTGCCTGTTCATATTGTTTAGCATCCATTGGCCAGTAGTGCCACTCAAGTTTATCTTCCATGAAAGAAACACCTTTGCCTTTAATCGTGTGGGCAATGATAACCTTTGGCTGCTTGCTTCTTATCTTTTTAACTTTCAAAAAAGCTTTTTCCAAATCAGAAAAACTATTTCCATCTTTGGCTTCGACAACGGAAAAATTAAATGATCGAAATTTTTCTGCCAAGTTCTCCAGATTAATGACCTCTTTTGAATAACCAAAAGCTTGCAGTTTATTATAGTCGATAATAATAACTAAATTACTCAAATTATGTTGAGCGGCAAACAAGGCTGCTTCCCAAGTTGAGCCTTCATTGCAGTCGCCGTCGGAAAGCAAACAATAAACATTAAATTTTTGCTTTAACAATTTAGCCGAAAGAGCAAAACCTGTCGCCAAAGATAGTCCGTGTCCGAGACTGCCGGTGCCGAATACAATCTCTTTCAATTTTCCGCTGCAAGGCGGATGAGCTGCAAGCAAAGTCCCATCAGCATAGAAAGTCCTCAAAAGTTTTTCCGGAATTCGCCCAGATTTTGCCAATACGGTATAAAGAGCAGCGGCGGCGTGACCTTTTGACAAAACAAATTTATCCTTCTTTTTCATCTCGACAAAGTAGAGGTAAATCAGAATGTCCAAGCAAGATAGCGACGAACCGATATGGCCGGCGTTCGCTTTCTTGTAGAGGAAGAGTAAAGTTAGAAGACAATCTTTTTTAATTTTTTTGAATTTTTTTGCTTCCATTTCCAACACTCTTGATGCTTAACAAATACTGATAAATTATAAAAGACAGCAAAACAAAAACTATAATGCCCAAACTCTCCGTCAAGAAAGAATTTTTTCCTGCCTGCGATATTGGTATCAAAACAATAACAGCAAGAGCAATTTTAATCAAAATCTCGTTTCTAATTGGTCTAAGGATCATCCAAACTATAAAAACCAAAAGTCCAACATAAGTAATTGGCCAGTTCAAATATAATCCCAAAATTAAAGCAATAGCAGTTAAAACAACATCGTAATTAATCTTCTTTACAACCGACGAAAAATTCGACGATCTTGGTTTCATTTATCCGTCTCCATTACTACCTGCAATGATTGTATACCAAAAAGATGAAAGGATTTATACTTCACATCGGATGGATCATAAGTGACTTTAATATAGAGTTCCCTGCTCTTTCCTTCGAGCGATAATGTCTGTTTAAATTTTCCAGTTGTAACGAAATTAACCTCGACTGCCGGTATTTCCTGCCAATTTTTCCCATCTGTTGAATAATAAACTAAACTGTTAACCAAACCTTGAGAGATATCATTAAGTTCAATGCCGGCTTGTTGGATTGGTTTTCCACCATCAAATTTGAAAATGTAGGATACATTGTTCTCTGATCTTCCCAGTATCCCGCCGTAGTTATTGTCATAATAAACCCCATCGCTTGAGTTATTTTCACTGCTCCAAATGTCGAGCAAATCCTGCGGTTTATTGCTCTGCTTATAGCTATATTTCATTCTTCCGCTGCCAATATCTTCAAAGCGTTCACCTAAAAGCCTCCCGAAGGACTTGGGCGAGTAAATTCTCAAGAATAAATCACCGATCCGCTTTCTATATTTCTCACTTTTCATCTCCACTCCGAACTGCGTTTTTGAATCCGCCTGGTTACCTGTGATAACAGCGATCGTATGAAAGAAGCTGAATTCAACTTCAGTGTTAGAAACGCCGATATAATATCGCTGGCCAGGAACCAAATTCGCTGCGATTGGGAAATGATAGGTAGACGGCCCAACCTTAAAGTAATCATTGGCAGTCTCTTTATTGAAGTAATACTTTGATATCAGTTTGCCAAAATTTGATCCCTCATTTGACGCTTCACGTAACTCGACAAAATAACTTCCCATTCCGCCGGAACCGATAAACCGCAACTTGAAATCAGCGCCGGTAATGGTCTTGTTGGTCGAGACAAAAAACTCACCAACTGATTGGTTCTTTGAACGAAAAATAGTTTGGTTAGCAGCGGTATTGGCTCTCTCAAGAGTAACTTCCTCACCGCTGATTCCAACTATCGTTTTATTTAGAGCATTAAGTTCGGGAAAATTGCTGATAGCCAATGACGAAATTTCTATATTTGTGATATTTATCGTCGGTGAAAATTCAAGATTATCTTTTTCAAAACCAATTTTGTTTGAGCTGTTGTTAGCTTGAAATTCGACTGACCGATTTCTGATTATTTGATCATTGTGAATTTCAATTTGATCTATAAATTGTTTTTGGCCGGTCTCTGATATCAGATAGAAAAGGAGATTGATTGGCTTAGATCGATTGGTTGATTTTGGATCTCGAATTTCAACATTATAAAATAAGCGGTAAAAATTACCACGGCCAAGTTCCCCCACACTCTTCTCTGCGCTTGCTGACTGGGCAGCCAGAATTGTTGTGTTCTTTAGTTTCAATTCGCTCTTAAGAGCTTCTATCTGCCTCTGAGTCTCCGGGCGAAGTCCTAATCCGCTATTTGCGTCATAATCTTTTCCAGATAGGAAAACTAAAACTAAAATCAACCCAACCAACCAATATCTTCTTTTAGAAATAATTATTTGGATAAGCTTCATTTTCTCCTCATCCGAATGATTATCGCCGCCCCTACCACTAGAAGTATTGTCCCGATGCCAATGCCTAAACCAATGTAAACTAATCTTTGCGGCCAAAACTCAACCACAAGTTGAAAATCGGAAGAGCCGAGAGAATTACTCCGGCAAACACTCTGATCACAGAATGAATTGGGATCTATCTC
>CAYHDN010000027.1:0-11595 GCA_964355425.1 uncultured Candidatus Saccharibacteria bacterium
CTTGCCAATACAAAAAATTTCTTCGGAATGAAGAATTTTTTGAAAACCGTCGGCTTGAACCGCATTATTCGGGACGGAAAGCTGAAAATAGAATTTGAAAAACAATACAATTTACTCTGGAATGTTCCTGCCGAAGCCCGAGCTTTCAGCCCGCGCGAGGCGGCTTCCGAACATATAAATTCACTTTGGTGGACCCGACAGGGATTGAACCTGCGACCTCCACAGTGCAAATGTGGCGCTCTACCAACTAAGCTACGGGCCCAACGTCAAAATTATAGCTTATTTTTTCCCAATCCGCAAGCTGTTGAGGACGACTAAGACCGAGGAAGATGCCATCGCCCCGGCGGCATATTTTTTCTGTTAAACCTATACCAGAGGTGTTGGTACTTGTGATTCAATATTTCTATGATATTATATTAATTAGTGACGTTATTATTAAGTTCAAGGAGAGCACAATGATAAAAAATATTGCTTTGACTGCTTTGTCGCTTCTAATTATTGGAGTAGCAATTTTGGGGTTCACATACAAAGGGAATATCAACCAGAAATCGGAGATAAAAGATTTGCAGGGCCTGACAGCTGATGTTTATATGTCGCCGACTTGCGGCTGCTGCCGAGTTTTTGAATCAATTCTCTCTGATACAGGAGTCAGAACTACTAGAATTACCCGTGATGATATGTCAGCGGTTAAACAACAATTCAAAGTCCCAGAAGAACTACAGAGCTGTCATACGACTATCATTGCCGGCTACACCGTAGAGGGTCATATTCCGCTGGAAGCGATTTCGAAATTAATTACGGAAAAACCGATAATTCTAGGCATTGCTATGCCTGGCATGCCGTCAGGTTCACCGGGAATGCCGGGAGCGAAGTCGGATTCCTTTGAAATCTTTGAGCTAAACGATTCCGGCAACAACAGCATTTTTATGACAATTTAAATGTTTGGAAGCTTGATTAAAAAAATCGGCCTATCAATATTTTTGAATCAAATTTTATTTGTTGTCCGCACCTACGCTCACTGCCCGCTTTGTACCATCGGCGCCGGAGCGGTAGCTGTTGGCGCATCATATTTTGGCATTAAAGATGTGGCAATTGGAGTTTATATCGGCGCCTTCGCTACAGCACTTGGTTTTTGGAGCGCCAGACTGATTAAAAAGACCTATATAAAATATCAAAAAGAATTGATTATCGCCCTAGTATTCGTTCTTACGGTAATTCCCGTTTCGCAAATCGTCAAGAGCTATATTCCTTTCTATGTTAATTGGGGTGGGGATTATGGGTCAATTTTTCACCGAACTTACATAATAAATTCAATATTTTTCGGCAGCTTAATTGGCGCAGTTATAATGATTACCTCTCCATGGTTGAGCCGAAAAATTAAAGAGCGGTTTAGCATCTCAATTCCATTCCAAACAATGATAATTATTTTTCTGCTGTTGATTATCGCCGCATTAACTCTGCAGTTGACGATAGAATAGAGTGCAATCAAGCGATTAATTCTGTATAATAATCTCAAGCATTGTTAATGTAAAAAAAGGAGCTATTATGATGGGAATGAATTCGACAATGATGACAGGTGGCAGCGGCGCAGGGATGATGTTTTTCGGCTGGATAATGTATGTCCTAGTTGTCGTTCTTTTGGTTCTCGGCATTGCGGCGCTTTTGAAATATATGCAAAAGTAGAGATAAAAAAAATCTCTCCGTCTAGGCGGAGAGATTTTTATTCAAAAGAGTTATTACTTGCCAGCCATGCTAGAACTAATTCTGGCAAACTCAATAAACAGAAGAGTAAAAATAATTATCATGACGATCGGGGCAATGGCCGAGAACCAATTTTTCTTGTTGGGTCTAAAATTTCGCAGAAGCATTGAGTTGGTAACAACTGAAACTGAACTCATGGCCATTGCCAGTCCGGCCAGCTCTGGCTTCAAAACAAGACCTAAGCCAATAAATATCCGGGCGGCAATCGGGATTCCAATGACATTGTAGAAGAGGGCAAAAAACATATTTTGACGGATTTTGCCCATTGTTTCCTTTGATAGTTCAATTGCATTTACAACATCATTCAAGTCATTTTTAATAATGACAATGCCGCCGGTTTCCATCGCTACATCGGTGCCGGATCCCATAGCGATCCCCAAATCCGCTTGGGCTAACGCCGGGGCATCATTTATCCCATCACCGACCATTGCAACCTTATAACCATTTTTTTGTATTTTCTTTACTTCACTGGCTTTATCTTCCGGCAATACTTCAGACAAAACGTGTGTAATTCCGACTTGGCCGGCGATTGCTTTAGCGGTTCGAGCATTATCGCCGGTAATCATATATACCTCTAATTCCATCTTTTGTAACTTTTTAACTGCTTCGAGTGATGTGTCTTTAACAGTATCGGCAACGCCGATTATACCAATAACTTCTTTCTTATTAGTCAGAATCATCGCAGTTTTGCCTTGCTCCTCGATTTTGGAAATTTGCTGATCAATTTTTTTGACATCTAGTTTGGCATAATTCGTTATCAATTTTCTATTACCGAAATAATATTGAATTTTCGCAATTTTTGCTTCGACGCCATGGCCGGGAATCGCCTTAAATTCTGAAATCTCTTCAGACTTAACATTCTTTTCTTCGGCATAATTGCAAATTGCCTCCGCTAAGGGATGTTCCGATGATTTCTCGATTGAGCCAGCAATGCTGATAATATTATTTTCAGTCGTTTTGCCGAGAGACACGACATCAGTTACTACTGGTTTGCCATAAGTTAGCGTACCGGTCTTATCAAAAATAATAGTTTTAATTTTTTCCGCTGCTTCGAGCGGCTCGCCGCCTTTAACCAAAATACCATATTCTGCGCCCTTACCGGTGCCAACCATAATTGCTGTCGGAGTCGCTAGACCAAGCGCGCAGGGACAAGCGATAACAATAACAGCTGTAAAGGCCATCAAAGCAAAAGCGGTTCCAGCGCCAACCAGAAGCCAAACTATCAGAGTAATGATCGCTACGAAGATAACGACGGGCACAAACCAGGCAGAAATTCGGTCGGCAAATGCCTGTATCGGTGCTTTTGATCCTTGAGCATCCTCGATTAAGCGAATAATTTGCGCCAACGTAGTCTCTGATCCTACTTTAGTAACCTTAAATTCAAAACTGCCAGTTTTATTAATTGTTGCGCCGATAACAACATCACCAACATTTTTTTCTATTGGCAGACTTTCCCCCGTTACCATCGATTCATCAATTGCGGATGAGCCTTTAATAATAACTCCGTCAACCGGGACTTTTTCGCCCGGACGAACCAGTACAATATCATCCTTCTTTACATCATCGATTGGAATATCCTTGGCTTTGCCGTCTCTTATTACCCGCGCGGTTTTTGCCTGCAAGCCCATCAGTTTTTTGATTGCATCAGATGTTTTACCCTTGGCTTTGGCCTCCAGCCACTTTCCTAAAATGACAAATGTAATTAGAAAGGCGGCGGTTTCAAAATAAAGATCGGGGATTTTCATTCCATCGAGGCCGAGGATACTATTCTTATTGATTATAAATAAAACTAAATTAATTAAGCTGTAAAAGTATGCGGTCGAAGTGCCGATTGCAATCAGAGAATCCATATTGAATGTTCTCATTTTCAGGCTTGACCACATTCCTTTGTAAAAACCAGCGCCGGCGATAAACTGGACGGGGGTAGCCAGGACTAAAGAGATAATGCCAAAATATGGAGGAAAGCTATTGCCGCCAGGCATCGAGGGAAAAAAATCAAGAAGCATAAAATAAAGCATTGGAATTGAAAATGCCAAGCTGAAGATAAATTTCTTTTTGAGTTCGTTAATTTCGCGCTCTCTCTTTTTTCGCTCAAAATCAGCGTCTTTTTCATTTATAAGGGTTGCGCTGTATCCGGCCTCCTTGATTACATCGACTATATTATCTACGCTGGTCTGGTTTTGATCAAAAATGATCAATGCTTTTTCGGCTGCGAAATTTACATTGGCTTTTTTAACGCCAGGAAGTTTTTGAGTCGATCTTTCAATAATTGCGGCGCATGAAGCGCAGTGCATGCCTGAAAGCGACAGTTGAATCCGTTGATTGGCCATATTTATTCCTTTTTGCCCTCGATAACTTTATATTCGGTTTCTTTGAGCGCCTTTTTTATCTCATTGATTTCTATCGGATCTTTACTTAAAATAGTAACGCTACCGTCCAAATTAACCTCGACTTGATGAACGCCGGGTAGTTCCTCCAGGTCCATTTTGATCAGTTTAGTGCAAGCCTGGCAATTGATACCAGAAACTTTAAAATTTAGGTTTTCCATGATTTCTCCCCAATTATTATCCTATACCTATGGTATAGGTAGTGTGAGATTTTGTCAAATGGTGTTTTTGTTAGGTTACAATTATTTTACCCCGCGGCACACCCATACCGCACGTAATTTTGTAAGTTCCTTTTTTTGTCGGAGTAAATTCAAAAACAATATTGTTCTCTGGTTTAAGATCATAAATATCACTTGCCAAGCCCGGAATAGTAATTGAGCTCATACATCCCCAGGCTCTCTCTTTCACTTCGACGGAAAATTTTACCGGTTTATTAGCGGAAACAGTGAATTCCTTTGGATCGATATCTTTTTGGGCATCAATGTAAGTCGCTGAAATTTTTTGTATATCAGCTGGTTTGGTTGGTGTCGAAGCCACTGGCAGGCTTGACTGTGGTGCTGGAGTTGGTTTGACTTCCTGATTTGAATTTGTTGACGCCGGTAAATCGTTAGTAACAACAATAAATTTTCCGCTGTACATTCCCATCAAGCAAGAGAATCGTAAATCTCCAACATATTTAGGAGTAAACTCGATAACGTTATCTCCTGGTTGCAAATATTTTTTAATGTTTAACTTCGGGATAGTGATTGAAGCGGCACAAGTATCAGCCTTCGAGTCAATTATCCACTTGACTGGAATTCCTTGTCTGATGGTAAATCGGTTTGGCTTGTAGGCTCCGGCCAATTGAGTCATCCGAACAACCTGAACGCCGTTTTCTAAAGTAACATTCGGGTCATTTGCTGATACCGAAACAGCCGCTGAATCAGATTTTTGGGCGAAAACACTTTTCCAACCAGTTAAATTGAGTCCGTTTGAAATATTTATTATTGCAAGCACCAACACTAATAGGCCGGCGAATTTAAAAAATTTTTTAGCAAAAGCGCCTTTGAGAATTGAGGAAAGGCCGCCAATCCCCAAAAGTCCCGGCGCTGTGCCAAGGGCGAATGCGCCCATAATCAAAGCTCCCGACCAGAAATTTCCGGTGCTCATGGCATAAAGCTGCATTGCTTGAGTGAAGCCGCAGGGCAAAAAGAAAGTTAATCCGCCGACAAGCATTGAATTTGCATGGCTATATTCTTTTTCATGATGTTTTTTTATCCCTAGAATTTTTGAAATTCCCGACGGGAGCGTTAGGCCACCGCTTGAAACACGCGGAAATATCTCCGTTAGCTGCAGTCCTAGGATAAACATTACAACGCCGACGCCGATTGTTAAAACACCCAGCAACGTGCCGGACAGTTGGAATGCCTTGCCGATGAGGCCGATAAAGCCGCCGAGGAGGAAAAAAGTGATGATTCTACCAAGATTAAAAAATAAGTGAGGGCGAAATTTTTGAGCCGATGTTGCCTCCGGATGTTTCTCTGCATGTCTGGCGGAAATTCCCAAAACCAGCCCGCCGACCAGAGCCATACAAGTCGAAATGCCAGCGGTTAGCCCGATGACTAATACAAATAACAGGCTTGTTGGATTACCTGATCTGCCAGTGCTGATATTAAAAATCCCCAGACTTTTACCTATTAAATATAAAGCGATCAAAAGCAGCGCCGACACAAGCAAGTCAAGATAGTCCTCTGCATTTTGGCTAAACCAAGACTTGGAATCATCTATGCCGACCTCGTAGCCGGCTTCGATTACTGTTGCTTTCATTTGACCCATATTGAGAGGGTGGTGCGAATAGACCCTTGCTTCTTTGTCTTTATAGCTGATGGAAATGTTTTTTATGTCGGGATTTTCTTTAAGTTTTTCTTCAATCAGTATTTCGCAAGATCGGCAGTGCATACCTTTAATTGGGATGATTGTTTTGTTCATAACTAAAAAACCCTCACTAAAAATCTTAATATGACTATTTGTTAGCCAGTCTAGAAACCCTTAGAATTTCCTCAATCATCTTCTGTTTTCTGGCCTCATTATTGGTTTTCATCGCGTTTGCGAAGCAGGTAGTCAAATGTCCTTCCATTAATGTCTGATGAGCGGATTTCAAGAGACCAATAACTGCTAAATTTTGTTGCATGACATTGATGCAATACTCGCCCCCTTCAATCATTTTGACTATTTTATCAATATGACTTTTGGCTTTTTTGAAATTGACTAAAGCTTTTTGATTTTTCTTGTCCATTCGTTCTCCGATTATTTATTTCCTAACATATACCTATGGTGCAGGTGTGTTTATAATACACTTTAGTTGTTTTTTCTGTCAAGTGTTGCCAGTCAAAAGGCTTTACTTGCTGATATATTTTCAGAGAGCTACAATCCCCAGTACTAAGAGAATGACTAGTAGCAAGTACAGTGCCCAACCGAACAGCATCATGCCGGCACTATTGCTACCTGTCATCATGCTCGAATTCATTCCCATCATCAATATTCCTGTAAACTTATTTTTTAACAATCGCCCGATAAATTAAGACGAAAATCCAAGTTGCAATATAAGCGGCAACAAAAGATGTTAGCATCCCCAAAATTATTTTTCCCACAGTTGCAGTTTCTGGTGCCCATACCGAGCTAAAATTGAGCCCGTGAAACCAGAGCTGAAAGAAAGATTTGGTGAATGACGGGAATAGCTTCACCGACAAAGCGCAAAGTAAATAAATAACTTCGATAAATATCGCCACTGCCAAAGGTGTTTTTTTTCTGTCCATTTTTTCCTCCTAATTAATTTTTTCTCTCTCTGGCTCTGATTATATCATAATATTTCAAATTAAATTTTAAAATTTTAGTCTGATATAATGTGATATAATTAGTGTAATACATTAAATTCATAATAACTGGAGGTTTCTATGAGGTTAGAAAATAAAGTAGCAATAATTACTGGTGCCGGGTCGGGGATCGGCAAAGCGTCGGCGATACTATTTGCCAAAGAGGGGGCGAAAGTTGTTGTTGCTGATTGGGTAGAGGAAGGCGGAAATCAAACTGTTGCGGAAATAAAAGCTGCCGGTGGCGAGGCGATATTTATAAAAACCGATGTTTCAAAATCAGCTGATATTGACGCAATGATTTCGACTTGTGTTTCGACTTTCGGAAAATTAGATATTCTATTCAATAATGCCGGTGTTGCTCCGATGGGCAAAATTGAAGATTTCTCCGAGGCGGATTGGCAAAAAGTCATTGATGTTGATTTGAAAGGTGTCTTTCTCGGCTGTAAGCGGGCGATTCCGGAGATGGAAAAACAGGGCCGCGGGAAAATTATTTCAACCGCTTCTATCGCCGGCATGGTTGGTTTTGATGCAATTTCCGGTTACTGCGCGGCAAAAGGTGGAGTAATAAATTTGACTCGGGAGTTATCCCTAGAATGTGCGCCGAAGAAAATTAATGTCAATGCGATTGCGCCGGGAGTAATCGAGACGGCAATGACCAAGGATATTTTGGCTGACCCCGAGCAGAAAAAGGGCATGCAAGCAGGCACTCCTTATCCACGGCTGGGCAAACCGGAGGATATCGCTTTTGCCGCGCTTTATCTGGCCTCCGATGAATCCGATTTCGTCACCGGCCATACACTTGTTGTTGATGGAGGTTGGACGGCAAAATAACGCACACGGATTTTGTACACGGATTGGCACGGAAAAAAATATAAAATATTGTTGCAAAAATCTCCCGACGGGAGATTTTTGTTATCATAAGTTTATGAAATTAAAAAGAGAATTTTTTGATCGAGATACATTAGTTGTCGCCAAAGAATTATTGGGCAAGGTGATTGTTCGGCATGCCGGCGGTCAAATTATCAAGGTCAGAATTGTCGAAACTGAAGCTTATTGTGGGGCGGAAGATAAAGCTTGCCATGCTCGTCATGGACGTACTAAGCGCAATGAACCGATGTGGGGAAAGGCCGGAGTTACTTATATTTATCTTTGTATGGGACTTTGGAATTTATTGAATATTGTGACGAAATCCGAAGGCGAGCCGGAAGCGGTGCTAATCCGTGGGATAATTCCGCTGACCGATACTGGTGAGAACTTCAAGACTTATGGCCCCGGCAACACTACAAGATATTTGAAAATCGATCGAAAATTAGACAATTTAGATACAATATATAGTAGTGAACTTTGGCTCGAGAACGACGGGTTTGAGGTATTAAAAGAAGATATTAAAACTGCCTCACGCATCGGTATCGCTTACTCCGTCGAGTACAAGAATAAACCCTGGCGATTTATACTAAAAGCGTTACAGAAAATAATTGAATAACATTAAAATTTGAATAACATTGTTTCGACACCATCAAAATATATACTCAAGATGTATACAGAAACAAAACGATCGTTTATTTTTTGTATACATTTAATAATTCAATTCATCAATAAACAACCTTTTCAAGTGGTCATTGATATTGGTTTTATTCGTGATGATATATGCGACATATTTGGTTATTTGTAACTCATTAATTATTAACTCTATTTGATCAGCGACAATAAATGGGCATGTCCAGAGGCTTTTTTGAACCTGTTTATATCCAATCCTCTTAATCGATCGGCGAAATTGATTCCGTTTTTCTTTCAGATTTTCCGGTATATCCCAAGATAACAGCCTCCATTTTCCATCTATGCGCTTATCATCCGAATTTTCCAGTAACTTGATTCTGCCTTTTGTGGTCAATTCAACAGAATTTGATTTACGATCGATCTTGATATATCCGCTTCTCTCAAGACTCTGCAGATTATTTCGATATCGTCGCGGATCCCCGCTTAAATAGGTTGTTTCGCGTTTCAGTTTTTCGTAACTAATAAAATACAGCCCTTCGTCAACGAGTTCAGCAATTTCTCCAAGAATTTGCAAAACTTTCGTTAGCGCCTTTTTGCCTTTATATAAATATTTTCTCATCATGTAATAGTATACAAAAACTAAACGATCGTTTCAATTTTGTATACTATTCAACAAGCATTGAACGAAAACAAACGATTGCTGGGTTTCGTTGGGTTATATCAGGTTATATCGGTTGGAATAGAGTTGAGAATAGAATTAAGATAAAAAACCTACTTGTGTTGTAATGAGGGGATAATCTGTATTTTATTTAGATAATGATTTTGATTTGCGCTTGAAGGTGTTTCCAACAAAAGGATTAAAAAAAGCGGGTCTCGCGACCCGCGGAGATACGTTTTGGGCGGAAGTTGAAGTCAGTGATCATTTCGAAGCGAGGTTTGGTTGTTCGAGCAGCCAACGGGCCGCATCCTGCCCAGCCCCTCTTGACCTCCTTACTAGCTTGACCAGATTCTTGATGCTACTAGCTGACCAGCCCTTTTTGCCCTTGAAGCTTACGAGGTAGTATGCTGGGCACTCACCTTCAATCTGAACGGTGAGAACCACAACCCCGAGCTCATAGTCATCGGAGTGAAGTACTGCCATGCGCTTCTCCAGTAAGCCTTCGGTACTAAACATGGGGTATCATCCTTTCTTTATTCGTCGCCTGTCGGCAGGCATAATCTCGAGGAAGTGGCTAAATTATAGCAAAAAATACTTAAAAGTCAAGATCGGTAAAGATTAATTTGCGAATATACTTTTTGAGACTGAAAAGTGTTGACCCATTCGGCGGATTTAATAGGCTCACTGTAGGCATGCTCAGGGTCGCGTCAAAATGAATTTTGGCTTGACATCAGAAAATTGTTTTGATACGATCAATTCACACTCAACAAAGGAACAATTTATGGTTAACTCTCGAAAAGTTAGAGAGGGGGAGGCAGGATAATTCACTGACAATTTTTCGTTTGTCGGTTTTATCCGCCTCTTGGCGGAATTTTGTTTCAAAAGGATGGTAACTATAAGATAGGGGCTTATAAGTTAAAATCCTTATCACGGACTTTAACAACTAAATATAATATAATTTCACAAATCTTCTTTATCTGCGCCGAGCAAATGAAGAAGATAGATATTAAATTCTTCCGTAAAAAATCGCCGAAACGAAATACATTAAAGGCATATTTCGTGGAAGCAAACAATTATTGCTTTATCGAAAGATATAGGTCAGTAGTTGCTAGTCAAATTCCAGCACTATTTTGCTTGCAAAAGAGCGCTGGAAAAAGTTAAATTCAACCCGCCTCGACTCGGTCGAGCCGAGGCGGATGTAAGGGTATATGGTGGATGCCTTGGGAGAAGTGGCCGAAGAAGGACGTAGTAGCCTGCGATAAGCCTCGGGGAGCTGCCAAACAAGCTTTGATCCGGGGGTGTCCGAATTGAGAAATCTGTCCGGTTTAAGACCGGTCATCCTCCGCCGTGAGGCGGATGGAAGGGTACCTGCTGAACTGAAACATCTTAGTAAGCAGAGGAAAATAAATCGTAAGAGATTCCCTTAGTAGTGGCGAGCGAACAGGGAAAAGCCCAAACTGCCGTGTCTCACTTTGTTCGACACGGCAAGTCTAAAGTCAAAAGTTTATAAAGTCTATCAAGTGCATGGAATCACTATTATAGTAAAACTCCTTGTACTTTACGAACTTTACGAACTTGATGAACTTTTAACTTGCTGATGGCGAGCAACGCGAGACACAGCGGGGTTGTGGGACCCATATAATCGAAGTGAAAAGATAGGAGAATGATCCTGGAAAGGACGACCATAGTGCGTGACAGTCGCGTATCCGAAATCTTAGTAACTTTGAGTTGGTGTTCCCGAGTACCACGAGACACGTGAAACCTTGTGGGAATCTGGGGTGATCATACTCCAAGGCTAAACACCACTTCTCACCGATAGTGAACTAGTACCGTGAGGGAAAGGTTAAAAGTACCCCGCAAGGGGAGTGAAATAGAACCTGAAACCATATACTTACAAGAAGTCGGAGCCCAGCCCTTTCGCAAGAAAGAGCTGGGTGACGGCGTGCCTTTTGTAGAATGAGCCAACGAGTTAGCTGTATGCGGCAAGCTTAAGGGTAGTACCCGGAGGCGCAGTGAAAGCGAGCCCAAATAGGGCGATTAGTCGTATGCACTAGACCCGAAACCGAGTGATCTATCCATGGCCAGGGTGAAGGCCGGGTAAAACCGGCTGGAGGCCCGAACCAGTTCACGTTACAAAGTGTTTGGATGAGCTGTGGATAGTGGTGAAATGCTAATCGAACTCGGAAATATCTGGTTCTCCTCGAAATATATTTAGGTATAGCCTCTGCTGTATGGCATGGGAGGTAGAGCACTGGATGGGTTTCGGCAACCTCGGTTGTCGGTCCCAAATAAACTCCGAATTCCCATGTTTTTTAGCAGGGAGTCAGACTGTGGGGGCTAAGCTCCATGGTCGAAAGGGAAACAGCCCAGACCGTCATCTAAGGTCCCTAAATTCTAGCTAAGTGGAAAAGGAAGTGGAATCTCCTAAACAATCAGGAGG
>CAYHDN010000028.1:0-1369 GCA_964355425.1 uncultured Candidatus Saccharibacteria bacterium
TCTTCTTTGACGCCTTGACTGTCGGCGGACAAGCGATTTTTGATATTTGATATTCGATATTTGTTTGGAATTTGTTTCTTGTCTCTTGTCTCTTGCGCCAAAGTGCAGGCTTCAACAATCGCCATTTCCAGCGGCAAAGAACGAATGGAGGTCTCTTTGGCCAGTTGACTGGCTCCAATAAATATCTCTAATATTTTATTAACCTCCCCAGCCTCGAATTTTTCACTGATGACAACAAGTCTTTCCATCCTCTCCTTGGTAACTTCGAAATCTACCGCTCCGTCGGAAATCTTAACCAAGAGTAGTTGACGCAAGGCCTCGGTAATCTCTTTGACTATCTGGCTGCTGTCAACCCCTTCGTCAACAAGACCACCGGCAATACCGATCGCCACTTTTGAATCCTTTTTGGCGATCGCTTCGATAACACCTAAGATCTCTTCAGCCTTAGCCAAACCTAAAATACTGCGAACATCGGTAAGAGAGATTTTTTCCGAGAGCGAAGCGACTTGTTCTAACAGCGAAATCGAATCACGATGAGATCCTTCAGCGGCGACAGCAATAACTTCCAGCGCTTCATCGTCGACTGACAATCCCTCACTTCCCGCTATCATCTTCAAATTCTTTATGATGTCACTTTTTGATATCCGGTGAAAATCGAAACGCTGAACTCGGGAGAGAATCGTTGCCGGCACTTTGTGGGCTTCGGTTGTGGCCAAAATAAAAATCGCGTGCTTCGGCGGCTCCTCTAAGGTCTTAAGCAGTGCGTTAAAGGCCGGCAAAGTTAGCATGTGGACTTCATCAATGATGAAAACTTTGTATTTACTTGATGTTGGGGCGAATTTTACTTTCTCCCTTAGTTCACGGATTTCGTCAATGCCGCGGTTTGAAGCGGCATCGATTTCAATAATATCCAAATCTTTTCCGGCCAGAAAATTAAGACAAAAATCACATTTATCGCATGACTCCCCACTTTTTGACTTATTTAATTCGTCGCGCTTTTGGCAATTTACTGCTTTAGCTAATAATCTGGCGATAGTGGTCTTGCCAATCCCTCGCGGCCCGGCAAAAAGATAGGCGTGGCCGACTTTGCCTTCCTTAATCGCTGACAACAAGGTATCGCGAACATGATCTTCGCCGATAACAGCGCCAAATTTTTGCGGACGATATTTACGGTACAGGGACATAATATTGTAGAAACTACATAGACCTACGACACAGACAGGACACAGAATTGTTTTTTCTGTGCTTTTTCTGTGTAAATATCTGAGTGGTTTCTTCCTTTTAATGATTTGCCAACAATTTAACAATATAACAATTTAGCAATTTACGGGTCATTTACAGAAGAGGTATCTTAAATTTTATATTACCA
>CAYHDN010000028.1:1379-11571 GCA_964355425.1 uncultured Candidatus Saccharibacteria bacterium
CAATACATCGCAAATCATTTCCCCAATTTATTAACATCTTTTTCACAGTGACTGTGATAAAATGTAGACATGGACAAAGATGATTTTGCTATACATTTCGCCCGAACAATGAGAGCAAAGGGAATCAAATTCACCAGGGAAGACGCTTTTAGGTTTATTGCCGGGATGACCGAGGCAATGACCGAAGGTTTAGCACACGACCGCAAATTGATTGTCTCAAACTTTGGTGTTTTTGAAGTGTGTAAATTCGGCTCAAAAATTATTCAAAGCCCCAGAGGAGACAATCGGAAATTTTTTATGCCGCCGACTGATGTTATCAAGTGGCATCCCTCCGGTAAAATAAGGCAGCGCGGCAGTTCAGAGGAAATCCCAGATGAGGAGTATCAGAAGTTAAAAGGCCATCCTCAATTTGACATTGAACCAGAGTCTCCCATTCAGCCGGTTGCTCCTAAACCGAAACGCAAAGATCCTTACGAGGTTGCAGTCCGGGTTGTTACTAAAAGCAGTAGTCTGGCTTTGGGCGATGATTCCCCGCTTTCACGCTTAATAAAAGCGATGATCAAAGAAATAAAAAATCAAAAAGCGGAGAAAGTTGAGATTCGGTCGGGCAAGGAAATTTCAGAGATTGTCTATATCTCCGGCGGCATCTCGCAACCTGGCCGTAAAATCCCCAGAATTTCTCATAACGTGATCGTCGAAAAAATTAAATCTATGGCCGTTGCCAGCGGTCAAGACCCGAAATTACTGATTCTGCCACTGTCTGAAACTGAAAAAATTAATATCACTTTCAGATCTTCCCCATCAGGCGAAATATTACTGATGGAAGTGGTAAAATAATAACGGAGGGAATTTGAAAAAAGGCTTGAAAAAAAAGAAGGGTTCGGCGCTGCTTATTGCCATTATGCTATCGGCTGTTTTCGCCGCCGCTATTGTCGGTGTTAATGCCATGGCGATCAGACAGCTTAATACTTCGAAAACCTATAGCAATGGTCTAGTTGCCCTTTATACCGCCGAATCAGGAGTCGAGGAAGGGCTTTTGCGTTACCGTTTCAATAAAAACGCCGAAGTGCCGGCCAACATGGCGGTAATCCCAACTGATCCCGAGAGACGAATACCAGCGCTAGCATACCGTAATTTTCTCGACTATGAGAAAAGGGGGATGATTAGCTCTAGAGTTGATCCGACAAATCTATTTGGCGAGGTGTTAGCCTACTCCGGCAAAGATATGAGCCAAGTTTATGCTTTGCAACTTTATTATGGTCAAAAATATTTCGGCGCGGTGGATGCTAATGATCTGCGAAATCTAGACCCGAACAATCCATCTTACAAAATCATCAAAGACGAAAGTAAAACCTTTACCATCCCAACCGACCAAGGAAATTTAGCACTCTATTGGCGCTGGCTTCAGGATTGCAATAGTTCGAATCGTCCTCACGCATTGGAAATCAAGTTGCGCGTCTCCAGTCCGGATCCGGTCAGTGGCCAAGATACTTACACGGCAGTATTTAACGACACCCGTTGTCGTATTACTAATGGCTCCGACCCCTCCTCTACTAACCCCGGCACGCCGAGAGTCGATGTTATTGATAATCTTAAAGGTCGAATGAACATTACTTCTAAAACCATCGTCGAAATGACTCTTCACCCGGTCAGTAAAGTTAGCAACAATGACGGTATTATTTTCGGCTATTCTCAAGATAATGGCAACACTCAAGTTGCCGGCCCGATTACGACCGTACGCTCAATCGGATTTTATCGCGGCACAACGCGGGAGATGACCGCCAACATCGACCGCCAATCCGGCACAATTTTAGACCTCTTTAATTACGTTCTCTACAAAGGCGGGAATTAAAATAGCCGTTAGCTACTAGCTAAAAGCTTTTAGTCTTTGAATTTTTTGATGTGCTATTAAAAAAGGCTGCTGAACAACTAATCAGCAGCCAACGGTGCAGATGACCACTACCGCCAGCATCAGAGTTACGACGATGAAACCGCTCAGCGTTACATTCATGGCAGCCTCCAGGCTTGATGTCCATCGTTGTCTCAACTTTTATATCATATTAATTATTAAATGTCAACAAAAAAACTGCGACAAATTTGCAGCTGCATTTTTGAAATTTAGCTCTTGTTTATCACGATGCTAGTTTCGGCCGTGTTGCCGGAGGTATCGTAGGCCTTGGCTTTGAGGGTGTAAGCGCCGGGGCCGACGTTATCCCATGGCCAGATGCGCTCCATCGAGCCATCATTCTCCGTTGCGACTAAATAGTCATTAATGTAAAGCTCAATTTTTTGGACTGCGACATTATCTGTTGCTGTTGACCTGATGTACAAATCGCCCGATGCCCAAGCGTGCGGATTGTCCGCTGGATCGTTGATAACCACAAGCGGATTTTCGGCGTCGGCTCCGACATTGCTGATGGTGACGGAAACCGTTGATTCGGCGGTTTGGCTGGCAGAGTCTACCGCTCTGGCCTTCAAGGTATGAACGCCGTTGCCGTAACTTAGAGTATTAAGAGTCGTGCTGTATGGCAAACCGGTATCTTCGGCGACTAAAGTACTATCAAGGTAAAATTCAACTTTTGATACTCCATTGTCGTCCGAAGCGCTGGCGGAAAATTCGACCGAACCGGAGATTGTCGCCCCGGCCGCTGGCGCCGTAAGTGAAACCAACGGTGGATTGTCGCCGGCCGGCGGCGCGCCCGGGCCATTCGGCTCATTAATTAGCCAAGTTCTGGTGCCGGCTGACGGATAACCGTAAGTTCCGGACATCGCATGATAGCCATAACCGGAGTAAAGGTAAGAATAATCCTCAGCGATGATTTCTGCATCGCTATTGGCCCAGCCCAAAGAGTAATCGTAAGTCGTGCCGGATTTAGTCAATGGGCGAACATTATAGTAAGCATCAGGGAAACGACTGCCGGCGCCAAGATCCCAAACTACCCATTTGTAGTACAGAGTATAATGATGACCATACTCATGCGAGAGAATCAGCTTCATATAATCAAGAAAATAAGGATTACCCTCATAGTAATAAGAGTTTAGTGTGATATAACCCCAAGCGGAAGTAATGTCGCCGTTCGGCTGTTGAGTGTAGGAGGCGGAGTAAAGACCGGCCCAGCCGCTGGCGCCGGCATTTTTCAGAATTATTGAATACATACTTGTAACTTCACCTTTGACTAACAGATTAGCGGACATATAATTTTTTAGCTGATCGCCAAGATCCGGATGCAAGCCAGTTTGGTCGATGTAATCAATTCCGGCAATTGAGCCTGATGGCCCGGCGGCGGCGGCGGCGCTGGCATCAGCCGAGTCTTGCGGTCCGGTGGCCGTAGAAACTGTTGTTGAGCCGTCGGGATTTTGTTTTGTGCTTGTTGATCCGCCAACGCCTTTCTTGGGCGGATTTTTGGCGATCTCCTTTTTTGCTTCCTCCGGCGGGGCGGTCGGGATCGCTGCCGGTTCCTCGGCTTTCGGCGCCTCCTTAACCGGCGCCACCACCTTGCGTTTACTGGCAAAAATTACGCTTATCGCCACAATGAGGACGACTAGAATAATCGACACAATCAATATTATTTTGTGATGTTTATCAAAAAACTTTTTCAAATCAAATTTCATTAACCATATTATAACCGAAATCCAATAAAAAGAAAAAACCGGAGCATGCGCCCCGGATCAGTATACTTCCATCTAGTTGATGAATGCACGCCCTACAGACTGGTCGGCCCAGATAGAGCCGCGAGCCGAAACCCATAATCTGTTTTCGTCCCAGATCCTCTCGAAGTGGACACGGATACGACGCAGGATCTCTTCGGCGGTCAATCCCTCACCATCCTCAACCCCAACCGCGATTCTCGCCTCATCTTGCGCCCACTGCGTCAGACACTTATCGCGGTTTACAGTCAGGTCGTAGTCATCAGGATGACGCCGGACAGTCAAAGTCCTGATCTTGTAGAGACAGATTGTGCTCTGCTCGTTGCCGCATCCGGCGAAGTAGATATCAACCGACATACCACCTTTGCTCCTGCGACTACCAACGGGATGAAAGATGACTTCGCCATGACCCTCCCAAAACCCCAGCTCTAGCGTCCGATGAAGCTTTTTATGCTTGGGAAACGGCCGATCAGAGATGATCGACCAATAGCTCCCGTCGGTGAAGACGTAGAGCAGTGGCGTCACAGACTTCAGCCGGTGAACTTCAGCTTCCAGCTCCTTCGCCTGCTTCTCGAGCGCCAGACACTTCGCCGCCAGTTTCTGCCGCCCGCCAATCGACTTCAACAGGGCTTCCTCTTGCTCGGTTTTCCCTGCCATAGATTCCCGGTACTGATGGACATTCACCACCAGACTCGCCAGCAGAACTATCCCGAATGCTGTAACTATAAGCTTCGATTTCACAATGAGCCCTCCCTGCGCGAGATAAGTATTTTATATCACTTTTAGTTAATTTATGCAACAAAAAAACCGCGACTTTATGAATCACGATCTTTTTGGTGCCGCTAGCGGGAGTCGAACCCGCGATCTCCTGGATGAGAACCAGGTATCCTAACCACTAGACGATAGCGGCATGGCCTGTCATGAGTAAAATCGGATGGTTCCCGGGCCTGGGGTCGAACCAAGATTACCAGGGCCAGAACCTGGCGTACTGCCATTATACTACCCGGGATTATTCTGAAATTTTATCAAATTCGAGGCTAAGAAGCAACTCTGAACAAGGTTTTTTGTTCAAAATGCTATAATATTTCTAAATGATGTCTGTGTTGGCAATTGTTATCGGCTATGTTTTAGGCTCGGTGAGTCCAGCTTTTTTTCTCGGCAAAATCTTGAAGGGCATTGATATCCGACAGCACGGGACGAAAAACGCCGGTGCTACTAATGTAAAACATCTTTTAGGCCTTGGGCCGGCAATTGCGACGGCAATTTTTGATCTAACAAAAGGCCTGCTGGCTATCTGGATCGCCCACACCCTTGGCGTCCCAGCAATCATTGTCTATTTCTCTGGCCTGGCCGCCATCGTCGGCCACATTTTCCCTTTTTATCTCGGCTTTCGCGGCGGACAAGGAATGGCAACTTCAGTTGGGCTGATGTTCTTTTTTGCCGTCAGGCTCGGGCAGTTGGGTGCAGTCAATTGGCAAGGACTTATACCGGTACTGATCATTTTAGCCTTTTTCGTACTATCGATATTGTTTATCATGCGCGATGAGCGGGCGCTTGGCATTCTCTCCCTGCCACCGCTTATTGTTTTTCTGATTGTCAATGTCAAACCCACACCTGAACTTTATTTTTTACTGGCACTCTTGATTTTCAAAGTCGGCGTCAATATTTTAGTCATCTTTCAGCAGAAAGTTTTCGCCGGCAGAGTGGCAAAAGAAAAAGCCGCCCATTTGTTTAACTGGCGGACTTTTGCCCGTCCATTGGCATTGCTTTTGATCGTACTGGCTTATTTTGTGTCAAAAAAAATATTTTTGGATGTTATCGGTAGCATTGCACTGATATTTATAATTATCGATATTTCCAGACTACTTTCTAATAAGCTCAACCTAGCATTGCTTAAAGGATTTTTGAAGCCAAAAGACAAACGCAATTTCTCCTCGATGACCTACTTTATGAGCGCGGTTTTTTTGATTTACCTGCTCTTCCTGCTTGATATCGCCTCGCTAGCGACAATATTTTTGATTTTCGGTGATTTGGCCGGAAAGCTTTTTGGAATTATGTACAGTCGGATTTTCTTTTGGAACAAATCAGTCGAAGGTTCCCTCGCCTACTTCGCTTTTTGTCTACTCTTCGGAATAGTATTTTTGCAATTTGTTAATTTTCCCCTTTATTTGATGATTTTGGGAGCTTTTGCCGCGACAGCAACTGACGCCTTTTCACTTTTCGGTATCGACGATAACTTCACCGTCGGCCTCATCTCCGCCGGCGCCATGTTGGCAATTAGAACATTGACTTAGGAACTATTCGCCTTCTTTCGGTTCGTCTTCTTGACCCGGTAGCTCAATATCTAACGCCTTTATTTTGATTTGTTCGAAATAGCTTCTCCCCACAACCAGTCCAGGATCTTCGAGAATTTGGACTATTTCATAATTAAAGTCATCGAGTAAAACATAAATTTCAGTTTTAATGTCTTCTGCTAATTGTCTTGCCCCAGAGTCGACGGCCTCAAAATAAACATCGAGAAACAAAACAATCGCGGCAACGCGAGGCAAAACCCGCTCTCTTATTTGAAGAGAGAGTTTTAGCTTAGCGTCAACTGCAAGCTCGGTGTCAGCTATTGCTTCAGCTTCGACGCTCTGTATGTAACCGCTCAAAAAACTAACCGATTCAGTAGAATCAAGGCCAGCAGACAACACCGATTCGATAAATCCGGACCGTGCCCTCTGGTCGCCAATTTCCCGTCCGATCTGACTTAATCTTTCAAAAACCGGAAAAGTTTCAGCAGACCCAATTTTCTCCTTTTCTTCGTCACTCATTTTTTCTCCTCAAATATTTTAATCAGTAAATCCGCCGGCAAGGCGAAAAAGGCTTCGGCCGGATTTTTTAGGCCGTAAATTTCGCCGCGGTATTCATTTAGCGATTTAATTGCTTTTAGATAGTTGCGCTTGGATTTTTGACTCTCAAATTTCTCCATCGCTTTTTTCTTCTCATTCCAATCAAGCTCTATTAAGCGATTAAAATACGGCAGCGGGTTCCAGATTTCATAGAGCCATATTGAGATTTTTTTCAAGTCAAGATTTTTAATTTGGGCGATTTTTAAGGCCTCAATCGTCGCTCGGACACTTTCGCGATGATCAATGTTCGGATCAGAAAATGAAGGCAAAAATATAATTCCTTCGCCGAGTTCAGCGATAATTGCCGCTAGTTCAGTAATGGCTTTTCCGCTAATAACGTTATTATCCGGCAGTCGGAAAAAAATCTGCTCCGGGTTGGTCAAAAGCCGGACTGCTTCCCTCGATTCTTGTTCACGATTTGACGCTTTATTGGATGATGATTTTTCATCGCCGGAATAAATATAGGCGATACGAACTTTTTGCTCCTTGTCAATTGTTGACAGCGCGCCGGCACAACCGAAAATTTCATCATCCGGATGAGGAGCGATGATTAAAATATTTTTTCTTGGCAAATCTTTTTCGACTCGAAAATCCGCTTCAGCGGACAGCGCTCGCCAAGCCCGCTCGGCGACAATGAAATTCATCACCCGGAAAGCCGACCTAATTTTTTGTCGTAGACTCATAATTTGCCCAATAAGACCAATTAGTCTAATTTGACCAATTGGATTGTCGAAAATTTGACCGAGTCAAATTTTCGACTCGTGATGACGCGAGTAAAATTCGAACAATTTTTTATAATTTCTTGGCCCGATAGCGTAGTAGGCTTCGGCGTATTTGCCGATATCAACCGACAGTGCACGATAATTATTCAAAGCCACAACTGCTTGATCATAACTTTTGATTTTAATCTGTGTTTTATGACATTTCAAAGCTTCAATTTTCGCTTCAATCTGATCATCAATTACAACTAGCCGATTAAAACGGCCGGTGCCCCAAATTTCATAAAGCCAGATGTTCAGAGAGTTTTCGTAGTTTTTAATACTGATTGCCAATGCTTCGGAGACCGCATGATGATCAGGATGCAGGTCTTCCAATGACGGAGAAAGTAATAGATCGGGCCGGTCAAATTCGATTTCCCGGCGAATTTGCGCCGCCAGTTCCAGGTTAGCGACCAGTTTTGTGTGCGGTAATCGGAGAAATTTTTCTTCACCAACTCCGAGAACTTTGCCGGCAGATCTGGCTTCTTCTTCTCGCTCAATAATTAATGATTGGGAAAATTTTAATCCTCGATTGCCGCGTGACCCGTCGGAAAAGTAAATAGTTTTTATTTTGGCACCAGAATCTGAGAGCATTTTTAAGAGACCGCCACAACCCATAACGTCATCATCAGGGTGCGGGGAAAGGACTAAAACTTTGTCGGCTCGGACAACCGAAATAATCCGAACTTTTAAAACTTCGGGTATTAGTCCCCAAACCTTACGCTCTGTTTCCTTCTGCCAAAATGACATATCCCCTCGCGAAATTACAAATAAAACAAAATTACAAAACTACAAATTTACGCGCAATATTATTTCCTTTTTTGTACTTTCGCAAAATTTGTACTTTCGTTAAGGGTTATTGAGCTAATTTTTGATATTCTTTTTCCAGCTCAATTATTATTTTACTCCAATCAAACCGCTCTTTCAAAATTTGGTAAGCAGCGCGAGCCAATTTCGCTCGTTCTCCCTTTTCTGCCAAAAGCGCGCAGATCGCCTTCGCCATCCGCTCCGGATCAGCCGACGGAACCAAAACCCCGGTCTCGCCATTTTTGACAATCTCCGGCACGCCGCCAACCGAAGTCGCCAATACTGGAATTCCGGTCTCAAAAGCTTCTAGTATCACCAAACCAAATGTTTCTGACAACGACGGCAAGACGAATAAATCCCAATCTCTGATTATTTTTTTCACTTCTTTTTGACTACCCAAAAGTTGGATTTTTGATTCCAGATCGAACCGGTCAATTTCTTTTTTTAGCTTCTCTCGATCCGGACCGTCGCCGATAACTTCCAATTTGGCCTTTGGCAGACTTTTTACTACTCGAGAAAATGCCCTAATTAAATAGATCTGCCCCTTAGTCCGGTTTAGGGCGCCAATCGTCCCGACAATCAACTCCCCTGAATTGTCGCGTCCTGGCCGGCGGATAATTCTTGGCTCATCATCGGAAATCTCAATCGCGTTTGGAATTACCTTCACTTTGTCACTATTTTCAACAATTTTAGCGATCAGAAATTTTTTAACTGAATTTGATACGGCGATGACTAAGTCGGCCTTACGGCAAACTGATTTCAAACCCCCGACTTGAACAAAGCCATTTAGGCGATTCTTAAGCTGAAAATCCGAGTTCCAAAGATGCTCGGTATAAACAAACTTTTCACCGCTGCGCATTGCCAGCCGGCAAAAATAACCGGCTCTTGGGCCGTGGGCGTGAATAACTATTGGGCCAAAAGGGTTGTCTCCAGAGCGAAACTCGGCGATGTTTTTCTTTAACTTAATCAGTGACCGAAAATCAAATTTTGATTTAAATTCTACAATCTTTACTTTTACATCTTTAATCTTTGTTGCCCGAGTCGTCAGCCAACCGCGCGGTGCAACCAGAAGAACATCAAATCGGTCTTTGTTGATATTTTGCAACAGTCCCAAAACATGCCTCGACCCGCCACCGATTGTAGAATCCGAGATAACCTCAATAATTTTGATCTTTTTAGAAACTTGCATAGAAATTAGTCTAATGGTTAAGAAACCAGTCTAGAAATTGGAGATTAGAGGTAGAAGTTAGTGGAAGTTAGTCCATTTTTCTGCTAATCGATAAAGCTGTCGACCAATGACATCATATTCCTTGACTAAATGATCACAGCTAGCGATCTTGTTTGCTCTCTGACGAAAATATAGATCCCTTGCCTGTTCTATACCAACTATCGTCTCATTACATTCGGCCATTGCATCATCTAAGTACTTTTTGAAACCTAGTTTCTGATGCCGTTTTGCATAGCCCTCGGCAATTAATCTTGGTATAGATTTTGTTGATCGGGACAACTGATCTTTAAGATCAAATTTTTCTTTCTCCGGTAAACAACCCAGAATCTCATCTGCAACTTTTATCATTGCATCATAAGATTTTTGGTATACGATAAGGTCTCTAAATGATTTTATTGGTTTGCTTTCCACTGATAATTTTTCTAATTTCCACTTCAAACTTCCAGCTTCTAAACTGGCATCCTAACCCTAACCTAATTTCTGAATTGCCTCTCTGATCCGTTCCAATGATTCTCCCCTGCTAAGTGCCAAAAGCAGCTCAATTGGGCTCGGGGACTTTTCGGCACCGGAAAGCGCCACCCGCACCGGCCAGAAAACGTCTCCGTTAGCTAAATTATTTTCCGCCACAACAGATTCTAAAATTTTCTGTAATGACTCTTCATCCCAACCGCTGTCAGCTGACAGCTGACAGCTGACAGCTTTTAGGCCAGACAGTGTTTTTTCTCTATCAGATTTTTTGAAAACCAAAAGCTCTGGATTATATTCTGGCGTTTTTCGAAGCTGGATTATATACTGCGCCGCTTCTTTCAAAGTCTTATACCCCCCGCGCCCGATTAACTCCAATTCACCTTGGGATAATT
>CAYHDN010000029.1:0-11263 GCA_964355425.1 uncultured Candidatus Saccharibacteria bacterium
TGACACCGGCTTAGAAACTAGCCCAAGTGTTTCCAAGGTCTTGAAAACTTTGCAGTGGTGGTTGGCGAAAATGATAATTTGTGCTAATATCGCAGCACAACAAAAAATTTAAAATTTTCAATTTAAAATAAATTTCCAAATATTCCAATGTTAAAACATTTCAGAATTTTAAATTCAATTTAAATTTTAAATTATAAATTGAAAATTATGTTTCCTAAAGTTTCTATTATCATTCCGGTTAAACGGATCAATGATTACATCCATGAATCTATGGATTATCTTTTAGCGCTCGATTATCCATCCTTTGAAATATTAATTTTCCCGGACGAAAAAGACAAAGTTCACTCCTGGCCAAAAACAAAAATTATTCTATCAGGCAAGGTTGGTCCGGCCGAGAAGCGTGATTTAGCACTCAAATATGCCAGTGGTAAAATTTTAGCATTCCTGGACGATGATGCTTATCCGGAGAAAGATTGGCTAAAAAAAATGGTTCCACTTTTTCGCAACGGGAGTGTCGCCGGCGTTGGCGGGCCAGCCATTACCCCATCGTCAGACGGAATTCTGCAACAAGTTTCCGGCGCGATCTTTGAATCCTATCTTGGCGGCGGGTTTGCCCGCAATCGCTATTTGCCGATCGGAGAGAAAAAGGAGATTGATGACTGGCCGACGGTGAACTTTTTGGTCTGGAAAGAAGCTTTTTCCGAGGCTGGAGGATTTAACTGTGCCTACTGGCCGGGTGAGGATACGAAACTTTGCTTGGATTTTCTCAATGCCGGTTATAAACTCCTATATAATCCAAGGGGAATTGTCTATCACCACCGTCGGAGTGACTTATTTAAGCATTTTAAACAAATCGGAAATTACGCTCTCCATCGCGGCTACTTTACCAAAATCTATCCGAAGACATCATTGAAATTTGGATACTTTGTACCGACTTTATTTGATATTTATTTAGTCATTTTGGCTTTGAGCTTTATTTGGCATTGGGATTTTGGATTTTGGATTTCGCTACCATTAACGATTTATTTTTTCGGTTTAATTATCGACGCAGTAATAATTTCTTTCCGTTGGAAAAACATTTTAGTCGGATTAATTACAATTCCGATGATCTTTTTAACTCACGTTTGGTACGGCATATGTTTCGTTCAAGGATTGATTGTTAGAAAACTAGAAAGATAGCCCCTAGCGAAATTATACAAAAAGAAATCCCACACCTAGAAATCCCACACCTACGAGGTGTGGGAAATTGGTTGAAAAAGACCCCGACGAAGCGGGGTCATGTGTTTAGGCAGCTTGGCCGAAGAGCCACTTGGCTCGGGCCAGAAACTGCTTGGCATAGGTGAAAGTTTGATCCTCCGTCCAATGCATGCTAGGGATGAATTCGGCTACAACGTCGATCCGTGGCTGGAGTCGCGGCGACTGCAACAGTCGGCGGACGACTTGTTCGTGCAGGCCGTCAACGCCCTTCAGGTGCACCAGCTGGACCCAGGGGGCGAAGTAGTCGATGGCGGCGATCCGCTCTGCAATCGTCCGGCCGAACGGATGCGGGCCGTCGAACCACTCGTCGTAGTTGCGCGGCTGGCGCAACAGGTGCCGGGTGTCAATCACCAGCCCGTAGCCCTCCGACCAGGCCTTGTAGGCCAGGTCGTAGGGTGAGAGCCAGTGTTCCGGTTTGATTTCGACCAATCGGTCGTTCCAATCTTCGCCGAACTCGTGGGAGACGTGGCGACCGGCCAGCCGCTCGAAGACCCGCCCGGCTTCGTAAGGGTCTGGGAAGAGTCCCCAATCCGTCAGCGTTGATGGCTCCATGTTATCGCCGTCGCGGCGAAAAAGCGCTTGCCAGAAGCCATCAACCGCATTCCAGGCGTCCTCCTTGTACCACGACCACTCACTCTGACAGTACCAATCGGCCGGGTTGACTCCTCGTAGCGGTGCTGTTTGTAGGAACTCAGCTCCGTTCTCTATCGCCCGATAGGCCGCATTGCTTGGCGAGCCGTGCCACAGTTCCCAGTCCATCGAGTGGGGCAAAAGCGAGACAATCGAAATCCCGAAGTGATATTCCGTCACGGGAAGTCACCTCCTTATTGCCCTGGTGGTTTTTTTCTGTTATCTTGTGAACGTCCACCTACATTTCGTAGGATAAATTTTTTATATCATATTTAATCAACTAAGTCAATATAGAAGAGAAAAAATGGCTGAAATATTGCACATTAAAGAACCGACCAAGGAACAGCGGGAGAAAAATAAGAAGTTCAAAATTGCAATTTCTTATCCGCCGATGCCGAGTGAGTTGGGGACGCCGTGTTTGGGGCAGAACCGCCAGTTCCAGTGGTTCAAAAATCCAACCTATATTTATCCGATGGTGCCATCCTATGCCGCAACGCTTTTGCAATCACAAGGCTACGACGTTATGTGGGACGACGGCATCGCCGAAGAGCTTTCACAAGAGGAGTGGTTGGAACGAATTAAAAAATTTAAACCAAACTTAATTATCTTCGAAACCAAAACTCCGGTGGTCAAACGCCATTGGAAAGTGATTGATGTGGTAAAAGAAGAAATTCCCGGAGTTAAAATCGTTTTGGTCGGCGACCATGTCACGGCTATGCAGGAAGAGTCAATGCAAAATTCCAAAGTCGATGTCATTGCTACCGGCGGTGATTACGATTTTCTTGCACTAAATATTGCCGATTCTTATAATCATAAAGTCCAACTTGAGCCGGGAATATGGTACAGAAAAAAAATCCAAAATCCAAAATCCAAAATCCAAAAGGAAGAAATTAGAAATACCGGGCACTTCTTGCTCAATCATGATTTGGATGAATTGCCGGTTATAGACCGCGATCTAACAAAATGGAAACTTTATGCATTCAAGAACGGCAATTACAAAAGGACTCCCGGTACTTACACTTTCGCCGCCCGCGACTGCTGGTGGGGACAGTGCACATTTTGTTCTTGGACGACGCTCTATCCGGGCAAAGATTACCGCAAACATTCAGTGAAGCGCGTGCTTGACGAAATCGGTATGTTAATTGAGAAATATCACGTCCGGGAAATTATGGATGACTCGGGATCATTCCCAATTGGCCCGTGGCTGAAGGAATTCTGCGAGGGAATGATTAAACGCGGGTACAACAAAAAAATCAAACTCGATTGCAATATGCGCTTAAAGTCCTTAAATCAAGAAGAATATAATTTAATGGGCAGGGCCGGCTTTCGCTTTATCCTTTATGGTTTGGAATCGGCCAACCAAAAAACTCTCGACCGCATTAATAAAAATCTCAAAGTCGCCGAGATTGAAAAAGGCGTACGAATGGCGAAACAGGGCGGGCTTGAGCCTCACATCACCACGATGATGGGTTATCCCTGGGAATCCTTGGAAGATGCCAAGCGGACAGTTGCACTATCAAAAATGTTGTTTGACAAGGGTTATGTCGATACTTTGCAGGCGACAATTGTAATCCCTTATCCCGGCACGCCATTGTTCCGTCAGTGCCGAGAAAATGGCTGGTTAAATACCGAAGATTGGGACAAATACGATCAGCGGACGGTGATCATGAAGTCGGAGCTGACGGAAGAAAAAATCAAAGAGTTGACGCAGGAGCTCTATAAATCCTTTATGATGCCGAAATATATCGTCCGTAGAATTGCCGGCATTCGTAGTTTGGACGACATAAAATTCCTCTTTCGCGCCGGCGGAAAGCTCTTCGGTCACCTGGCCGATTTTTCAGCCAAAGAGAAAAAAGCAGAAAGGTCCAATGAGAACGTTAGCTGACGAAGCAGTCCATTTAACTCTGTCGCTAATTGTCGGAATAGTTTTGGCGATAATTTTTGGCAATTGGTTAGCAATTTTGGCGGCAATCATTACTGGTTCTTTAATTGATCTCGACCACTTTGTTGATTACTTTATTTATAAAAAATTTCAGCGGTTTAATCTGAAGGAATTTTTGGCCAGCGATTATTTTAATGATTTTGGCAAGACATATATATTATTGCACGGTTTTGAATACGCCCTTGCCCTAATTGTTTTGGGAGTTATTTTTTTTGATTTGCGCTGGTTATTTTTTTCCCTTGGTATTTCAAATTTAGTTCATTTGATATACGATACAATCTACAACAAACCAATCTGGCCGACATATTTCATTAGCTTTCGCGTCGCCAAAAATTTTAATCATGAAGACTTTGATTTTAAGTGTGGAGAAAAATGAAAGTCGTCTTCGTCTCGACAATGATGCCTTCGGGCCATTATTCACAAATTTTAACTGAAAAACTTAGCCGCCAGAGCGGTATTGATCTTACTGTCTATGCTGATGATAATCCAGAGAACCTCAAAATTAAAAATTGTGGCAAGGTTAAGAATGTTTGGAGTAAAGGCATCAAATTTGGTTGGCAAATCCTAAAAGAATTGAGAAAAGATAAGCCGGATATTGTTCATCTCCAGCACGAATTTAATATGTACGGTGGGTTGCCGACGGCAGCGATATTTCCATTTTTAGTTCTTTGGCTTCGGTTTTCAGGTTATAAAGTTGTTGTTACAATTCACAGCGTTGTGCTAAAAAAAGAAATCGACAAGGATTTTATCGCTCTATTTAATGTTAAGCCAATTTTGGCCAGGCCGTTTTTGTTCAAGATAGTCTTCTCGGTCATTTATTTTCTGATTACTAAATTCGCTAACAAATCGATCACCCACACCAAAATGATGAAGAAATCATTAATATTCGATTATCACGGCCATCCGGATAAAATTGAACCGATCCCGACTGCCGTTCCCTCTAGCCATCGACTAGCTCGCAAAGACGGCGATTATTTCTTCTATTTTGGCTACTTGGTTCGGCGCAAAGGCCTGGGCTATGTTCTTGACGGTTTTAGCAAATTCTTGAAGAAAAGGCCTAAAAGCAAATATAAATTTATTATGGCCGGCGGTGCAATCAAAGGACAGGAGAAATCGCGTGACGAAATTTTGCAGTCAATCAAAGAAAAAGGTCTAGGCGACAAAGTTAAATACGTTGGTTTTATTGATCAGAAACAGCAAGATGAGCTTTACAGCAATGCTTATGCGATTATTTTGCCGGCTAAAATTTCCATCGCCGCATCTGGGCCGCTTTATTGGTCGTATAGTTATCGCCGCTGTCCGATAGCTTCTGATGTTGGTAATTTGCGTGAAGAAATCATTGCCGGGAAAACTGGAATTTTGACCCCAAATTCTAAATGGGATCAGGCTTTTGAATTTGCAGTTAATAATCCAAAGACAATCTTACGGATTGAGGGCAACATCGAAGAAGTGGCAAAAGAAAGATCACCAGAAAATACTGCTTCAAAATATGCTAATATTTACCATAAATTTAACTCAAGGAAAAAATAATGAAACTGGGATTTATCAGCCGGGCGCTGAAATATAACGGCAGTATGGAATATAAGCCAATCACCGACGAGAAAATTGTTGCAAATTATCAACATCATTTTGTTATTGAACATTTTAAAGAGGATTTTAAGAATAAGAAGGTTCTAGATGCTGGCTGTTGGACCGGTCCATTGGAAAAGGGTTTGGTTGAGAAAAAAATTAAAACAAAATTGACTGGCATTGACGAGAACAAAGACGCCCTATCTGTTGCCAGGCGAAATTTCCGAGAGTTTAATTTCGAAGAGTGCCAACTGATGTCGGCTAATTCCGCCTTTATCAAAAAACATCGAAGTGAATTCGACACGGTGATTTTTCTCGATGTTATTGAGCATTTGCCTAAGGGCGGCGAAGGGAAAGCGTTGAAATTTTTTTATAAAATCTTAAAACCTGGCGGGCGTATTATTGTTAGCACTATGTCTTCTCATCCGTTTAACTTTTTAGATCCGGCTTGGTTTTTTGGCCATCGTCATTATCGGCTCAGGACTCTAAAAGAAATTTTTGAAGGCAGCGGGTTTGAGCTTGAAGAAGTGCAAAGAATTGGCAATATTTGGTGGGATATTGATCTTTTGAAGCTTTACTTTTACAAACATGCTCTTCGGAAAAAATATCAAACCTCGGATGAAATGTATGAAAAAATTTACCGCGGACTAGAAAAAACTTCCATCGCAACAAGATATTATCTTAAAATTAAAAAAATATGAAAATTGCCGTCAATTCTCGAGTTTTACCTCAACCCGGTACGGGTATCCCGTATTATATTAAGAATCTTTATAGCAAACTGCAAGAAATTGACAAGAAAAACAGCTATATTTTTTTCCAGACTTCTAGGAAGAAAACTGTTGGCAAAACCTTTATCGTGTCGGGCAAAATTAATGGCTTTTTTGCAGCTCTTTTTGACTTATTTTTCGTCAACAAGCTAATTAAGCAGCATAAACCAGAGATTTTTCATGGCACCAGTTTTATGATGCCATTTTTCCGCCGCAAAGGAGTAAAATATGTCGTTACAATTCATGATCTGGCATTTTTGGCCCTAAAAAAAGAACCTAACGATTACTCCTTTTTCTATTATCTATTTACGAAATACGGCATTAAAAGGTCACTCCAAGTTGCTGATATTGTCATTGCTGACTCGTTTAATACAAAAAATGACATAATTAAATATTATCGGACCAAGGCGGAAAAGATCGAAGTAGTTCATTTGGGAATTAATGAGGAATTTTTGCAAAATAAAATTAATAAACGGCTGATAAAAGAGAAATATATCCTTTCGGTTTCGACCAATCCTAAACGCAAAAATACTTTAAGTGTTTTGCGGGCGCTATCTAAGAGTCAGAAACTTAAGGGTTATAATTACGTGATCGCTGGCTTGATTCCTGAACAACAAAAAACCGAGCTTTTGGCGGAAATAAGAAATCTGAATTTAGACCGCCGAGTAAAAATTTTTGGCTATGCCAGCGAAGATCAGCTCTCGAATCTGTATCAAAACGCTGAACTTTTTATTTATCCGTCTTTTTATGAAGGATTTGGTTTTCCGGTTGTTGAAGCCATGACAGCAAATTGCCCGGTAATAACTTCTAACAATAGCTCGCTCATAGAACTGATGCCGAATAAAGATTGGCTGGTAAATCCTTACAGCATTTCTAATATTAGGAGAAAAATGGAGAAACTAATTGGTTTGACAGATAAAGAAAAAACTGCTTTAGTCAAGAAGAATCGTAAATTTGCCGAAAGATTTTCCTGGGATATCTCGGCAGGATTAATGATTAAATTGTTCAAAAAAATTACAAGTGAATAAATTCAACCAGAATTATTTTAATAAGGCGACAACGAAAAAGGAGGGCATATTTAAAAAATATGCCAATTTTTTACATCGAGAAGGTGTAGAACTAGTTAACCTTTCAATTTGCGATATTGGTTGTGCCACCGGCAATTTTGTCTCGGGTTTTATTTCTAAAAACGATTGTTTTGGAGTTGATAACTCGAAATATGCAATTGAGACATGCAAAAAGAAATTTCCCCAGTGCAAGAACCACTTTTCTGTTCTTGATTTAAATATTGCCCAAAAACTACCATTCCGGAAAAAATTCCAGCTTATCACTATGTTTGATGTTATTGAACACATTGATAATCTGGCAAACTTAAAATCGCTTATCGTCTCGTCGCTGGATTCAAAGGGTTATCTACTGATTACTACACCGAATGCCAACAATTTTCTTCGGTTTATCAAAAGGAATCTTTTTACCGGTGAAATTGATCAAACTCATGTCAATCTTTTCAGCCCTTATACTCTGGATTTTTTTCTCCGCCGCACTGGTTTCAGAAAAATTGCGATTTCGACTCCCTATAACTTTTTCTTTAAACACAATTTCTTAACAAAGAGATTACTTTTTGGCGGCCAAATCTTTGCGCTGTATCAACTCCGTAAAAAGAAATCATGATGAACAATAAATCTAAAAAACGAAAAGCCCTAATAAATATTGTAAATCTTGATTCAAATGGTATTCAGATTATCTGGTTAATCAAGTTCAAACTCTTGGAAAAGAAGGGTTTTGATTTGTGGGTTAACGCCGGAAATTTCTTGAGAAAAATCTCACTTAAGGGCGAAGATGTTTATAAATTTAACCAAAAACTTGAAAAACAACTTGGCGATATTTCAATTAAAAAAATTAGCAAATTTGGTTATATTACATTTGTGCTGAAAAGAAATTTAGTTGCCTATAAAAAGTTGGATAATATTCTAAAGCAAAAATTCGATTTAGTTTACTCACCGTCTTCAGTCTTGGACTTAGTTCTCATTCCTTATCTCTTAAAAAAGCGAAATAGAAAAATGATCTGGGTCTCGGTTTTTGATAACACGGTTCCCTTCCGCGGTAGCGGAAACAAAATAGTTAGATTCCTTGCTTGGTTATTTTTTCAAATCAGCATCAAACTACTTCGACGAGCTGACCGAATTTTTGCCGTAACTCCATATTTGAAAGAATATTTAATCAGGAGAGGTTACAATCCAGAGAAAGTAATTATTACTGGAAATGCCGTTGAGGCCGACTTGATCATCAAAGCCAAGGCGAATAAAAAGTATAAAATTGATGCGCTTTTCATGGGTCGGATTAACGAAAAGAAGGGTATTTTCGATCTTTTAGAGGTATTAAAAATTGTTCGGAAAAAAATGCCGGGATTTAAACTTGGGATTTTAGGTCAAGGTGATAAACCAACAGAGGATGCTTTCAAATTGCGGATAAAAAAGATGGGGCTGGAGAAAAACATTGTGTTCTTTGGCTACATCGCCGGAACCCTAAAATATAACCTAATTAAAAGCGCAAAAGTCTTTTGGTTTTTTAGCCATGACGAAAGCTTTGGCGTGGCGCTTTTGGAGGCAGTTTGCTGTGGCAAACCGGCACTGGCTTACGATCTGCCGCCATATCGGGAAATTTATAAAAAAAATGAGATCAAAAGATTTAAATTTGCCGATTATAAATCGATCGCTAAAGAAACACTTAGAATTTTCAAAGTTAAAGAATATAAAAATCAAGCAGGCGAAAAACTTCTAGCCGATTACCGCTGGGAGAAAATAGTCGCGACCGAGTATGATTCATTTAAAAAGTTATTAGACGATGAGAAATAAACCTTCAATAAAAATTTTACTCGTCAAATTGTTACCGCTTTTGGCAATCGTGATTTTGTCGATTTTACCGGCTTACCAAACACTTGGACGCCTGGACATTGGCGGTGACGTAATGATTTTTCTTGATTCGAAAATCATCGCCAGCAAATATCTTTATCAGTGGATCGTCAATGAACCGAATGGAGCGTTCTACTCAACCTCCTACTACGCGGTCTATGGCTTGTATAGTTTTTTGAGTTATCTTGGATTAAATATCTATGGCATTTCATTTGTTTTGCTATTTGTCTTAAATCTGATTGCCGGTTTCGGAGTCTGGTTTTTGACCAGGTTGTTTTCCAAAAATGCCCATCCAGGCCTTCATGCTGCCGCCGTTGCCTTTTATTTGTTGTCTCCGGCATTGCTTAATGCTTGGCATTATAATTTCATCTACGCCACGATCCCCTGGTTTTTCTATTTGACTTTTAAAGTAATTAAATTACGGCGGTTCTCAAATTCTGATATTGTCCTTTTTACAGCAGCAATACTTTTTTCCTCAACAGAACTTCCAAATCCAAAATATCTTTTTTACTTATCGATTGTTTTTGTCGTTTCAATCTTATCGGCGGTTTCTTTTAAACTGATTTCAGTTTTTGATCTTAAAAAAATGTTTTGGCAAATGGCTTTGATACTGCTAATTTCAGCTTATTTGTTCTTGCCGATAGCCTATTTTGTCAAAAACTACTCTGCTGCTGTTTATGGTGTCCATACTCAAGAAGGTTACTCTGATGAAGGAGAAATGATGAACTGGGGCAGAGACACGCTTGATAAAGTTCTAAAATTACATCAAGACCAGATATTCTTGAACACGGCGGAGGCACAACACTACAACAGAAATAAATTAATCACAATTCTGTCTTATTTTTTCATTTTTCTGATCGTTCTAAGTTTGTGGCAGTTCAAAAATTTAGATCTCGAAGAAAAGAAATATCGTTTGATTATTTTTCTTTTGCTTTTGATCTTCATATTTTTCTCTGCCGGTTCAAATCCTCCATTGGGATATCTTTATCAGTTTGCGGTTAGCAAGGTAGGAGTTTTAGCCTTTCTTCGGACGACTGCCGGCGGAGTGTTTTTGTTATCAATTATTTACTCGCTATTGCTTTTTCTTGCTTTAAATGATCTTAAAAAGTTTAGATTACCGCTGACACTGGCGCTTTTTTTGGTACTTTTCCTGGTCGGTTATCCGTACTTAAATGGAGAGTATTTCAGAAATTTCAATAATGTTAGTAAATTCACTGACAGAAGTAAAAATGGTTTCATCATCCCCGAACCGTATTTTAAAACCAAGGAGCTACTTGATAAGAGAAGGTTAGATGCAAAAATTTATTACCCAAATTCGAAGTTGGTGTATTTGAATACCAACTGGGGATTTTTCGGTCCGGTAATTTATAATTTTCTCTTTCAAAATTCAAGCGTCAGCTACGATAAAATGTATTCGAATCTGCCTAATCACAACATAGGATATATTTTTATTGATAACTCACTGCTGGAAAAAAGAAACTTTGAAGATATTAAGGATAAAATATTACTTTTGCATGATGATTTTGTTGATTTATACAGTTTCAGCCGAGATAAATTTCTACCCCATTTTTATGTCCCGAAAAAAGTGACAAAATTAGACGGCGATCTTACTGAACTCAAGGATAAAGCTCAATCAGCGGATATTAGTAATAGTTTCGCCTTAACTTGGCAAAACACTCAAAATAATCTTGACAATTTGACCGCTGCTGAAACTTTGCCTACAATCGAATTTAAAAAAATAAATATCACTAAGTACCGTTTAGTGATTCATGGCGCAAAATCCAACTTCCCCCTGGTTTTTTCCGAATCATTTAACAAAGATTGGCGTGTCTATGTTCTGCCCTTCGAACCTAAGCCAAAAAATGAGTTGCTAACAAAAGTTCCAGACTATCAAATCATTCAAGATAATGAAGCCGATCAAGCAAACAGTTCACAGTTGACTGATTTCATCAACCAGGGGCTAGTGACTGAACTTGGGGGGGACAAAAACCCTGATTTCGTATCAAAAAATTTTGCCGGCACGATTCAAAATGATAATCTGGCAAATGGTAGTATAGTTGAAACATGGAGAGCGAAACAGATATCCGAATCGAATCATTTTGTAATCAACGGTTATGCAAACGCTTGGGAGATAGATCCCAATTCATTCTGTGATCAGAGTGTAGATCGGAAGAGCGTCGTGTAGG
>CAYHDN010000030.1:0-11168 GCA_964355425.1 uncultured Candidatus Saccharibacteria bacterium
GGAGTTCAGACGTGTGCTCTTCCGATCTGGGAGGAAAGTCGTTAAATTTGGTTTAATTAATATTTGTTGCTGGTCTCCAATTTTCGCTGCCAATTCAGACTCTTCCAAGATTTTCGGAATTGTTCTGAAATAAGATTCAAATTTTTTAACAATTACTTGAGGCATTTTAGATTGCTATTTTGCCATTGCTTCCAGAGCTTTGATCCGCTCCTCGACTGGTGGGTGAGTATCGAAAAGTCCGGCTAGCCAGGAACGCTTTTTTGTTGGATCGGTAATGTATAAAAGCGAAGTAGCATTACTGGCATGACGTAAAGGATGACGATCGGCAGAAATTTTTCGTAGCGCGTTAGCTAATCCCTCGGGATAACGAGTTAATAGTGCACCATTAGCATCAGCCATAAACTCCCGCTTGCGGGAAATCGCCAGTTGAATTAAAGTGGCGGAAATTGGCGCTAAAATCGCAATAATCAGTCCGATAATTAACATCAGACCATTGCTCCCCCGGTTATCATTATCGCCAAAGCCGCCCCAAAAACCAATCCGAAAAAATAGGTCGGAAACAATAGCAACGACGCCGACAAGAACAACAATCACCACCATAAGCAGCGAATCGCGATTGCCGATATGCGAAAGTTCGTGGGAAATCACTCCTTCTAGCTCCTGCCTGTCAAGAACATCTATTAGTCCGGCAGTAACAGCAATTGAAGCATGTTTTGGGTCTCGACCGGTGGCAAAAGCGTTTGGCGATTGGTCAGGGATGATATATATTTTCGGCGAGGGAATTCCAGCGGTGATTGCCAAATTTTCAACAATTCGATACAATTCCGGATTATCAGATTTTTTAATTGCGACTGCATGCGATAAAGATAATGCGACCCTGTCTCCCCAAAAGTAACTAATCATCGCCTGACCGACGGCAATAACAACGGCAAGGATTAAAATTATCGGCGCATTATATATGTAAGCAAAAAGCCAACCAAGTCCGATAATAAAAATCAAAAACAGGCCGATATAAAATATCGTTTTCCACTTATTGCTGCCAATTTGATCATAAACACTCATAACATTAAACTAAAAAGACTAAGTCAATTTTAGCCTTTTTAGTTACTTTTGTAAACGAAAGTTTTATTAAAAGGAGATTCTTTCAGCAATAAGGCCAATAACCGGAACCGGCTCTTTTTTACCAGTTATGACATTAATAACACCTGTCGCCCAAATTACCAAGTAGGTTAACCAGCAAACCCAGGCGAGAATCGGCAACCAAAAAGTAAAAATCAGGGCGATGGCTAAGACGAAGAGAATTACTCCCTGTTTCGCATGATACTGAATAAACTCATCTTTTCTATACATATTGAGCGGAAAAATAAAAAGAATTGATAGATAGGAAAGAAGAGCAATTAATTTACTTTTAAGAGTCAATTTAGCCTCCGTTATTTAATCAAGCGAAGGGCAAACGGATATTTATACGATTCACCCTTTTGTGCAGCCATACCGGCAATGATGCAAAAGATCAAATTAACAATCCCGATAATTGGATAAAGAACAATGCCGATACCAATAAAAGACAAGACTCCGGCTGCAACCCAAGCGATAGCGACGGTAATCTGAAAATTAAGTGCCTCTCTTGATTGCTCGTAAGCAAATGGTTTATCTTTGGCGGTCAGCCAGATGATCAACGGCCCAACAAATCCGATAATAATCCCCAAAAGATGCGCGATCATTGCTAGCTGATTCTGATCGCCCGAATCTGAACTTCCCTCTGCCATAATTCTCCTTTCTTAATAGCAAATATATTTCTTAAACTTAAAGTTTTACTTCAACTGGCTCTTTCTCACTGACGTCAGGAAGCTCGAATAACTCTTTTTGCTGATAATGGAACATTCCGGCAATTATATTTGACGGAAAACTTTCAATTGCAATGTTTAGATCTCTGACATTGGCATTGTAGAAACGACGAGAAGCCTGAATTTTATCCTCGGTGTCAGTGATCTCGCGCTGCAGCTCGACAAAATTTTCATTGGCCTTAAGATTTGGATAATTTTCAGCGACTGCAAAAACTGATTTTAAGGCCTGCGTAATCTGGTTTTCCGCCTTTGCTTTGTCTGCTATACCCTTTGAGCTCAAAGCCTCTGTTCTCGCCTTTGTCACTTCCTCAAAAATACCTTTCTCATGTTTGGCATAACCCTTAACTGTTTCGATCAAGTTTGGAATTAAGTCGTGTCGGCGCTTGAGCTGGACATCAATATCACTCCAGGCTTCGCTAGTGCGATTCTTCAAAGAAACTAAACGATTAAAAATGCCGGCAATTATTAGTATAATTACAACCGCAATTATTAATATTACCCAAACGGCAGTCATAGAACTCCTTTATTTTACTGCTGGTTTTTCAAAAAATACAAACGCTTGCCGCCAACGGTTTTTCCTTCAGAATCAGTCGTATCCTCCAGTACGGCAGACAGGGTAAAGCTTGAACCATCTGACTCATATCCATAATAATACGTCGGATCCTTCGGGTCAATAGGCAAAGCGGAAATGAAGGTTGGGACTAAACTAGTAAAGAGAATTCCGGAAGTCGCAGAGATTTTTTCAACCTTGCTGACAGCTGGGTAGCTGACATAGGCATTATGATATTCTTCTAGAGCTTTTGCAATAGTTGCCAGATCGGCTTTTCTCTGGTCGTCTCTGGAGCCGGTGGTGTCTTCCGTGGTCTGATTGCTAGTGGCAGAACCACCGGAGACGGGAGTCGAGGTTGCTGGTAGGCTGAAATTACTATTTTCGCCACCATAATCGGAAAAAGTAAGTTTCAAATCAATTCTGGAAATTGTTGACAAAGAATTGGGAATAACCTTGGCTTCAATCCGATACAATCGGTGGTCTCGGACTCCGACCCAAAAATCGATGTCCATGCTCTGAATCGATCTTTCAGATAGACCGAAACTTTCTAGCGCACTACCAATATTAACTTTTCCCGAATAACGGTAACAACGTAGACCATTTATATCTTCATTTCCAACGCGATTTCCGATAATCGAAAAATTGGAAGCGGAAAAATTACTAGACCAGAATTTTGGCGAGGGTGAATCAGTGCCAAATTTTTTCAAATCATAAGAAATCCAGCCACCTTTGACTTTTTTATCATAGACAATATCATTGGTGGTCTTAACGTAAAATTTACCGTTTGAGTAAATAAGATCAACTTTTGAGTTTGGACTCTTTTTTGATTTTACTTTAATCTCGGCACCGCTTACATTCTCATCAATTTTAGCTGAAATGTCGGTTGTTAACTCCTCTATTGAAGCCGTAGCGGAGCCACTGGAACTCGTGCCAGAGCTTTCGCCAGCAACAGCGCCGCTATTCGGGGCAGGAACGGTTGAGTTTGTAGCGCCGGTATCAGATTCCGACTCGAGAGTAACCAAACTCTCCTCCATTACAGCCAAAACCGCCGCTAATTTTGATCCGAGCTCTTCATCCTGCCTACCGGCAGGCATGGCTTTAAACGAAACTATTGGGTAAGCAACAGCAGAAACGAGCGGAGTGATAATGTTGGATTTTATTCCTTTATTAACAGTCAAAGTCGCGCTACCTTCGATTTTAAAACTCTTTTCTGATTTCATTTGCACTGCGCTCATGGCGAAAGCATTTTCCGGGTTTTCCGGCAAACCCTTCCAAAGTGCCTCTAAACGGACATAGCCATAAACTTTTTCCAGCCCAACCGAGACAATTCCTAGTTCAGTTAGGGCTATTCCACCGGCCAGAAGCAAAACAAAACCAGCAACTGAAGCAATAATAATCATTTTAAGTTTGGCGCCAGAAGTAACCGACCTGGCTTTTGTCATTGGTGACTGGGCTGATCCAGCAGACTTTGGGGGAATTTGCCCTCCGCTCGGCATTTGATTATTGCCAGCGGGAATCTTGGCGGTTGCTACAATTTCCTTGGGCGGTAGCGGAGCCGGTTGATATAGATGATCAGGGGTTGGCAGACTCCCTACTGTCTTGATTGGTTCGGGCGCGGGAGCCGGGGCAACATCAGCAGTAGCCGAAACCTTGGGCGTTGGAGTCGGAGCAGTCGAAGCTAATTGTGCGTCACCAACAGTATTTTCTTCAACATTATTACCATAAACCTGATGCCAGAAATCATCTCCAGCTGCTGGAGTTTGTTCTTTGGTTGTTGCCATAGGAATTTGTGGAGCTTGACTGACCGGCGGAACAATCTTGCCCGCATCTATTTTTGCCCCAACTTTTTCTTCAACATTTTTTGGTACATTTAATGTTTTGGGAGCTGCAGGAACAGGAGCACTGTTTGGATTTTTATTATAATCAAGATCACCGATTACAGTCGGCTGACTTTTAATTTCCTCTTTAACTTCATCAAGCGGCTCATCCCAAGGACTACCGCCAATCGATTTATCTGCGTTTGCCACTAATCCCCTCTACGACACATTTAAAATAAAATAGTCTATGTCGTACCTTTCGAAGTCCGCCATAGCTGACTAAGGAAGGCTTATCTTTATATATTTTATCCTAAAGAAAATGTTTTAGCTACTTTTCAGCTTTGGCATCAAGGGTAAATTTTAGTTCCTCACCCTGATCAAATTTGGCTATCATTTCTGATTTGCTAATTTTTTTTATCGGTTTGTTTGGACTCAATTTAGCAGGACGAACGCTGATTGTTTTTTCAATTTGGTCGAGAATATCGGCCTGCTTGATGCTGCCAAAAAAATTCTCGCCTTTGGCTTTTTGACTAATGACAATCGACAATCCCTGATTTTTATCAAGGATCTCATTGATTTTACTAATCTTATCTTGTTTTTTTTCATCTTCGGTTTTAGCCAGAGATAATATTTCCGCTGCTTCTTTCGAGTCAGTAGAGACTGCTAGGCCACGCGGCAAAAGAAAATTCCTAGCAAATCCCGGCTTAACTTCCTTTTTATCCCCCTTTTCTCCAATCCCCTCAACTTTTTGAATTAGCACGATTTTCACATCTACTCCTTAGGGATGGTTAATTTTATAAAATACCCTCTCCTTTGCCTTATCCATCTGCGGGTCAAGATTCTTGTTTCGGTCGTCATCACTTAACTTGATTTCGATACCTGGAACAATACCTTTGCTATTAATTTCGGTACCGTTAGGCGTCAGCCATTTTGCAATGGTAATTTTCAATGCCGCACCGCCAGGAAGCGGTTCCAGCGCCTGGACACTACCTTTGCCAAAAGTCTTCACGCCGATAGTCTCCGCCCGACCATAATCCCTCATAGCGCCAGCAACGATCTCTGCTGCCGAGGCACTACCATCATTAACCAAAACAACAAGCGGTAGATTTTTTATTATCGGATCATTGTCGGTTTTATATTCCTTCTTTGCTCCCTTTTTGTCAACCTCGATTGTTACCACTTTGCCCTTTTCCAAAAATATGCCGGAGAATTGGACAGAGCTATCAAGATAACCACCTGGATTATTTCTAAGGTCTAGAACGATTCCAGAGACGCTATCACTACGCGCCTGATTTGCAAATTTTTCTGCCAAGAAAACAGTGTCGTCGCCAAACTGGCTAACTTTTAGAATTGCGATTTTCTTGCCGGAATAATTCTCAACATTGTAGGTAGCGCTTTCGACTTTAATATTTTCACGAGTAACGCTAAATTCCAAAGGACCATCCGAGCCCTGACGGACAATTTTTAGCTTAATCTGCGTACCAGCAACACCTCGAATTTTATCCACTGCTTGATTTAGAGTCATGTCCACCGTGTCGGCGCCATCAATTTCGATAATAATATCTTTAGGTTTTATTTTGGCTTTTTCCGCCGGTGAACCGGAAAGTGGAGCTACAACAACAATTTGACCATTTTGCATTGTTAGCTCGGCGCCAATGCCATCAAATTGGCCGGATAAGTCTTGTGATAATTTTTCATTATCTCTTGGCTTTAAAAAGGCCGAATATGGATCGCCAAGTGCCGACACCATGCCGGAGATCGCGCCGTAAACCATTTCCTCTGGATCAGAATTTCCAATATAAAGTTCTCTCGTTTTGTTCCAAGTTTGCCAAAAGAGAGAAAAATCAACCGAAGAGGGCATATTTTCTCTGGCGTTTTTAATGTAAGCAGGTGGGGTAGAATTTGCACCGACTCTAAGTCCGACCCAAAAACCAAAATAAAAAACAAAAATCAGAGCCACAATTGGCACGATTATCTTGACGAAGATATTTAGATATTTTCTTTTTTCTTTCACGAATTTCTATAATTTATCAATTAATGTCAGGCGCTGGCAAGGTGACCGTATAAAGTCACCATGTTATCATCATGTAAAATAACGACAGCATATCCATAGCCGCCATAATATTGCTTAAGCACAATTTCACCAGGTCCGGCAGCAAAAATCGGGTCGCCCCAAACACCGGGCGTTGAAGCGCCGATATCAAGCCCGGTGTGGATCCCACCGTTGTAGGCGCCAGCGGCGGCATATTCCGTCCAACCGAATTCTTGTGTCACCCGGCGTGACGTAGTCGGCCAGATAAAACGCGAACCAAGATAATTACGTGGATTTACCGGAGTGCCGCCAGTATCTCTAACCTCAAAATGTAGATGGGCGCCGGTCGAATAACCGGTTGATCCCATGGTGCCAACCAAATCTCCGGCCGCGACTTTCTGCCCCTTTCCGCGTTCCGCTCCCCAGTTTTTACCCTTAGCCGCTAATATCGATGAGATCTCATTCAAAACCTGGCGCTCCCTCTTTTCGGCCTCCTTGATTTTTGAATCCAATTCGGAAATTGTTTTTGTTGTATTTGAATAAAGAAGATCTTTTGTCTGCTTTTGGTCCTCCAAAGCTAATTCCTGCCTCGATTGTTGTTCCCGTTTGCTTGTCAATTCGGCTGCTTTTGTTTCTTGCTCACCCTTAGTTTTCGCCAGCTGTTCCTTTAAGGCCGTAATTTTATTAATGCTTTCAGTTATTTGAGCTTTAACTGCTTCGTAATATCTGGTTCTGTCAACCATTTCTGATAAGCTATTCGAGCCAAGTAACGCCTCCATCAAACCCGGATCACCTTCCATATACCAACTGGCGATCAATTGATTCTGCTTTTCCTTATCTCTGGCTAAATTAGCTTCTTCATTTTGAATTTGCATTTTTAAGTCTTCAATTTTTGCTTGAGTATCAGCAATATCTTTTTGAGTTTGGGAAATTGCACCTTCGACTTGGTTTATTGTTGAAGAGATATTTTTAATGTCTGAAGACAAGCCCGAGGCTTCGATTTGTTTTTGAGATTTTATCGACTGCAATTGTTTCTTTTCCTGAGATATCGAACTTTGTTGTTTATAAAGATCGCTTGAAGTCACAGCCAAAGAAGCAGACGGTAAAAACATTGTCACTATCAACGTGATCGTTGCAATAAAATTCACTAGTTTATGTAATAAATTCAATTTCATGGCATTCCATATTCTATATCTTGTGGCTTATTTTCTCAAGTGCTGCCGTGTTGCCCAAAAAGAGCAGAAAATTCCCAGCAGCAAGGCAACTAAAAACTGAACAGAGACAACTTGATAAAGCGAAGAACGCATAAACACCCCAACATCATAACCAATATCAACTAGGTATCTGATAAAAACCGGAGTCAAAAAATGATAAGCAACAAAAATTACAATCATACCGATAATCGCCGCAGTTACTCCAAATATTACGCCTTCAAGAACGAAAGGCAATCGCACATAGGCATCTGTGGCTCCGACCAAACGCATAATCTCCAATTCATCAGAACGGGCAATTATTGTTAATTTTATCGCATTGTAAACGACCAAAATTGAAATTATCATAAACAAGATTGATAGACCGACCCCAATTTTTTTGACAAACGAAGTAATCCGCACAAGCCGATCAATCATATCCTTATTTTGTTGATATGAAAGTTTATTGATCAATGGAGCATAATCTTCACTTTGAAGAAAATCAGCAACTTTTTCAATGTCCTCGGGATTTTTAGTTTTTACTTCGAGACTCCTCGGCAATGGATTATCGTTCTCATTAACAATATTTTGCAAATTCTGATCTCCAGCATATCTTGCCCGCCAGCGATTCAGGGCCTCTTCTTTGGAAATGAAAATTATTTTTTTTACCTCTGGTCTTGAACCTATTAAATCAGAAAGCGCCGAGATTTGATCTTCGGAGTCATTTTCCTTAAGGTAAACGACCAAATCAACCTTTTCCCTCATCGAAGTAGCAGTCCGGTTGACTATCAGAGCCAAGAAGGTAAAAACCGAGATAATTAGGAGGGTCAAAATGATAATTAACGTCGTCGCTAATGATAACCAGCGATTGCGCCAAAAAGAAATGACTGCCATTTTGATTATTCGGCCGCTAGTAATTAAAAAGTTTGTGAATTCGCTATCGCTTTTCATAAAATTTCCATAGTTTTGACTTTTGAATTTTGATTTTTGAGTTAATTATAAGATGTATTTTCCATTTTCACGATCATCAACAATTTTCCCCTCTTTCATTGATACAACTCGTTTATGGATTGCATCAACAATTTCTTTGTTATGAGTAGCCAAAAGAACGATGGTGCCATTTTTATTGATTTTAAATAGAAGTTCAATAATCTCCCAAGAGTTGACTGGATCGAGGTTGCCTGTCGGCTCATCGGCAATTAAAAGTTTTGGTTCATGGACTAGAGCTCTGGCAATCGAAACGCGCTGTTTTTCGCCGCCCGATAGCTCCTCAGATAAGGCATTAGTTCTCTGTTCCAGCCCAACAAGTGTCAGCATTTCCCCGACTCTTTTCTTAATTATGCCTGGTAAAACTCCGGCCACCTCCAGAGCGAAAGCAACATTTTCGTAAACCGTTTTCTTCGCTAAAAGTTTGAAGTCTTGAAAAATTACTCCGACTTTGCGCCGATAGAACGGTAATTCTTTCTCTCTTAACTGGAAAATATCGCGATCAGCAACCAAAATCCGTCCCGAGGTTGGCTCTTCTTCGCGAATCAGCATTTTTATTAAAGTTGATTTACCGGCCCCAGATGGGCCGACTAAAGCAACAAACTCACCTTTGGCAATCTTAAAACTGACGTCATCTACCGCGATAATACCCTTGCCATATTTTTTTGTTACATGTTGGAATTCGATCATAATCGTTAAATTAATTCTGACAAATTAATTCCCGACATTTCAACTGGCTTAGGGATTTCCATAATTCGCAAAATTGTCGGCGAAATATCAGCCAGAATTCCTGTTGCTTCGTTACTTGAATATTCTAGCAAACTTTCATGGTTAAAGTCACTGCCGCTCCCCGGAGTAAACGGTTTTAATTGGAAATCTAAAATTACTAACGGAACCGGACTTGCAGTATGCTCTTTATTTATCTTATTGGTTTTCGGATTAATCATTAATTCGCAATTTCCGTGGTCGGCAGTGATTATTGCAGTCATTCCCTTGCCCGAAGCGCTAGCTAATATCCCGCCAAGAGCGCTATCAACTGCCTCGACTGCTTTAACTGTGGCCTCCAAATTTCCAGTATGGCCAACCATATCGCCGTTGGCAAAATTTACTAGAATGAACTGATAATCACCAGTAATCGCCTCAATAACTTTATTTTTAATCTCCGGGGCCGACATTTCAGGAGCGGTCGCATAGTTTTCGACTCTAGGCGAAGCGACTAGAACTTGATCTTCGCCTGTATGCGGTTTTTCGTTACCGCCGTTGAAAAAATAGCTGACATGAGCATATTTTTCCGTTTCGGCAATATGACATTGTTTCAGCTTGGCCTCTTCAATAACATCAGCGATAACGTTACTCATATTAATTGGCGCAAGTAGAGCCGGTGATTTTTGGCCCGGAAGATAGCGGGTCATGGTGATCGTCAATAAGTTCTCAACTTTTTGGCGCTGAAATTCAAAAAATTCGTCGCTCTCAAAACACGATAGAAGTTGTCGCATACGATCAGCGCGAAAATTAAAAAATATCATTCCGTCACCAGACCGGATTAATCCTTGATCGTCAATAAGACAGGGCCCAATCCTTTCGTCATCAGCCCCAGCTTTATAGTTTGCTTCAATCGCTTCTTCTGGCGACCCGTATCTATCGCCTTGGCCGGCAATTAAGAGATTGTATGCCTTAGCCGTCCGCTCAAAATGTTTATCACGATCCATGGCGTAAAACCGGCCGATAATCGTAGCAATTTTTCCGACGCCAAGTTCCCTAATTTTATTATTTATTAATTCAACACTTTCTTTGGCCGTTTGGGGAGCAGTATCTCGACCATCTGAAATAAAATGAATATAAACTTTTTCGACTTGTTTTTCTGCTGCTAATTTCAGTAGTGCAAACAAATGTTTAATGCTTGAATGAACTGCGCCTTGGGAACAAAGGCCGACAAGATGCAAACTGCCATCATCTGATTTAACCTCCTCAATAATCTTCAACAAGTTTTGATTTTTATAAAAGTTGCCATTTTCAATCGCTTGATCAACTCGCGGCAGAGATTCCCAAACTACACGACCAGAACCCAAATTTAGGTGACCAACTTCCGAATTGCCCGACTCACCAGGGGTAATGCCAACATCAATTCCGGAAGCAGAAATCAAGGTTTTCGGATAATTGCCGTAAGCCCAATCCAAATTCGGCGTCTTTGCCAGATAGGTAGAATTACCTTCTTTCAAAGGCGACAGTCCCCAGCCGTCCAAAACTACTAAAAGAGTTCGTTTGATAAACCCCTCCCATTATTACTAATTGATCTGATTATACCACAGCCGTTCAAATTTTGTCTAAAATAATTGCAATCTGAGAAATAAGTTTTTTTGATTTGCAATGTTTTAAAAGTCCCAAATATGATGACAAATTTTTCTGGTTGATTTTTTTCAGCATCCGCTTTTTTGTTTTTGTTCGCAGAGCTCGATAATGCGGCAAAACAACATAGCCGAGAAAATCGACTCCCCGATTCAGCGGGCAAATATTTACTTTTTTCGGATGCAGACCAAGCTTAATCTTACTTTGGATAAAATTATTGATTTCAAATATAAGCATATTGAATTTGGTTTGATCATTATCCACAATCACAAAGTCATCGGTATATCTAATATAAAATTTAAGTTGTAGATGATGTTTAATGAATTGATCAAACTCATTCATATAAACATTCGCAAAAAGATGGCTGGTTAAATTGCCGATTGGAATTCGCGGCGCAGACCA
>CAYHDN010000031.1:0-10957 GCA_964355425.1 uncultured Candidatus Saccharibacteria bacterium
TTACTCGACTAACTATTCTAACAAAAATCTCCCCAATTTCATAGGGAGATTTTTGTATTTGTAGAAATTTTTTAGATCCTTCGATTCACTTCGTTCGCTCAGGATGACGCTTCGCGTCATTTTTCGATTTCTATGCCCATATTTCTTGCAGTTCCAGCCAGAGTATTCATTGCTGCCTCGATAGTTTTAGCGTTTAAATCGGGTAATTTGGTTTCCGCAATTTTTCGTAATTGGGCTTGGGTAATTTTTCCGACTTTTTCTTTTTTTGCGCTACCGGAACCTTTTTCAACTCCGAGAGCTTTTTTCAAAAGAATTGTCGCCGGCGGATTTTTCAAAATAAAGGAGATGCTTCTATCTTCATAAATCGTAATTTCAACCGGAATAATCGTATCACCCATTTCTTTGGTTTGTTCATTAAAGGAATTACAAAATTCCATGATGTTGACACCATGTTGTCCCAGCGCCGGTCCAACTGGAGGCGCCGGATTGGCCTTACCCGCTGGACACTGCAACTTTACTATTGCTTTAATTTCTTTCATTTTGTTCCTTCATCACAAGATAATGCTGAACATAGACTATCACAAATATTATTTCACAGATAAACCCTGATAAAACAAATCTGTGCTAATCTGTGATGATATATCTGTGGGAGTTTTTGATTCCACTTATTTTTTACACTTTTTTAACCTGTAGGAAATCCAGATTCACCGGAGTTTCCCGGCCAAACATATTAACTGATACTTTAATTTTGCCTTTATCGTGATCAATGTCGTCAACCTTGGCTTCAAATCCTTTCAGTGCTCCATCAGTAATTCTGACCAAGTCGCCAATGGAGAATTCGATCTTGTATTTCGGCTCTTCGACTCCCATTCTTTTCTTAATTCTTTCAATTTCTTCAATCGACATCGGTGTCGGTCGAACACCAAAACCGATAAATCCGGTAACATTTGGGGTATTGCGAACCACATACCAGGAATCATCATCGACAACCATATCAACCAAAACGTAGCCGGGGAAAATCCGTTTTTCAACGGTTCGTCTTTTGCCATTTCTAATTTCAATCTGTTTTTCTTTCGGAACGATAACATCAAAGATTTTATCTTCCATGGTGAAAGATTCAATTCTTTGCTTTAAATTGTCGGCGACTTGCTCCTCGTAACCGGAATAGGTATGAATGACATACCAGTTTCTCTCACCGGACTGTCGAAATGTTTTCAAATGAAGCGGTTTTACTTCCTCCGTAGTTTCAGAAGTTTTTTCTTTTTCCGGCTTCTGTTCTTTAGTTTTTGAGTTTTGAACTTTGAGTTTTGAGTTTTTCATATCATCTCTTTAATGAAACAATATATTCAAGTAATTTTGTCAGTCCAAGGTCGACAACGGCAATAAAAGCGGTAACGGCGATACCGGACACAATAACGATAAGTGAATCACGAATTAGCTGCTTGCGTGTCGGCCAAGTGACCTTGCGTAATTCCTGATAGGAATCAATAAAATATTTTATAATTTTATTGTTTTTCATTGATCTTTTTTATCTCGATTATTGTAATTTCTTGACGATGACCTTTGGTTCGACGATAACGTTTTTTCGGATGATGCTTAACAACAAGGACTTTTTTGTCTAATCCAGAACTGATAATCTCTGCATCGACCGAGGCTCCGGTAATTGTTGGCTTTCCAACTTTCAAACTTTTTGCATCGGCGACTAACAAAACTTCCGAAAGTTTCAGTTTTTTGTCTTTCGTCTCTATTTTAGCATCAATTTTTATCTTTTTCCCGACCTCGGCAATAAATTGTTTGCCGGCCAGTTTTACAACTGCGAGCATTTAGCCTTCCTAATTTAAAAAATCCCCGACGGAATACTATATTAATCTTAGCAAATAAATTATTCCGAGTCAAGAGTTGAAAGAAAAGCGGGGACAAATACGGCTGTCCCCGCTTGGTTCGCCACCGACTTATTCCTTGTCAGTCTGACGATTCTCGTCTCGCATTCTGCGGGCTTCGGAAAGGATCTCTGCCTCTTCTTTCTTGTTTCTGGCCAAGATTTCAGCGATCCGCGCGAGCGTTGCATTTGTTGGCAGTTTGACTTCACCACTTGCGACTCGCTGAAATGTCCGCCAATTGAGGCCGGCGCAATTCGCTCTGACTCGCAACTCGCAGTCGTTACCAAGACGCTTCATCAGTGTCTGGACGAAGTAGGCCAATGCACCGACGCGCAAATCATTTGCAGTGGTTAACATTGTGGTTCTCTTTTTCTAATCAGAGATATGAGCGAATACCGCTCATCCACGAAGCAACCCATGTGCGGCTATTTCCACAAGTAACGGCACGGTTTTGCGGCTGATATCACCTCTTTCAATGTTTGCGCTGTCCTTCTGGACATCCATTATTATTAAATAGCAAATAAGACCAAATATTTCAAGTTGACAAAAAATCTGATTATACAAGTATTCTCTAGTTCTGTAGAACTAGAGAATACTTGTATTACCAATTTAGTTTTTCTGAAATTAAAAACTAATCTTTTTCCGATGAATATAGATGCTTTGCAATATTCCAATCATTACAAAAGAAGTCAAAAGCGATGAGCCGCCATAACTCAAGAACGGCAGTGGAATACCGGTAACTGGCAGTAGACCAACGTTCATGCCAATGTTAACAATGATTTGGAAAATGAATGTTGAGCCGATACCGACGGCAACCAAATAACCAAAATTATCTTTAGAAATTTTGGAAATATCCATAATTCGAATTATCAAGAGCAGAAATGCAAAAAGTAAAAAAACATTTCCAGCCAAACCAAATGCTTCGGAGTAACCGGAGAAAATAAAATCGGTTTCCGGTTTAGGCAAAAACTGCAACTGGGATTGTGAGCCATGACCAAGCCCGCGGCCAAAAATCCCGCCAGAACCGACGGCGATAATCGCTTGCTGAACATTGTATCCCCGGCCAAACGGATCGGAACTCGGATCCAAGAAGGTGACGATTCTTTGTCGCTGATAATCTTTTAATAGTGGCGAAAATGGCTGAATTTTATAAACTGATAAAGAAAAAAACGTAATTGCAATGATTAAAAGAGAGAAAATTGAAATATACTGTTTCAACGACAATTTAGAAAACAAAACAAGCATCAACCAAGAAAAGATAATGACCAGCGCTGTTCCAAGATCAGGTTCAATCAATATTAAAAAAAGTGGCGGCAGAAGCATTAGAAACATATAGAAAATGTCAGCTATCCGGACACGGCCGATACGGCGGGAGAAAAAGGACGCCATAAATATCACTGACACAAATTTGTAAAATTCTGACGGCTGTAATTGAAAAAACTTCAAATCAATCCAACGAGTGGCCCCACCACTGGTTTTTCCGACAATATCAACAATCAAAAGTAGTATGATAGTGCCAATATAGAAGTACCAACTGGCAGAACTAAATACTCGGTAATCGAAAATTGAGACAAAAAACATCAATACAATTGCCACAACGAAAAATATTAGCTGTTTGAGTGCTAAGTTGCTTCCGCTTTCAGCAAAGACAAAGCTGAAAATTAAAGCAATACCGGCGATGGACAAAAGAATCGGCAGGACGAGAAGTGTAAAATCCAAATTCCTTAATTTTGAGAACATAAATTATTGTTTCCTTTTCACCCCAAACCAAATATCTGCCCTATCAATTTTTATTTCCTCCGAGCAATCTACATTATCTGCTTTTCTATTTTCAAGTTCAAGCGATAATGTCTCTTTTTTAATATAGTTAGCTAAATTATCATCTTTTAAGGTCTTACCGAGTTCAAGGCTGCTAGTCGAATAATAGGTAATTATTCTGTCGGAAATTTGAAAGTCAGCCTTTTTGCGAAGTGATTGAATCGAGCGAACAATTTCGCGGGCATAGCCCTCAAGGATAAGCTCGCTCGACAACTTTTCATTAAGCTTTTCTTCCTTGGAATGTTCGACCCGTTTAACGTTGATTTCATCTTTAAGAATTTCCTCAAAATCTTCAGTCAATTTTTCTCCGGCATAGTAGTAGCATTCCAGTGGCTGGCGGACTTTTATTCCCGCCTTTGCTCTTATGGCCAGCGCTGATTCGACGTGTTTTTTTGTCTGATCCATCTGTTTAACCAGAACCTCATCAAGTAACTCCTTGTCGGGCGAGGGAAAATCAGCCAGATGGACTGATTCTTCGCCGCTGATATTTTTATAGATTTCGTCTGAAATAAACGGTGCAAACGGCGCTAAAAGTTTGGACAATTTTACCAGAACGAAGTGCAATGTTTGATAAGCATTATTTTTATCCTCATCACTCTCTGACTTCCAAAAACGTTTGCGGCTGCGACGTATATACCAATTGGAAAGATCATCAACAAAAGAGAAGAACTGCCTGGTCGCTGCCGGCAAATTATAGGCTTGCATGTTTCTCTCGACAGCAATATTTAGCTTTTCGGTTTTGGTGATTATCCAACGGTCTAGTAAATTTTTTGGTTGTGCCGCGTATGCTTTCGGCTGCCAATTATCAAGCGAAGCATACAAAACAAAGAAATAATAAGAGTTCCAAAGCATGCGGAAAAATCCGCGTTGTAGTTCCTGTAACTCTGATTCTTTTAGGCTTAAATTTTCGGCGGCCATAACTGGAGACGACAACAAGTAGAGCCGCAAAACATCAGCGCCATATTTGTCAAAAACAGCCATCGGATCTGGATAATTCTGTAACCTCTTAGACATTTTTTTGCCATCTTCGGCTAAGACAATTCCATTAACTACAACATTTTTATAGGCTGGTTTATTCATCACGGCGGTCGAAAGAATGTGCAAGTAGTAAAACCAGGCACGGGTTTGGTCGACACCTTCAACTATAAACTCTGCCGGGAAATTAGCTTCAAATTTTTCCTTATTTTCAAATGGATAATGCATTTGAGCATATGGCATTGAGCCGGAATCGAACCAAGTGTCCAAAACATCGGGTATACGTCTCATCTCGCCATCAGCACTTGCCTGCCGGCAGGCAAGTTTTCCACATTTGAAGGAAATTTTATCGACTATATGTTTATGTAAATCTGTGACTTTTTCACCGGATAATTCTTCAAGCTCCCTTACCGATCCGACAACTTTTATTTCGCCACATTTATCACAACGCCAAATAGGAATCACTGACGCCCAAAAACGCTGACGGGAAATTGACCAATCTCTGGCACATTCTAGCCACATGCCAAAGCGGCCCTTCTTGATATGTTTTGGTGTCCAGTTAATACCGGTCGATAATTTAATCGCCTCGCTTTTAATTTTTTCGACAGCAACAAACCAAGAAGATGTAGCATAATTGATTAGCGGCGTTTCACATCGCCAGCAGTGCGGATATGAATGTTCATATTGGGCTTTATCAAATAATAAGTTTTTGTTTGCTAGATATTTAATGATAGCAACATCGGTTGATTGAACATCGTCTACCGGCTTCACTGACAAGCCTGAAAATTCTCCATAGCCAGACTTGATAATTCCATCCATGCCGACATGTTGTACAAATGGCAAATTTAGTTTTTTGCCTAAATTCATGTCGTCTTCTCCAAAAGCTGGCGCAATATGGACTATGCCAGTGCCTTCATCGGTGGAAACAAAATCAGCCAGTACTATCTGCCAACCATTTTCGGCATTCTGTATATTTTTATCGATATCAAAAAGCGGCTGATATCTTTTGCCAACTAAATCTTTGCTAGTATATTCTTCAATGATCTTATATTCATTATCCTTGAAAATATCAGCTACTCGTTCCTTGGCCAGAATGTAATGGTTTTCAACTCCATCATTTTGATCTTTGAACTTTGATCTTTGAACTTTGCAATAAATGATTTTTTCATTTATTGCTAATGCAACATTACCCAAGAGCGTCCAAGGCGTTGTTGTCCAAGCGAGAATGTATGTTCCTGGTTCATCAGATAATTCAAATTTTGCTGTTACCGACAGATCTTTAATATCCTTATATCCCTCGGCGACTTCGGATTGGGAAAGAGTTGTTTCACATCGCGGGCAAATATGCATCGAGCGGTAGCCCTCATATACCAAGCCTTTATCGTAGAGTTGTTTAAAAACCCACCAGACCGATTCCATATAATCTAAATCCATCGTTTTGTAAGCATTATTCATATCAACCCAGCGGCCAAGCCGGCGGATAACTTTTTCCCATTCTCCAACATAGCCCAAAATTTTAGAACGACAGAATTCGTTGAATTTATCAACACCCATTTCCTCAATCTCTTTTTTTGATTTAATGCCAAGTTCTTTTTCGGCAATATTTTCAATCGGCAAACCGTGGCAATCCCAACCCCACCTGCGTTCCACCAGCTTGCCCTTCATCGTCCAGTAACGAGGAACAACATCTTTCATGATTGATCCAACAATATGTCCGTAGTGAGGCGTTCCGGTGGCGAATGGCGGCCCATCATAAAAAATATAGCGCGGTGAGTCTTTGCGGATCTCTAGGGACTTGGCAAAAATCTTATTCTCGTCCCAAAATCTAAGGATTTCTTCTTCTAATTTCGGGAGATTTAGTTGTGGGTTAACTTTTTTAAATGACATTTATGTCATCCCGAACTTGTTTCGGGACCCTTTCGTTGCTTATGACTGATGTTTTTAATTTTACATTTTTTACGCTCACTTTTCAATGTTGACTTTATTTGATTTTTCTGCTTTAATTGTGCCAGCACCTCAACAAGGAGAATATATCATCATGTCGAGGAAAGACGATCGACAACGCTGCTTGGCACTGCGCCACAACCCGTCTCTTGCCTTCGCCTCGACTGAATCATTAATCGAGGCATACCGTTTGACTGAGCAGGATAGCAAACTGGACGGCAAGCTCAGAACAGTGGACGAATGGCTTTCCCCGGAGGCTTGCCTGACATTCATCCGCTTGTTTGCTCTTGGTTGCAGAGGGGGCAACAGAAATGCAGAACTCACGACTGTGTTTCTCCTCAAGAGCTTCAAAGAGTGGTGTCACATTCCAGAACGCTCTGTTCGGGTCCTTGGGTCGCTACTCGACGGCGTAGGGCTTGATCCCCGGCCGAATGGCGCAACCTGCGCCTCGACGTACCTAGCTGTATTCATGGCTAAGTTACACAATCCGAACGTATACATCAAGGAGGGTATCGCTCCTCCGGATCCGATGCTGCTTCTTGCCTACCAAGCGGCTCATGAGGGCGATGAGCATGCCACCGCAATGCTCCAAGATTATTGGCAGATCATGGATCACTACAACAACATCCCAACCATGAAGCCATTAGAACCTGGAAGCATCAAGACACCATGGCAACCACCGAAACAACTGCTGAAGACCTTTGCCGAAAAGGTGGTGGCGCGATATCACCGCAGAGTAAAAGACTCCGGCTTCAAGGCACTGGCAGCTGTAGTCGACAGCAAGAAGAATGCGATCGAGCAAGCCATCAAGGATCTCTGGCAAGAAGTTATACAGAAAGCCAGGCGAGACCTTCGTCCTGATGGTGACGACGGTTTCCATATCCAAGGTCCACTGGACTGGCTTGGCTGCGGATATCGAGCCTTTGTCCGGAACGAACACACCTTCCCAACCGTTGGGATGGCAACGCTCGCGAAGTTCCAGTGCTGTGTAGTCTGGTTGATGCAGGAACTGAAGCCAGACCCCGAGTTTAGCTCCGGCATGGACATCATCAACCACCTTGGTGGGCTACTGGCCTATCACAGGCTAGTTTGTCAGGAGCCTACTGAGTCCAGCCCAGACATTCCGCGTCGACCAGACGACGTGGAGCAGATTGTCGGACTACCATATAGTGTCAGGCCTCACGACAGAGTGTTGCCAGAAGGACGAAGTTCAAGCGCTAGAGCTCTCGAGGAATACCAAAAGGTATATCCGGATCGAGAAGGACTGCCCGACGGCAAAACTTGGGTCCGCCAGCATGATCGGCATCACCGCCCAACTTTTAAACGGCTTCGGCATGTACCAGCAGAAGCTGTGAACCCTATTCTGACTGTCAACTTGGTCAAGACTATCAACGACCTCTAAGGGGGAGGTGAACACGGCTCGCGCAACAGCGCGGCCTTTTTTTTATTCCAAGGCCTTTAAATATTTTATAGTCATCTTAAAGTCGAAATAAAGCACCTGTTACGGATTATGGACGATCGTTCAGAATCCGTAATAACTATTTCTTCTGCGACAATTCAGTTTTGAATAAAGATTTAAGATAACTATCCATATCGGTCTTTTCGACCAGCAAATAGGCAACAAACTTTCCTAAATCTTGCTCACTTATAATCAATTCAATTTCATCGGCTTTGACGAACGGGCTGACCCATAAACTTTTTTGCGCCTGTTTATAGCCGATTCTTTTGATTGATCGCCGAAACTGATTGCGTTTTTTACGAAAATCCTCCGGAATATCAAACGATAACATCCGCCACTTGCCATCAATCGCGTAATTGCCAGATTCTTCGATTAGTTTTATTTTCCCCTTGTTGGTAAGTTGGATACTATTGTTCAAAATACGATTAATTTTAATGTATCCGCGTCTTTCCATACTCCAGATATTGCTCGACAGTCGCCTGGGATCTCCTGGGATATAATCAATATTTCTGCGGATATCATCGAAAGTTATCAGCTCGACGCCTTCATCGATAAATTTGCTAATTTCTTGCAGGATGGTTACTACAATTTTTTTAGTTTTTTCAATATCGATAGCCATTTTCCGATTTTTTATATCCGTTCCTGTAACCGAATATGGACGATCGTCCATATTCGGTTACAGAGTTTTGTCTGCATAAATAACTAATTGATAAAAATTAGAATACAATTATTTCTATGCCTCATCCAAGGCTTGATTGACCAATTTATCAGCCAATTTATTTTCTTCGCGCGGGATGTGAACAAAGGAGATATTTAAATGCATTTGCGAGACCATTTGCCGGACTTGGACGATTAGCAATTTGATATGATCTTGTTTAATTTTGTAATTGCCGTTGATTTGCTCAACAACTAATTGTGAGTCGAGCCGGCAAACTACTTCTTTTTCGGCGATATTATTCTCGGAAAACCATTTTGACTGCAAAAGGATTTCCAGAGCTTTAATTATCGCCTGATATTCAGCTTCATTATTTGTGGCATTCCCAATGCAATTTTTGTAGTGATGAATTTCCTTTCCGTTTTGGTCATAAAAAACAATTCCAACCGCCGCCGGTCCGGGATTTCCACGAGATCCCCCGTCGGTATTAATAAATATTTTATCCATCAGATTCCCAAACCAATTTTTTTCTTAACCTCATCCAAAGTTTTTTGCGCGATCGGTGCGACAGCTTCCGAGCCATCACGTAATATTGTCCGCAGTTTTGCTTTATCAGCAATAATTTCCCTATATTTCTTCTGTTTCGGCTCGAGAAAGAGGATAATTTCTTCCGCTAGAGCTTTTTTGAATTCACCGTATCCTCTGCCTTTGAAATCGGCTTCCAAGCTTCTGATGTCGCGTCCGGAAACACCGGAGAAAATGTTAAGTAAATTGGTCATCGCCGGTTTGTCCTCGCGGATAACTATTTCACTACCAGAATCGGTTACCGCCCGACTGATCTTTTTGCGGATAACGTCAGGGGTATCATCAAGCGCAATATAGTTATACTCCGACCCGGCCGATTTTGCCATCTTTTTTGACGGATTGTCAAGCGCCCTTACTCGTTCAACATCCTCCCTAATTATTGGCTCTGGTACTGTAAAAACACCTTGGTATTTATTATTAAATCTAATTGCCAAATCTCTTGCCAATTCAACGTGTTGTTTTTGATCCTCGCCAACAGGTACATCGGTCGTTTGATACAGAAGGATATCGGCTGCCATTAGTACCGGATAATCGAAAAGTCCGGCAGAGACGCTGTCTCGCTTGCCTTCTGACTTTTCTTTATACTGAGTCATCCGACCGAGTTCCCCTACTGTCGCGAAACAATTAAGAATCCAAGCCAGCTCGGCATGCTCCGGACGGGTTGATTGGATAAAGATTTTGGATTTTGATAAATCGACTCCACAGGCCAAATACCAAGCGGCAACAGATAAAATATTTTCCGCTAGCATCGGATCACGATCGACAGTAATTGCATGAAGATCAACAACACAAAAAATCGACTCGTCAACTTTATTCTGCAGCTCGATCCATTGCTTAATCGCTCCAAGATAGTTGCCAAGATGCAAACTGCCTGTCGGTTGAATTCCGGAAAAAACTCTCTTCATAATCTCCTCTATATTCTATATTCTACTATTGTATTCGGCTTTCGACTCTGGTTCTAAGAAAGAATTTTGCCCGTTTGGCCGGGCTTTTCTGATCGTAACCTTTGGTTCTAACTCCCAGATCGATGCCGGCAAACGGTTGCTGATTGCAAAGGACGGAAGTGCAAGTGGCACCGGTAAGCCCAAATTTGCTAATTTCAACTTTTTGACTATTGGCTCTCTCGGTGCCTGTCGTAGTAATTCCAGCTAACGGCAGGACACTTCCGGAAATTGTCTGTGACCAAATATCCCCTGTAACTGTACTCCAGCGGTATATTTTTATGCGATCAGGATTTTTATAAAAAAGTGCCAGTAAATTTGCAGTTCGATCACAAGCCGCGTCAGAGACTGGATCTAATTGCTCATGATAAAAACAAATTCCATCGCCTCCGCCTCCTATTCCACTACCAATGATGCTGCCATCGCCATTAACAAATATCAAACCCTTGATACTGTTGTAATTTGTTCCCGGACCTGAAGTTGAACCAATACCATTAGCATTGATTATATCATCAGAAATTTGGCGGATAATTCTTTCCGTTTCTAGATTGACTTCAGTGTTGGCGGAAATGTAACTTTGGTTGCCAAGAGATAGCGAAAAGGCACCGACGGCGATTACTATTGCCAAGGCAAAAATTGTCACGGCAACCAAAAGTTCAATTAAAGAAAAAGCCCTGCCTCGCCTGCGCATTAATAACAG
>CAYHDN010000032.1:0-10660 GCA_964355425.1 uncultured Candidatus Saccharibacteria bacterium
CACTTGTTACTGGATTTCAGACGTGTTCTCTTCAGTTCTACCGGGCAATAGAAACGATAAGAAAATTTGCCGACATAGTTGAAATGGATTTACAAGACGAACCGAAGAAATTAGGCAATCAAATAAGGGTAAGTTTAATTCCCAGAAAAGAGCAAAAAGATGCCAAAATTAAAAACTCACAAAGCGAGCACCAAGAGATTTAAAGTTACCGGAAGCGGTAAGCTTTTGCGTTTGCCAGCCGCCGGCAATCATTTATTGACGAATAAAACCGACCGAAAAAATACTTATCAAAGCGTCAGTAAAAATGACCAGAAACGGGTAAAAAGATTAATCGCCAAAGGATAAGATGCCAAGAGTCAAGCGCGGAGTTACAACTAAGGCCAGACATAAAAGACTTTTTGCCAAAACAAAAGGCATGCTTAGTGGTCGCCGAAATTCAGTAAAACTTGCCAAACAAGCGGTATTAAAAGCTGGAACCAACGCTTACAAAGATCGCCGAAGAAAAAAACGTGACTTTCGCGCTGCATGGATAATCTCCATCAACGCCGCCTGTCGTGAAAACGGCATAACTTATTCTGACTTCATTAAGAAGCTTATTGACCAAAAAATTGAACTCAATAGAAAAGTCTTGTCAGAAATGGCCAAAACCCAACCTGAAATTTTTTCTAAACTGATCAAAGAAGTAGTAAAATAAATATTTTTTCTCAACAAAAACCGATCTTGATCGGTTTTTGTTGTATAATTTAAGAAAATGAAAAAGCATTTTTGGATTATCATAATAGTGGCAGCAGCTCTGGTGATCATCATCGGCGGGTTTTATCTTTGGCGATATTATAAAAATCGCCAAAAAGTTAATAATGGACCATCGACAAATCAATCGTCAGATTCTCAAACAACACCAACATCCGCAACGAGTCAAACCGCTCCTGTACCGACAATTATTTATCCGATTGATAATTATAGTGCGAGATTATCAAAAAATTCTTTTGGTAGTTATTATTTCAGTCAAAATTCGCAAAAATTTGATAGCACCGTTTGTCCTGGGGCGTCAGAATATACCGGTTATCACACTGGGGATGACCTAGAAACTATCCCAGCCGAACAAAATATCCCAATAGCAGTTACTTCGATTGCAACTGGAACGGTCAGGCAGGTTGGCAGGGTTAGTGGTTACGGCGGTTTGGCTGTTATTGAATATACTTTAGGTGATGAAACTTATACTGCCTATTTCGGACATATCAATTTGGCAACCACGACATTAAAAGTCGGTAGTACTGTTTCAATTGGTGAAAAAATCGCTGAATTGGCACCGGCTTGCTCTAGCGCCAACAGCAATGTCAGAAAACATTTGCACTTCGCTCTGCATAAAGGAACTGGGGTTGATGTCGAAGGTTATGTGAACAGCAAATCTGCCCTCTCTGCCTGGATTGACCCGAAAGCACTTTTATCAACTCTCGGCGCAAAATAGTTTTCATAAAACAGAAACAATCTCTCTCGCAAATACGTATGATTCTCATTGATCATTGAATATCGTACATATTTGTAGTAACGTGTATTTATGGCGAAAAACACAACGAGGAAAATAACTTCTTCATTGCGAACAAAGCGAGCAAAAGAAATTGTTGGCACAATAACATTGGCCATGCTCGATATCATTTGTACTATTCCGGAGGCGCTTATTGGTGCTTTTTTACATCAAAATGATGTCTTAAAAAAAATGGAAAGCTTTGACGGGGAGTTCAATAGTTCTTTGTTGAATTGCTTGAATAATTTAATAAAAAGTGGATACATTGAACGACAAGTAATAAACGGCAATAAATCAATTAGGCTGACAACAAAAGGCAAGATTAAAACAATGGAATCAGTCAGTAATTGCCAGACGGACGGTAAAAATCGATACATCTCCTATGATATTCCTGAAACAATGACCAGAGAACGCGACCAATTTCGCCGAACTCTGAAAAGGATAGGTTTCCGGAAATTGCAAAAAAGTTTACTGGTTTGTCCATACGTCAAAGCCGATCAAATTGATCTTGTAATTGATGAGTTAAAGATCAGACCTTATGTGGCATACTTGGTTGTCAATCGAACTAATATTGATGAATTTGTTAATAAATTGTTTGATCATGAAAATATGTAAGATATTCAATGATCATTGAATATCTTACATATTTAGGTGAAAGATGTTGATAAACAAAAAACGGGCTGGTATTGTTCGAGCACAGAAGACGACAAATTCATCACTTTTGATGCGATCGCATCAAAAGTGATGAAAGTTTAAGATCGTAGAAAATATTCATGGTTGTAATTTTTCTGGTTTTGAAATGTAACTAATTCCGAGAACAATTATTCCAATCACAATCAATATATCGGCGATGTTATAGGTTGGAAAACTGCTGATGGAAATATAGTCAGTCGCGCCACCGCGAAAAATACGATCGAGTAAATTTGAAGTAACGCCAGCAACGAGCGAAATATCTGCCAGAGTAAAAACGATTTTTTTTGATTTAGCTGTGTAGTAGATATAAAAGACTAAAAATAGGAGCAGAAGGACAATTGCTATTTCGTTTGATTTTATTAGCCCAAAAATAAAGTTGCTGTTTGTCACCAAGAGTTCGGTGTTGATATTTACTGGTATTATCTGAAGAACGCCAACAATAATTATTTCAAATAGTAGTATTGGAAACAACGATTTAATTTTCATTTTTTCTTCTGTTTTCGGCAAACAACACAAATATTAGCGTAGGGCATAGATTCTAGCCGCCCTATCTCAATTTCTTTTTTGCACAATTTACACTTGCCGTAAGTTCCGGTCTTGATTGCTTTTAAAGCGGCATTATTTTTTTTCAAAAGTTCTTTAAATTGGTTCTCAACACTCAAATTACTCTCAAAGTCGGAGACTTCTCTGGCGTTGTCGTCTTCACTGCGACCATAATCGGGGTATTTATTTAGCTCCTCAATTTTTTTCTCTAGTTTTTGTTTTTCGGTTTCGAGCGCTTTTTTTTGTTTCTTGATAAATTTTTCATCTAATTTCATTCTAGCCTCATCTTTCCTTTAAGACAAAGATATCCAAAAGTTAGAATTGATACGACAAGCAGAACAAGTGAGGTTAATTGGCTTAGATTAATTCCAATCGCAAGAGCATCATCAATCCGGTAAGTATCAATAAAGATTCTGGTGAATAAATAAATAATTGCAAAATTGAAAAATAGGAAATATTTTGGAAGCCTGGCCCTGAAATTAAGATAAAGATAAAAATTAATAACAAAGATGACGATGCAAGCAAGCAATTCAAGGAGCGTCACCGGCATGTAACCATAAATTGCAAAAATTGATTTGGTTCTTATTCCGAACTCGCCATTCAACACACAACCGACCCGGCCGATGGCAATTGCCAGAGGAAAAACTACGCCGGCAATCTCAACCCAAGGTTCCAAACTCTGTTTTTGTTTTTTAAGAATCAGAAGAAAAGCTGCCGCGCCGGCGATAAATCCGGCAAAGGATATTAACCCCCCTTGCCAAATCTCAACAATTTGCCAAAAAGTTTGATAGTATTTCAAATTGATCAAATAAAACAGGACTCTTGAGGCGACGAGACCAATTACAACCGAAGTTAAGTAGTTGGCAAAAAAATTTTTTGTTTCAAATTTTTCTTTTTTTGCCAATCGAAAAAGAATCCAGCCCCCAACAACAGCTGCAAGCACCAAAAAAACACCGTGACTGTATACATTAAAACCAAAAATTGAAAAAAGGACAATTTTCATAGCCAATCACTTTCTTCTTATTAATTATAGTTTAGATTATCTTGACTCTTTCTGTCAATCATTGATAGAATTAAATAAGCAGAATTAAAGCAAAATTGATGGATAGAGAAAATAACCCAGACCAACCTCAAAATGAATCACTTGACCATATTAATCCCGGAGGGGAAAATCGCGTTGTTAGTTTCCTCTCGTTCTTTTGGGATCTAGTTAAAACTTTTATCATTGTTATGCTGATCGCCTTCGCTATCAGGTATTTTGTTATTCAACCATTTGTTGTAGACGGCGATTCGATGCTGCCAAACTTTGTCAATAATGAGTATTTGATTGCTGAAAAGATTTCATATGATTTTAAAACACCAACTCGAGGCGACGTAGTAATATTTCGTTATCCAAAAAATCCAGAAATTATTTACATAAAAAGAGTAATTGGTCTGCCGGGCGAAGTCGTTGAAATAAAAGATAATAAAATCTCAATTGCGCAGTCAGCTGACTCAACTGCCAACATTTTAAAGGAAGACTATATATCCAGCTCAATAAAAACTGAAGTATTAGACGAAGGCACAAAAGAGCAGAGCATAAAAACAGCTTTGAAGGATAACGAGTTCTATGTCCTTGGCGATAACCGTGAGCATTCATCTGATTCTCGCGAGTGGGGAATTTTGCCAAGGTCAAATATTGTCGGCAGAGTTTGGATAACTGTTACGCCGCTGGACCGCTTTAAGTTTTTTGGTCATATAAATTATCCCGATATTACTTCTTTGAGGGCCCCGACTTCTTTATTTGCGGGATTAGGTCAATAAAAATTGGCGTTCCTACAAACGGATATTTATCTCGAAGCAGGTTTTCGAGATAGCGAATATGAGAGAAATGGAACCTTTTTTTATTTTTACAGAGTAATTTAAACACTGGAGGGTTAGCTCTTTCTTGATAGAAATCAATTATTGGTGGTAATTGCTGATTAGAAGTTTTTGCCAAGTCCAAAAAAGTAATTAGATCTTCTTTTCCGATTTCGACAAAACGTTCATTATAAACCTCGATAATTTTTTTCAAAAGAGTTTTTGTATTTTTTGAATTTTTTGCAGAAATGAATACCACCGGCACATAGGGTAAAAATGAAAATCCTTCCTGCAGAGATCCTAGCATTTTTGCCATCTTTTCATATTGTTTTTCTTCATCGAGATTATCCCAAATATCAAATTTATTAACAGCAATTATCATTGATTTCCCCTCATCTTTAGCCAGACCGGCAAGATGAGTGTCTTGGTTTGTTAAGCCTTCTTCCGCATCGATTAACAAGATTATGACTGATGAATCCTTTATTGCTCCAGTTGCTCGAATCACCGAGAATTTTTCAATATTCCGATCGATCTTCCCCCGTCGTCGGATTCCGGCTGTGTCAGTAATTTTAATTTTTTGATTTTCAAAATCTATTATTTCATCAGTCGAATCTCTTGTTGTTCCGGCAGTGTCACTAACAACCGCTCTGTTTTTGCCGGTCAACGAGTTAAGCAGGGTCGACTTTCCAACGTTTGGACGTCCAACAATCGCGACATTGATAAAATTATTTTTTTCTTGAGGCGAAGCTTCGGATGCAAAATCAGCGACAACTATATCCAAAAAATCAGCGACACCTCTGCCTGAAATTGAAGAAATAAAATTTGGTTGTCCGAAACCGAGAGACAATAGTTCCCGTGTAACAATTTCTCGGTTCTGATTGTCTGCCTTGTTAACTGCTAAAAGAATTATTTTTCCACTTTTGTGGAGAGTTTTGGCAATCTCTCGGTCGTAAGATTCGATACCGGAATTTACGTCAACTAGAAAAATTATTTTATCGGCTTCAGAAATTGCAGCATTGACACTTTCTCTGGTAACGTCTTGAAAAGTATCATTTTTATCTTTTTCGAACAATCCGGCGGTATCAACGGCCAGAAACTTTTTGCCGCACCACTCGATTTGTGCATAAAGTCTATCTCTGGTGGTTTTTGCAATATCCGACTCAATTGCTTTTCTCTTTCCATAAACACGATTAAAAAAGGTCGACTTCCCAACATTCGGCCGACCGACAATCGCAACAATTAGTCTTCCGTCAGGTGACCCTGCGGGCAGTTGAATTTTTTTGCCCATAAGAATATGATTAATCTAAGTTTTCTCACGACTTATCACACGACTTTATCATACAACATTTTATGTTTTTTCGCAAGTAGTTTTGAATTTTGATTTTTGAGTTTTAAGTTTGACATCTATGTCTTTAAACTTCGCCGCTATTACTCCTCATCCGCCAATAATAATTCCGGAAATCGGAAAAGAAAATATTGATGACGCTAAGGATACGGTTTTAGCGATGGAACAACTGGAGCGAAAATTTAATCAGGCCGATATTGATACAATAATAATTATTTCGCCGCATGCCGAGTCTCGGTCATTTGCAATGACGATCTTTGCGCCGCCGGAATTTTCTGCTGATTTTGGCAACTTTGAGGCGCCAAATGTCAAATTGAAATTTCCGTCTGACAAAAGTTTGGCACTAAATTTAGCATCCGAATGTCAGGCGGCCGATATATTAATTGAAGTCGAAGCCGGACAAATTTCGCTCGACCATGGTGCGATGGTACCGCTATATTACTTGACTAAAAATACCGGCCGGAGCATTAAACTAATTGAAATTGCTTTTTCCTCTTTGCCGCCTGCCGACCATATTGAATTCGGACGAGTTATTGGAGAAGTTGTTAATGGCGAAAAAGACCGGATTGCTCTAATTGCCAGTGGCGATATGTCGCACCGGATTTTTGATGAGCATTATTGCCAATATGGGAAAAAGTTTGACCGGGATATCGTAGATTTAATCAAAAATCACCGATTGTCGGAAATAATAAACATTGACGAAGATCTTGTTGACTTAGCCGGAGAATGTGGGTATAGGTCACTGTTAATTTTGGCTGGCGCGTTAAATGAGAAGCATTACCAACCGGAACTTTTGTCGTACGAGGCACCGTTTGGCGTCGGTTATTTGGTTGCTAATTTTGAATTATGATTGTTGATATTATTCCGGAAACCAAGACTGTCAATGGGAGCGGAGTTTTTAATTATAAAGTGCCAGAAGAATTAATTGATGATATTAAGACTGGCTCGATTGTTATGATGCCGTTTGGAAAGAGAAGAATTAGGGGAGTGGTTGCAAAAGTTCAAAGTTCAAGGTTCAAAGTTCAAAATGAAAATTTAAAATTAAAAAATATTGAAAAAATACAAGAAAAATTTAGGATTTCAGAAAGTTATATTGAAATTGCCAAATGGATTTCAGAATACTATTTATGCAGTTTGGGAGAAGCGATTTCGCTGTTTCTGCCGCCGGATATTAGAAATCCGAGAAAGCTAAAGACTTTTTGCTGCAAACTGTCAGCTTCTAAAAAATTGAATCCACTGACTACTGATCAAAAAATAATCTTTGAGAAATTAGCGGAAAACTTACAAACTAAAAAGAAAAAGCCTGCTTGCCGGCAGGCAAGGCCTGCGTTGATCTATGGTGTTACCGGTTCAGGAAAAACGGAGATTTATTTGCATCTGGCGAAAAAAACAATTGAAATGGGCAAAAGTGTGATTCTACTTGTGCCGGAAATCGTACTTACACCACAAAATATAGAGCGGTTTGAAGAAATATTTAGCCAAGAGGTAGTATTGATGCATTCAGGGCTTTCAAAATCAGAAAAGTATTATTGTTACAGATCATTTTCCAGCGGCAAAAAAAAGATAATCGTTGGACCAAGAAGTGCGCTCCTGGTTCCGAATGAAAATATCGGACTAATTATTATTGACGAGGAACAAGAAGAATCATATAAGCAAGAACAAAATCCGAGGTATGACGCAGTAACTTTAGCAGAAAAAATCGCCGAAAAAGTCGATGCGGAATTAGTTACGGGTACCGCGACGCCGAGAATTGAGACTTTTTATAAAGCAAAAAATGGGCAGTATGATCTGCTAACTTTGTCTGGGCGCTACAATTTATTGACTTTGCCGGCCACGGAAGTGGTTGATTTGCGTGATGAAATAAAAAGAGAAAATTATTCCCCAATTTCTGAAAGATTGCAATTGGGGTTGGCGGACGTCTTAAAGAAGAAAGAGCAGGCGCTATTGTTTCTTAATCGCCGCGGTATGTCAACTTTCATTTCCTGCCGCGATTGCGGTTTTGTTCTGAATTGTGATTGCTGTGAAATCCCGATGATTTATCACCTTGGTCAGACAGGAAATTATCTCGTTTGTCATCATTGCGAAAAAAAGGGGACAGTCCCCTTGAAATGTCCGAAGTGCGGCAGTTTTAGAATTAAATATTTTGGTTCTGGCGTAGAAAAAATCGAATTGGAAATTGCCCGACTTTTCCCAAAAGCCCGGATAAAAAGAGTTGATGCGAAAGTATTAAAGAATCATAGCGATTATAAAAAATTTTACCAAGATTTTAAAAATCGTAAATTTGATATTGTAATCGGAACACAAATTTTGGCCAAAGGCTTCGATATTCCCGGAGTTTCACTAGTTGGCATAGTTTCCGCCGATGTCGGACTTCACATGCCGTATTTTCGGGCGGCGGAAAAAATCTTTCGTTTAATTACTCAGGTCTCCGGGCGATCTGGCCGGCGAGCTAAACCGGGGCAGACGATAATTCAAACATATTGGCCAAATTCGTCAGCAATAAAATTTGCCGCCAAACATGATTTTGTTGGATTTTATAATGAAGAAATCAAAAAGCGCCTCTCAAAGAATTATCCGCCCAAAGCCCACGTGATCAGAGTATTGTCAGAACACAGAATTCAGAGTACAGCCAGGGAGCATATAGAAAAATTAGCATCCGAGCTAACAAAACATCACCTTGATTTTATCGGTCCCGGGGCCTGCTTTTTCCAGCGGCTGAACAATCGCTATCGTTACCAGATAATTATTAAAGTTAAAGAAATTCCCGATAAAAACATCTCACTTCTTTTTTCTCAATTCTCATCACTAGTTTGGGACGTCGACGCACTAAATTTGCTTTAACACTTTTCCCACACCTCCGAGGTGTGGGAAAAGTGGAGGTGTGGGAAAAGTGTTTCTTCATCTAATACGCGTTATTGTGATACTGATTCTGCAACGATCGTTTTAAAATCAGTATCAGACAATAAAATTTTCAATAAAAAAACCAGACCTGGCGGGTCTGGCGCGGGATCATTTGTCGTAACCTTGTCTGGTAATGGAGTCGCCGGAGACAGTCATCCGAACTGCTTCCTGCCACGGGGCCTTGTTCCGCTGTTGATAGTTGAAGATGTCTTGCCTTTGTTCGTCGGTCAACGAAATCGCGATCCTCTTTATAACATCCCCAGGGGGAGAATCATCGCATAGATGCTTGCCGACAATTACCTGAAGCCCACACAGTTTGTATGGCTTTGTTTGGTGTTTGTTATCATTTGCCATTTGCACCGACTCCTTGTTTCATCACAATGGTCGCTCCTTGATTGCAATCGTATTCTACTATTATTAAATGATCGAAAAGTCAATCTAGAAAAAAATATTCCCGTCAGGTATAATTCAAGAAAGATTGCTTCTCCGCCGAAGGCGGATCGCAATGACGAGAAAATTAATTTGGAGATTTTTGATGAAAAAAATTTTAGTTACCGGCGGCGCCGGTTATATCGGATCGCATGCCGTAAAAGAATTAATTAAAAATGGTTTGGACGTCGTGGTTTTGGATAGCTTGGAAGCCGGACATAAGGAAGCAATTGACCCTAAAATTAAACTGGAAGTTGTTAATCTAGCCGATAAAGAAAAGGTTAAATTGGTTTTTGAAAAACACAAACCGGACGCAGTCGTTGATTTTGCTGCTTATTTAGCCGTCGGCGAATCAATGGAGAATCCAAAAAAGTATTTTCAAAATAATGTGGTAAACTTTATTTATCTACTTGATGTGATGAGAGATGTCGGCTGTAAATACTTGATTAAATCTTCAACCGCGGCAGTTTATGGCAACCCGATAAAGGATAGTGATACCCCCTGGCAAGAAAACTTTACCGAAAAATATCAGCCAAAAAAATCTGCGTTGTTGGCAGGCAAATGGGACGACACTAATGTTGCAGGAGAAGAATTTTTTCAAAAGTTTATCAGCCATTATAGCCAAATCTACAAAAATCGGTCGGAGTTGGAGCTTAATGATCTAGAATTATCCGAGCTTCGCATACCTTTGTCAATTTATGGTTTGTCGAAAGCCCTTGACGAAATACTGATGGAAAAGTACAATAAATTGTCGGACATCAAATCTGTAACACTCCGATATTTCAATGTTTGCGGTGCCGATCCCGATGGTGAGATAGGTGAAGACAAGCCAAATCCGACAACACTAATGGTTTTGGCAATCTATCAGGCACTTAATAAAATTCCCCAGTTGCAGATATTTGGAAACGATTATCCAACGCCCGATGGCACTGGCATTCGCGACTATATCCATCCATCAGATTTAGCGAGTGGCCACGTCGCCGCCTTGAACCACTTGTTTGCCGGCAATGTTTCGGAAGTTTTCAATTTGGGAACTGGACAGGGATCGAGCGTCATTGAAGTGATTTTGGCGGTTGAGAGAGCTTCCGGCCGAAAGATAAATATTAAAAACTGCCGGCGAAGAAGTGGTGACGCCACTATATCAGTGGCCGATCCTGGCAAAGCAAATTCAAAATTGAATTGGCAGGCGAAATATGACTTAAATGGCATGGCAAAAACCGCTTGGAGATGGCACAATCAAAATCCAAAGGGTTTTAAAACCAATAGTTAATAACTAAAAACGAATAGTAAATATGAAAAAACTGGATATTTTGAAAGACCCCAATCCGCTTCTTAGAGAGCAGGCCCAACCTGTTGAGTCTTTTGACGGCGCGACACAAGAATTG
>CAYHDN010000033.1:0-9948 GCA_964355425.1 uncultured Candidatus Saccharibacteria bacterium
ATGCTTACTATAATTTTGGTGGCCAAGGAGAGACTTGAACTCTCATGATATTGCTATCGCAGGATTTTGAGTCCTGTGCGTCTACCAGTTCCGCCACTCGGCCATCATTTTAAGACTCATCTATAATCTGATTTATTATTTCTCTACCATATCCTGATTTGAAAAACTTTTCTAAATAATGTTTGATTGAATTATATAAACATAATACATTTATTTTTGAGTCCTGTGCGCCTGCCTACCGGCAGGCAGATCTGCCAATTCCGCCATCGCGGCACCAATTATGCGGGGCGAATCTACCAACCTGCCCCGCACCGAGCGGAGTTTATCCCGATGTACATTGGGACTCTGGTGCTGGGGTTCCGCCATATCGGCACATGGTAATTTTATCACCATCGAGATCATTTTTCAAGTTCTAGTATTGATAAACAGCCAAAACTACACCTAAACAGCCAAAACTACACCTACGAGGTGTAGTTTTGGGGTGGATTTACTTTCGTAGAGTTTCGATATTATTTATGTCAGAAATATCAATAATTTCTGATGGTGGATTTTTGGACAATTCTCCAGCATCGATGATAAAATCCGGCTTAAAATTAGAGTTATTTATCTGCTCTAAAAAATCATCAACATTCCAACAATTATCATTGCCGGAGACGTTTGCGCTAGTTGCAGCAATTGGTTGATCGATCTCTTTAGCAAAATCTAAAATAAATTTGTAATTTGGGATTCTGGCTCCGATTTTTTCTAATTTTTGGTAATGCTTGGAAAATTTTTTCTTGTCTCTTATTCGCCAAGGAATGATAAAAGTATACTCTCCCGGTGTTCGCTGACAGATAAATTTTTCTTGATCCGATGATATCGAAATAAATTTTTTTAGCATCTCGATTGAGGCAAAAATCAATGCAACAGGCTTATTGAAATTTCGACCTTTAATTTTATAAAGCCTATCCATTGAATCATCACAGAATGGATTTGCCGCTAGTCCGTAGACCGTATCAAACGGCAAAACCGCTGTTTCTCCATTTCTGATTGCCTTAACTATTTCTGTTCTAAATTTTGGATAGTCCACGATATTAGTCATTTTCATATTTGCAATTATAACAAATTTTACAAGAAGATGTTGATTTTGTTGGAATTTACGATATGATTAATTTAAGGAAATATGAACATAAATCTCGATAAAATTGATTTCTCCCGGGCTGATCCGGGGAAGATGCGAGATCATCTTTTGAATTTTTCCAACTATTGCCAAGACGCCTGGGATCTGGCTTCCGACTTTGCCCTGCCGTCATATTTTATTAAATATCGTAAAATAGTTTTTTTAGGCATGGGCGCCTCCGGTATTGTCGGAGAATTTCTCAAAGATTTGCTATCTTCCTCGTCGGCGATTGTCGAATGCGTGCATGATTATGATCTGCCTGCTTGGGTTGATAAAGAAACTTTAGTGATTGCACTTTGTCATTCCGGCAACACCGAAGAAGTTCTTTACGCATTCGTTTCGGCCTACGAAAAAAATGCTAAGCTCATGGCGATTACCACTGGCGGTAAACTTGAAAGCCTGTGTTCTAAATATCGGGCGCCGATTATCAAGTATCAAATTATCTGTGAACCAAAACTGGCTTTCTCCTATCTCTTGATTATCCCTTATGTGATTTTAGTTAAGATTGGCCTGCTGGATCACAACAAGGATGAGTTTGAAAAAAACCTTTTAAATGTATCGGCTCTGATTAAAAAAATATCTACTGATATTCACATTGCCGTAAATCCGGCGAAAGATTTGGCAAGTAAAATTTTTAGTTTGCCAATCCATATTATATCATCGGGTAATCTTCGGGCAGCCGGAATTCGTTTCTCGGATTCGATAAATGAAAATGCTAAAAATCTATGCTCATATTATTTTTTGCCTGAAATAAATCATACTTTGGTTGCCGGATTGGAGAATCCACAAGAAGTAATCGTCAAATCAATTTTTATTTTTTTTGAATCCAAATTTTCTAGGCCGGAGATTAAGCGGCGGATAAATATTACAGCGGCGGTTATGAACAATAACAAAGTTCAGTATATTCGAATTGATTTTTCGCAGGCAAGCGATAAATTATCGGAAATTCTCCAATCTGTGATTTTTTCGGATTACGTCGGGATGTATCTCGGATTTTTAAACCAAGTTGATCCTACTTCAGCTAAAATTGTAGAAAGTATTAAGGACGAGCTATCTAAATAAACAAAAATGAAAGAAAAAGCGAGGGTGGCACTAGTTATTTTAGATGGTTGGGGAATCGGACCCCCCTGGGGAGGTAATGCTATTACTTCGGCAAAAACCAGAAATATGGATATGTGGTGGCGGACATATCCCAAAACCGAGCTTTTGGCTTCGGGCGAAGCTGTGGGTTTGCCTTCAATTGCTGGCGGAAATTCAGAAACCGGACACCTAAATATTGGCGCCGGTCGTCTCGTCCCTCAAGATTTGCCATACATTAATCAATTAATTAAATCAGGCGAATTTTATAAAAACCCAAGAATTCTGGCCGCCTTTAATCATGTTAAAAAAAATAAGGCCCATCTTCATCTGATGGGCCTGATCGGTCTTGGTCATGTCCATTCAGATTTAAGTCATTTATTTGCGCTGATGAAAATGGCCAAAGATAACGGCATCTTGCAGGTTTATCTTGACCTTTTCACTGATGGCAGAGATTCTGATCCAAATTCCGCTCTCAACGTTTTTGAAACAATAAATAATAAAATTAAAGAAATAGGGATTGGGAAAATAGCTACAATTTGCGGACGCTATTTTGCCATGGATCGGGACCGCAATTGGGGACGAACCTCGAGGGCTTATAATGCACTAACTAAAGGCGAAGCAGAGAATTCGTCATCTTACCGCAGCGTCATTTCAAAAGCCTATTTGCGAAGTATTTCTGATGAATATCTTGAGCCGCATTTAATTGTCGAGGATAATAAAAAAATAATAGTCAACGACAGTGATGCTGTCATATTTTTTAACTTTCGCCCTGACAGAGCAAGGCAAATTTCGGCCGCATTCACATCCAGCCCGATTGCCGAATTACCCGACCGAAAAATTATCAAAAATTTATATTTTTTAACTTTCGTTGTTCGGGAACCAAATCCGGTCGGAATTCAAGCGTTTCCCTCTCAAGCAATTAATAAACCTCTGGCAGAGGTAATAAGTGATGTCGGACTAAAGCAATTTCATATTGCCGAAACCGAAAAATATGCCCACGTCACCTACTTTATAAATGGTGGCCGAGAGCAACCTTTCCCCGGCGAAAGACAACTAATGATTCCTTCTCCCAAAATCCCGTCTTACGACCTTGTGCCAGCTATGAGTTCCCTCGAGTTAACCAAAAAAATAATCTCAATTGTTTTTGAAAATTTTGATTTGTTGGTCATTAACTACGCAAACGCCGACATGGTCGGCCACTCCGGGAATTATAACGCGACAATGCAATCCATTGAGTGTATTGATGAGTGTTTGGGTCGCCTCGTTGCTGCGCTTCTTCAAAATAATTATGCAATCGTAGTAACTGCTGATCATGGCAATGCTGAAGAGATGCTCAATCCAAAAACCAACAAACCACAGACCGAACATACAAAAAATTTGGTCCCCTTTATCATAATCTCCAAAAATATGAGCATTGCGAAGCTGAAATTAAGGCCCGCCGGGTCGCTTTCTAACATTGCACCAACAATTTTAGATATAATGGGAATAGAAAAGCCAGCCGAAATGACAGCGCAGAGTTTGATTTGGAAAGCAACTGTTCCGGAAACAGCGGAGGTTAGGAGGAAAAATGAATGAGTCAAGTCACAAACCAATAGTTTTGGCGATTCTTGATGGCTGGGGCATCTCTCCTTCTTGGGGAGGAAACGCGATTGCGATGAATAGTCCAAAAACTGTTAATTCTTTATGGCGGACATACCCGCACATAATTTTGCAAGCATTCCGCCAAGCAGCTGGAAATTATAAGATGGTTGGCAATTCTGAAATTGGCCATTCGAGTATCGGCGCTGGAAAAATTGTTTTTCAGGATCTTGAAAGAATTAGCAAAAGCATTGAAAACAAAAGTTTCTTTCAAAATAATGAACTAATAAATGCAGCGAAAAACGCTCTGTCGTACGGATCTTCTTTTCATCTCATTGGCTTACTCTCTGACGGCGGAATTCATAGCCACATTGAACATCTATTTTCGCTTTTATTGTTTGCAAAACTTCAACGCATACCGAAAGTTTATATACATGTAATTACCGACGGATTGGATACCGACTCAACTTCAGCCTTGGGGTATATTATCGAGCTGGAGAAAAAGATTGCAGAATTGGGCGTCGGTGAAATTGCCACCGTATCTGGCAGGGCATACGCCATGGACCGTGATAATCATTGGGATAATATTGCCAGGGTACTAGAGGCTATAATCAATGGTAATGGTAATTTTGCAAACTCGCCGCAAGAAGCAATTACCGGAGCATACAAGGCTGGGCTTACCGACCAGCATATTCCGCCGACGGTGATCAAAAATAATGCCAGTCCGGTTGGAAAAATCGCCGATAATGATAGCCTGGTTTTCTACAACTACCGGCCTGATCGTTCGCGTGAATTGACATTAGCACTTCTGGGTCTTCACGATTTCGGTCGAAAATTACGACCGCCGGCTAATTTGTCCTTTGTCACATTTACATCCTACTATCTGCCGGCCGGATCGGAAAAACGTGTTTCTGTTGCTTTTCCATCGGAAAAAATTGAACAAACACTCGGCAAAGTTATTTCGGACAATAAAATGACCCAGTTTAGAATTGCCGAAAGCGAAAAATATCCCCATATCAGCTACTTTTTCAATTGCGGTTTTGAAGACATTTTGCCCGGCGAAGAACGGGTTGTAATAGAGTCGCCAAAAGTTGCTAGCTACGCTGAAAAACCGGAAATGAAGGCGTTGGAGGTCAGTAAAAAACTGATTGAAATAATAAAAGACAAAAAATTCGATTTTATTCTAGTAAATTTTGCCAATGTGGACAGCGTTGGTCACTCCGGTGATTTAGTTGCGGCGACAAAAGCAGTATCTGTTGTTGATGAGTGTATCAGCCACCTTTGGCAGGCTGTTTCCAAAATCGACGGAACATTGATTGTTACAGCTGATCATGGAAATGCCGAACAAATGATCAGAGCGTCGGACGGACGGGATCCGGAAACATTTCATACATTGAGCCCCGTCCCGTTCATTCTCGCTCGGAATGATCTTAATGGCATGAGCGGCTCAAATTTAAATAGTCAAGACATACTTGCCGGAATGGTTAGCACAAAAAATTCACTGGCTGATATTGCCCCGACTATTCTTGAACTTCTTGAATTGCCAAAACCAGCTTCAATGGAAGGAAACAGTCTGCTGCAAAAAATAATTAGAGTAACTGGAGTTGCAAATGAATCAAAGAGTTGAAATTGAGGTATCTGCTAGACACATTCATTTATCGAAAGAAGACTTCCTTTTTCTCTTTGGCGCTGATGCCACTTTTAAAGAGATTGGAGAATTATCTCAAGAAAATGAATACACGACCGATAAAATCGTAATAATTGCTGGGCCTGATGGCGAATTGCCAGCCAGATTTCTCTCGCCTTTTCGTGAATTGACCCAAGTCGAACTCTCCCTGACTGATTGTTATCAAATCGGAATATTGGCTCCGTACGAAACTGACGTCGCCGACGGGGCGGCAGAAATTATAATTAAGGGAGATCAAGGTGAAACAAAACGTAATGCCGCAATTGTGGCTAATCGTCACCTGCATGCAAATCCTGCCGAAGCCAGATCTTTGGGAATTGCCGCAGATCAGCAAGTTAAAGTCGTGATCGAGACAAAGCGCGGCAAAGTATTTTTTGATAATGTTGTGGTAAAAATCGCCGGCAATTTTCGACTCCGAGTACACTTGGACACTGACGAAGGTAATGCAGCTGGAATTTTAGACCATGCTTTTGGAAAATTAATTATCGATCAGGAGTAATATGATTTTAGTTGTTAATACCGGATCATCATCATTAAAATTTAAGTTATTCAACAGCAACTTGGGAGTCGAAAAATCGGCTGAATTTGTAATTGGCAAAGTGGCTCGTGACCATCTTCAAGCGACAAATTTAATGCTGACGGAAATCGGTAAGCAAAAAGACGAGATTGAAAAGGTTGGTTACCGGGTAGTGCATGGTGGTGACGAAGTTGAGGAAGTGATGCCGATCACTTTGGCCGTAATAAAAATTATTGAAAAATATTCATCATTCGCTCCCGAACATAATCTACCGGCGGAAAAAGTTATCCGAAATTTAATTGAAAAAATTCCGCTTTCCAGTCATTTCGCCGTTTTTGATACCGCATTTTTCAAAGATTTACCTGACGTCACAAAGATCTATCCAATCGATAGAACAATCTCCGAGGAACTTCATATCCGTCGTTTTGGCTTCCATGGAATTTCACACGAATTTGCCATGATGGCGGTTGACCCAGAGCATAAAAAGAAAGTCATTACTATTCATCTTGGTGCTGGCTCAAGTCTTGCAGCAATTAATTGCGGTAAGCCGATTGATACCTCCATGGGCTTTACTCCTCTTGAGGGCGTGGCGATGCAAAACCGCTCTGGTGATCTTGATCCGGGAGTGATTTTTTATCTGATTGACGAGTATGGTTATAAAAAGGCCCGGGAAATTGTTGAAAACAACTCTGGTCTTGCCGGCATTTCCGGAACCTCCGGTGACATGTTGGAACTTTTAGAGCGTGAAGACGAAATGTCTAAACTGGCAATTGAAATTTTCTGCTATCGGATTAAAAAATATCTCGGCGGCTACATTGCAACTCTGGGCGGAATTGATCTAGTGGTTTTTACCGGGAAAATCGGTTTTGGCTCAGAGGTTATTAGAAACAAGATTTTGGATGACATAAAATTTGCCGATTTTATTGTTAAAACTGTTGAACCCGATGAAGAACTAGCAATTGCTAAAAAACTGTAATAAACGCTATAATGTAGATGAAAGGTTTAACTAAAAAATTTATAACATATTTGGAGGGGTTTTGAAGAACTCCGGGTTTGTTACTGGAAACGAAGCAGTGGTGCTTGGCGCCTTGGCCGGCGGCGCCGAGATGTTTTTTGGTTATCCGATCACTCCGGCAACTGAAATCCTTGAAGGTTGGGTCAATGCGGCCAGAGAAGATAAAAATCTTAAATACTTACAAACCGAAGACGAAATTGCCGCCGGATTTGCTGTTGTTGGCGCAATTTTGGCCGGAAAAAAAGCTTTTACTGCTACTGCCGGCGTCGGCAACGTTTTAATACAAGATCCGGTTTCTATGGCTGAAAATGAAAGATTGCCTTTTGTTGGCATCGTTACCCAACGAGGCGGTCCATCTACTGGAACGGTGATTTATTCACAGCAAGAAGTTAATCTTACTGCTCTTGGCGGAAATGGCGATGGGCTTAGAATTGTTTACTCCGCCAGTAGCGTTGAGGAATCTTATTTGCTGACAGCAAAGTTATTTTCCACTGCTTGGAAATTCCGTTTTCCAACCTTTCTCTTGACCGACGGTTATCTAGGGAAACAACGAATAACAATTTCCCTTTCCAATCCGCTGAAATCATATCCAGCAAGTAAAATCCTGAAGGAAATACCTGGTAAGCCGACGCATATCCGCAACTGCTACGGTTCCGAAGCCGAATTTGCCAAAGTGTTACGACGTAATATTTCTGATTACAAAGCCTTAATTTCCAAAGTTTCCGAATGTGAATTTTTTAAGGCAACTGATGCCAGCGATATTATTGTTGCTCACGGCAGTGTTGCGGAAGCGTCAAAAGCGGCAGTTATCTCGCTAAGAGAAGGCAATGTTGAAGCCGGTCTTATCCGGCCAATCACCCTTAGGCCGCTTGATTGCCGTGGTATGTTCCCCTATCTCAAAGCGGCTGAACGGATTTATATTATCGAGTCATCATTTGAACAATTTGCTAGATTGGTGCTTTATAAGATGCCAGAAATCGCCGACAAAACAATAAAAATTTTCAAACCGGCTGAAGGATTTACACCAAAAGAAATTGAAAAAACAATTTTAGAGAGAAGAAAATGAAAGAAAACGATCGATTTTCCATGCCCGATTGCTTTAATTTGGCTTCGAAGCCAAGCCTTTTTTGTCCTGGCTGCGGACAGTCAATGTTTTTGAAGCATCTCGGCAGCGTCATTGACCAACAAAAAATTATCGACAAAATCACCCTGGCGATTGATATTGGTTGTTCTTTGCTGGCTTGGAATTATTTTGATTTTGATATAATTCAAACCCATCATGGTCGGGTAGTTCCGACTGCAGTCGGTTATAAAATGGCTAGAGAAAAAAGAATTATTATCGCCATAATGGGGGATGGCGGCGGTTATGCCATCGGCTTGCAATCACTTCTTCACGCCGCATTTCGCAACAATCCAATAACCACATTTGTGATGAATAATACCGAGTATTCAATGACTGGCGGCCAAATGGCACCGACAACGATGTCAAAAGAGTTAACAACAACATCGCCGGAGGGCAAAGAGGAAAAGCTTTTTGGCGGCGCATTTCTTGGTCCGGAGCTCGTACGCCAAGCCGCTAATAGTGATGCTTACATCGCCCGGGCATCAGTTTCAAATCCGGTTATATTGGAAACTATTATTAAAAAAGCAATACTAGCGCAGACAACCGGTAATTTTGCATTTGTCGAAGTCTTGACAATTTGTCCGACTAATTGGAAAACCGATGTAGCTGGCTCATTCGAATTCTTGGGTAAAATGGAAAAAATATATCCTGTGGGAGAAATAATTAAAAATGGCAGAACAAAAAATAAATAAAATCGTATTTGCCGGAGAAGGCGGGCAGGGCATTCAGGTTCTTTCAAAAGTCTTGTCTACAACTTTAGCTGTCGCTGGCTATGACGTCAGTTATATCCCCCAGTTTGGTCCTGAACAGCGCGGAGCACCGTCTGTGGCTTTTGTCCAATATTCGAATGGTAAAATTTTCTACCCAAAATTTTCTAAGGCCGATATTTTAATAGTTCTGCGGAAGCGGGCAATAAAAGCCATTGAATCGTTTATCGGGCCGGAAACTACTATTATATTTGATTCTTCGACGATACCGAGAAATTTAATTAAGCAAAAAGGTCCAAAAGTTTTTGGCCTGCCAGCGACAAAATTAGCTAAAGAAAATTTTAAACCCAAAGCTCTAAATATTATCGTTCTTGGAGTCTTAGCAGGAAAATTTTTTAATCTGGGTAAACAGATAATTTGGTCAGGAATTGAGAAGCAACTCGGTACCAAGTTCGCAAAATCGGCGGAGCTAAGAAAGGTTAGCAAGGAGGCAATGGAATATGGCTTCGATTTTTCATTGGAAAATAAAAAATTTTCTCCTCCGATTTTCGATACCCACGGCAGCATTATCGTTGAAAAAGGCTGGGGAAAAACTGCCGTTATTATTCCAAAATTCTGCAAAGGTTGCGGGATTTGCATACTGAAGTGTCCGGTTTCTGCACTGAAATTTGGTAAAACTTTGGGAGTTTACGGCACGTCGTCGCCAGATATTGATCTTGAAAAATGTATCGCCTGTGACAATTGTTTCCAATTCTGTCCCGATTCGGCAATTCGAGTTGAAAAGAATTCATAGTAATATATTTAGTAGGATTTCCTCCAAAGGAGGTTTAATGACCTGGTATTGGTGGGTAATCATCGCAATAATTCTTATGGTTTTGGTCTGGTGGGCTTACAGCGCGACTAAATAATTATATTACGATTGATTTTAGTAGGTTTTTTTGTTATGTTTTCTGCGCGGGCCGTTAGTTCAGTTGGCTAGAACGTCTCGATGGCATCGAGAAGGTCGCCGGTTCAAATCCGGCACGGTCCACCATAATGTATTTACTTGTTCGGAAGCCGCCTCGCACGGGCTGAAAGCCCGC
>CAYHDN010000034.1:0-9948 GCA_964355425.1 uncultured Candidatus Saccharibacteria bacterium
GCAAAAGAGGCTTAAAAAATATTTCCCATAATATTTCAGAAATAGTTTAAATTTAACAGCGATAATGACAGCCAGCACTATTGCGGCAAAAACAAAAGCAATATAAGCGCCGCGGGAAAGTGTCAGGGTTAAAACTACCGCCAGCAAAAATAGACTGACTAATAAAAACGGTTTTATTTTTTTATTGTCAATAATCCGCTCGATAGTAAAAAAAAACGGCAGAAACAAAAAGTTGGCAAAATAAAGCGGCTCCAAAAATGTTGCCTGCGGCCGGGGGAAACCAAAAACAATTTTTGTATATTGTGGCCGCAGAAACGTCAATGGTAAATTATTTAAATCGGCAAAATATTGCCAGAGAGCGAACAAGGCCAGAGCAAAACCTAGGTAAATGATGATTGATTTGGCGATTTGCGCCGTCCGCTGGTCCAAAAACCGGCGGAGGGCAATAAATCCAACAAGTGTTGCCAAATATATCGTTGAAATTATCAATGACCGGAGCTGATCGATTGACCAGAAAGCCGAGAGATAGGAAATGCCGACAAAAAGCAACAGTATTTTCTCTTCGATCGCTAACCTCGGTCCCGGCCGATAAATCACCAAGGCCAAAATTATTAAGAGAAGAATGAGAAAGGAGATTTTTGCCGTCAGGCCGAAAATTTCCAAAGTCAAAAGCCGCTCGAACGGCAAAAAGAGAAAAAACAAAATTACCAAAGACGATGAAATCGAAATTTTTGAAATTTTAGTCATTATTTCTAATTTTAAATAAATTTATCGCTAAAATGACAAAAACAATGGCCGCGATTATAGTGTAAACAAATAATAGCGGAATTGAAAAGGGGCCAGCATTTTCATGCAAAGACGCGCCTTGAGCTTTGTACTTAAAATAAACTACCGCCAGACTCCAGATTGCCGCTGACACTGAAAAGCCGAAAATGAGAATTTTAACAACAATATTTTTGATTTTCGCTGCCCCGAGATAGAAGATCCATGCCAAAGGGACCAGCATCGGGAACAAGTGCCGGCCTTGAGGAGAGAAATCAACTAAATTTTTATTAGCAAAAATCAGAAAATTGGCAACAAAAAGTAGCAGAACCAAAAACACAAGTACTCGATTTTTTTTCGCTAGCGCGGCGCTAAAAAATAGCATTACTGAAATTAAGAAAAACAGTATATAAAAAATTGTTGGCAAAAAGATATCTAACTTTCCTAACGCGGCAAAAAAACCGAGGAAAGTGTTCTGGGCAAAATCCGGTTGCCAAATAATTGTAAAGATGTTGTATCCCGCTTTGACCGGCGGTAGAAACCACTCCGGTCCGGAAGCGGCAACTTTTTTACCGATGTAGTTGGTAATTATTGGATCGCCGTAGAGTCGGATATTTCTTGTCCACCACCAGGCATTTAATGTCAAAGCTGGAACTGCAATAACGGCGAGGTTATAGATTTTTTGCTTGAGGCTATTTTTTGATAAATAGATTTTGGCCAAAGCAATAAAGGCAAAAAATATTACCAGTGCCAAAAAGTTGGCTTTGCAGAGAGCCAAGAGTCCGAGAGCCAGGCCGAGAAATAAGTAATTCACCGGCTGATTTTTGCCAGAAATAATCAAGGTTAAAAAATAAAATGCCAGCGCCGAAAAAAATAGCCCAATTGGCTCGATATTAACATAGCCAGCAGAGAAAATGACTTGCGGAACAAGAGTTATGAAAATCGTGATGATTGCGGCGGCAGAAATTTTTTTCGGCTGAAAATTTGCCAATGCTAGAAAAAGAAAAACAGCGAAGAGAGCAATGAAGAAACCACTCGCAATTCGCATCGGCGATTTTGCCTCGGCTGATGATTTATCCGACGACAGCGATAAAAACGGCAAATACGAAAGTGGTGAGTTAAAAGCTTGGGAGTAATACGCACCAGTGCGAAATTTTTCCGTCCAAAGTTGAGGAACGTAAGTCGTTTTGATTAAATTCTCCTCTTGGTCAAAAACCGGAATTCTTTTTTGCTGACGGAGAAAATTTATCATTGATACATGCTGCTTCTCATCAGGCCCCTCTCCTGTCGGGACTACCACCGCCCAAATCAGACCAAAGAAAAAAACCAGCAAAAAAATCGCTAGAGCAAAAAACTTTTTTCTTTGACTAGAATTAACTTTTTCGGCCATAAATGATTGAATTATGAGTCATTTTCCGCTATAATAACTAAAGTAATTATATGCAAGTAAAAGACAAAAGTAAAAGAAAAGTCGCTCTTATCACTTTCGATAAGATTGGAACTAAGATGGCTGGCCCGGGCATTCGTTATTTTGAGTTGGCAAAAGAGCTGTCAAAACATTTCGGGATAACGCTTTTTTCGCCGTATCAGTCGGATATAAAAAATGACAATTTCAAAATTGAACTTATGAGTACCGGCAAACCGGGCCTTGGTCTTTCCGCTAAAATCAAGAATTTCGATGTTGTTTTGGCTCAAAACCTGCCACCATACTTACTGTCGAAAATTCACCGATACGGTATTAAATACATTGCCGATCTTTATGATCCGGTGCTGATTGAGGTTTTGGAGTACACTAAGGATGATAAACCGGCTTTGCGACAAAATACTTATGATTTTAATTTTTACACTGTCGCGCTTCAGCTACTATGCGCCAACCACTTGCTTTGCGCCAGCCAAAGACAATTTGATTACTACGGCGGAGTTCTCTCGGGACAAAAAATTCTTGGCCCAGATTTCTATAACCAATCAGTAAATTTGGAAAAATTTATCACTGTTGCCCCGTTCGGTCTGCGAGCCGAGGCGCCAAAAGCCTTCAGGCCGGAGGAAATTTATCAAAAATTTCCCGGCATCAAGAAAGGCGATAAGATTGTTTACTGGGGCGGTGGAGTTTGGAACTGGTTTGATCCGATCACAGCGATTAAAGCAATCGAAATTCTGGCTAAAAAACGTAATGACATTAAACTTTTCTTTCTCGGCGTCAAACACCCTAACCCGAAGGTCAAAGCCATGAGCGCAGTGACGAAAGCCCACGATTACGCCAAGGAGAAGAATTTGCTGGATAAATTTGTCTTTTTTAATTTTGATTGGGTGCCTTATGAGGAGCGGACAAATTACCTGCTGGAATCAAGCGTCGGAATTTCTGCTCATTTTGACAACGCTGAAACCCGTTTCTCCTTTCGAACCAGAATCCTAGATTATCTCTGGGCTGATTTGCCGATGGTTTTGACCCGTGGCGACGCCTTTGCTAATCTTTGCAGTGAAAAAAATCTTGGAATTACTGTTGATTATAAAAATGAGAAAGAAACCGCAGCGGCAATTGAGAAACTGGTTGATAATAAACAATTACGAGCGGAGGCGATAAAAAATATCACTGAAGTGAAAAGAGAATTCACCTGGCCGAAAATCGCCACAAGGATCGCCAACATTATTGATAATGAGTTATTTATAGAGCGGAAAATGAGCACCTTAAGATTTTTAAGGCGCAGTTTTGATTTTTATCTATCGGGCCTTAAAAAGAAACTGTCAAAGTAGCCATGGAAAAAGAAAGTAACCAAATCGCCGGTAATGTTATTGCCCAAATTATCGGCCGAATCGTCGTTTTGATTTTGGCTCTTTTGACAATTAAAATTATCACGACTTATCTTGGTCCTGACGGCACTGGTTACTACAATACTGTCATCACCTACTTGTCATTTTTCATCACTATCGCCGATTTCGGCCTCTTTTCTGTTGGTGTCCGTGAGATCTCAAAAAATCCTGACAAGCTAGGCAAAATTCTCGGCAATATTTTTACCATTCGTCTGATTTCCGCCCTTGCCGCCGCAATCGTCGCCACTGGAGTGGCATTTTTAACCAACTATCCGCCGGAGATCAAATACGGCGTGGCGATTGCTGCAATCTTCCTCTTTTTCAATCTTTGCGGCAGCGTTTTTGACATCTTCTTTCAGTACAAATTGGAGATGAAACGGGTGGCTGTAGCTGAAGCGGCATCAAAATTCTTGGCTGTGGTCGTCGTCTATATTACCGCCCTTTTTAATCTTGGTTTTTACTGGATTGTTTTCTCTGTCTCGGCGGCAGCAATCGGCGGATTTATCATCAAATATATTTATGCCAGCAAACAAACCAGAGTTGCACTCTACTATGACTCTAAACTTATCAATTGGATCATCAAGTTAAGTCTGCCACTCGGAGTGGTTTTTATCGTCAATAATTTTTATTTCAAGGTTGACACTTTAATCTTGTTCTATTTCAAAGGCGCGGCCGAAGTCGGAATTTACTCCGTCGCCTACAAGATTTTAGAAACAACAATTTTTGTCGCCGCCTTTCTCGCTTATTCACTAAAGCCAATGCTGTCAGTCAATATTGAATCCGATCGGGCCAAGGCCGGACGGGCGGTGACCCACGGTGTCACCTTCTTAATATTTTGCGCTTTAACGCTGGCAATTATGTCGGTTCCATTCTCAAAACAAATGATTTTGTTCTTGAGCGGCTCGGCTTTCCTCGGCGGTGCACCGGTCTTAATTATCCTTTCCTTTGCGGTGATTTTTATCTATGTCAACGTTTTGATGGGTGAAATCATGATCGCTAAAGACCTGCGTCGTTACCTGCTTTGGGTTTCGGTCATTGTTCTTTTATTTAATATCGTCGCCAACATTATTCTCATACCCCGGTATTCTTACATTGCCGCCGCTTACACGACACTAGCCTGCGAGATGCTGCTTTTGGTTTTCGGCTTTTCGGCGGCAAGAAAAATTATCCCCCTTTCTGTTGATTTTTGGCGGATTACGAAATTGATTTTTGCCGCCACTGTCTCCGTTGGTGTCGCTTTCCTATTAAAACTTAACGGCCTGTATTTTATCTTCTCGATCATTCTTTCGGTCGGATCTTACATCATACTAACCTATCTGATCGGCGCCATACCGCGTAACATGGTCAAGGGTTATCTACTTTCAATTAAAAGCAAATGGACAAATTGAGCACAATAAAATCTAAAGCTGGCGAAATCCAGAGCGACCATGGGAGTCGAGGACTAGAACTTTCAATTATCATTGTTGATTATAAAAGCAGTGATTTCACCATTGATCTGCTGGCTGACTTGAAAAAACACCTGACCAATGTCAAACACGAAATTATTGTTGTTGATAACGACCCTTCTGGCAATGCCGCCGATGTCATTGCGATCCGCCAGTCGGCGGAGAAGCAATCTAATCTGAACGTCATCAAAGCCAAAAAAAATCTCGGCTTCGCTGCCGGCAACAATCTCGGCGCCAAAGAAGCCAGTGGTGAATATCTCTTGCTTCTAAACCCGGACATAAAAATCGTTGATGACTCAATTGAGGCGATGCTCGATTTTATCACCAAACATACGGAGGTCGGCGCACTTTCTTGCCTGCTATATCAACCTGACGCCAAAACTCTCCAGCGGCACTTTTTCGCTGATTTTCAGAGTTTTGCTGGCATCATATTTAAACGCCGGCAGGGGCGCAAGGCATTGTCATTCCCGCGAAAGCGGGAACCTACAGATAATGATTTTTTCTACACCGACATGGTCAGCGGCGCGGCCTTGATGGTTAAGAGAAAGCTATTTGAGGAAATTGACGGATTCGATCAGAATTTCTTTATGTATATTGAAGATGATGATTTTTGCCGCCGGTTGCAAAAGCTGGGCTACAAAAATGCCGTGCTAACAACAGCACGGTTGATCCACTATGAGGGCCAAAGTTCAACACCATTCGAAAAAAAACAGTTCTATTATAAAAGTCAGGATTACTATTGGCAAAAACATTACGGCAGTTTTCAAACAGCACTGATGAAAATAGTTCGCTCCCCATACATCCTCTGGCAGAAAATGAAAAGCAGGGCTTGAAAAAGCTCTGCGGCAAACTAGACATCTAGCTTGTTTTTGAAATATATTTGTGATAGTCTCTTTTATATCAGATTACCAACCGAAACGGAGGTGATGGCCATGCCGTCTGACGATCCGATGCCTGACGTGTTGCATGATGCCAAGCTTTGGCTTGTGGGTTTCATCATTAAAGTCGTCCTGCTCCTGACCGGAGTCGCCAGCATGATTATTGGCTTATCGAATGTGAAGCAGCTCGGTATCAACGGCCAAATCGTCTTTTATTTCGGACTCGTCGCCCTCATCGGCGGAATTGCGCTCTTTGTCGGCAAGAGGGCCGAGGAACCAAATGACGATAATTCGCCGATTGAGCCAACCGGCGTTTGCGGCGGTTGCCGCTGACCATGCCACGATTGATTACTGCCCCGCCCTGCCCGATGCTTGGGCGGTTTTTCTTTTTCGAAAAGCTTGAAACTTAAAGCTGACAGCTAGTAGCTATTCTAGTCTTCCGGCCCGAAGTCAGTGCGGGGCTCATTGGTCGGGCGCTTAGCCAAATCACGAAAGCGCATTTGTTCAGCGTTAAAGATTACATACCTTTCCCACACCTCGTAGGTGTGGGTTTTCCTTTATGAGCCCAAAAACCGTGATTCCGAAAACTCCCTAATTATCGTAGACCAGACTTTCCTGCCCGCCTCTGGAGGGAGTCTGGAATCCCCACACTGAAGCGTGAACTACTGTTGAATTAATGTAGACCACGATTCATCGTGCTAACAAGCTAAAGCTTGTTCTACGGGTAAATTTTCGGATTCACAGCGCAAAAGCCATTGACAGCTACCATCCTTTATGCTACAATGTTGACATTCGTCTGAAAACACTGGAAAAGGATGATCCGCATGAATAAGCACAACGCTTGGCTTCAGCACGCTCCCGAGATCTGCATAAAGGTGGATTGGATCAATCACCTTCGCAGGACAGACACCGCCATGGGACGCCTGGCGATTTACTCCGCCGTTGCCATGGTTGGTATGGCCTTCGTCTCACTGCTCGCGTTGATCGTGATGAGTTCAATCGCCTTCGCCGCCTGCCTCACTGGTTTTGTCCTCTGTTACCAACGCAACAAGGCAGAGGCGCGCATCCATGAGCTGGCGGAAGGCCTCTTCGGCATCTTGGGGACGATTCTCGTCACCCACGGCGGCGAAACCGCTCTGTATCTCTGGTGCAGTGGCAACGATTATCACTTGTTGCCCAGCGACGCCGCTCACGGCGATAATATTCTGTTGACGCAGGCCGAGTTCATCGACCCGGGACTGCGTTTCCAGCACCTGGAAAGAATCTATCCGGAATCAGCGCAGTTCGGCTTTGAGCAATTGGAGCTCACCCATGCGGACGGTGTAGTCTTGCTCGACCTGTTGGCAGAGGCCGAAGCCGTGCTGAAAAACCCCGGCTATTGCGTCGAGACTTATGGTGACCCGTGCTATCCGAACATTTGGTCCACGGCCAACCCGAGGATCCTCGACACAATCAGGGCGTTTGCCGCCGAACATCCGGCCGGCATCTGGGCTTTCCCTGGCGAGGCAGAAGAGCTGTTTGCCTCTCTTGCCACCATAGGAGACAAAGACCCCTATCGCTACTCCTATCAATGGAAGGGAGTGGATACGACAGGTGAGCCCCCGGTACCAATGCCAGTAGAGTTCAAGGGCGAGGTCGAGGTCCGCCATATCGGCGGTAACGACAGCAAGACTGTCCATTACTCACTCACAGCGATTGCTGAAGCGGCGGTGGCGATTGAGTACACCCGAGTCGCCGACTTGCAGGCAGCAATCCGAGCCGCAGTCGAGCCGCGGATCAAAACCTTCGCCCAGATGGTCAAGCCTGGTGCTTGGAGCAAGCCCAGCAACCTAATCGCCCAGCTCGAGCAGCTGGCCTTCGGCCCCTACCGGCTGAAGAACATTGTGCTGATAGCGACCGACCGCAAGAAGCAGGCGGTCGTCGCCTAACCACAACCAACAAGCGTCCAGCCCTTTCAAAAGAGCTGGACGCATTTTTTTATTAATATTATAATCTATACGAAACAAATGTACCGATCGAAACAAAAGTATCGTATTTTGAATTAGCTCTAATTTTTAGAAATTAGGTCAATTAGAATGAATTAGTCCTTCGATTTCACTCAGGATTTCTCCGCCTGCGGCGGATCAATCCTCTGGCCCAAAATCGGTTCGCGGCTCTCCGGCTGGGCGCTTGGCCAAATCACGGAAGCGCATCTGTTCAGCATTGAAAAAGAGTTCGACATTGCCGATCGGGCCGTTTCGATGTTTACGGATCAAAATTTCCGTCACTCCCTTTTTGTCAGTTTTATCATCGTAATAATCTTCGCGATAGATAAATGCCACAACATCGGCATCTTGTTCGATTGATCCGGATTCTCTCAAATCCGACAGCATCGGCCGTTTGTCCGGCCGGTGCTCAACTGCCCGCGACAGTTGGGACATCGCCACCACCGGCGTATTTAGCTCGCGGGCCAGGGTTTTCAGCGAGCGGGAAATTTCCGAGATTTCCTGCACTCGATTTATATCGCCGGATGAAGTCCTGCCCTGAATTAACTGAAGGTAATCAACAAAGATCACTCCCAAATTTTGCTCCATCTGCAACCGACGGGCTTTGGCTCGGATCTCGGTGACTGTTAAGCCCGGCGAGTCATCAATAAAAAACGGTGCCTCCGACAGAGTTCCCATCGCATAGCCGATTTTGGGAAAATCCTCATCGGAAAGATTGCCAGTCCGCAACTTCCAAGAATCAACACCAGCTTGAGAAGAAATCAGGCGGTCCACCAGTTGCTCCTTGCTCATTTCCAGCGAAAAGAAAGCAACCGGGATTTTCTCTTCAACAGCGATATGTTCGGCAATATTTAGAGCCAGAGAAGTCTTTCCCATAGACGGCCGGGCAGCTAAAATTATCAAATCTGATTTTTGCAAGCCAGCCAGTTTTGCATCAAGATCGCGAAAACCGGTTGAGAGTCCGCGCAATGCTCCTTTGTCTTTATGGATTTTATCTATCCGGTCAAAAGCCTCGGTCAAAACATCCTTTATCGGAATAAATTTTTGGCGGAAAAATTTTTGCGAGACGGCGAAAAGTGATTGTTCAGCCTTGTCGAGGACCATCGAAACTTCCTCTTCTTCATCAAAACCGAGATCAGAAATTGTTACCGAAGAAGTAATCAAGCGGCGCAAAATCGCTTTATCGCGGACAATATTGGCATAGTGGACAACATTTGCCGCCGACGGTGTTGAATTAACCAGAGAAACAATATGGCTTCCGCCACCAACATTTGTAAGCTCATTTTCCTTCTCTAGCCGGTCAGTCAAGGTCACCAAATCAATCGGCGTCCTTTTCTCGAACAATTCCAAAATCGCCCGATAAATTGTGGCGTTGCGCTGATCATAAAAATCATCAGCCGAAAGAATCTCAATAACAGCCAAAATTGCATCCTTATTTATTAGAAGCGCGCCAATTACCGAACTCTCCGCCTCCAGATTCTGCGGCGGCAGTTTGGCACCAACTATTTTATTTTGTTTCTTTGATTTAGACATAGTCTATACTTTAAGGGCTTTATGGACCTTCGATTTTACGGACTAATCTACTCTGTTTCAAATATTTCCTTTGCTGTTGCTTCTAAGTCTTTCCCGACGCTTTCGGGTCGGAACTCCGACCGCGGTATCGAAGCGGATTTTTTGTTCTCCTTTATCTGACAAACCAGCCGCAACTTCTTGCCTAGGACCTCTCCAACAACTTTTTCAATAGTTTGACAATTTGTGACTTCAGAAATTTTATCATGATGAAATTTGAATTTGACTGATAAAATGAACTGACCATCGAGTATTCCTTCCGGCTGTGCATCCCGAAGCAGAGCGTTTAAAGAGTGATTGTGGGATTTGATACGCTCCAGAATCTCCTTCCACAATTTTTCGTCAATATCTTTTCCCGACATCGGTTGATTATCAGCGGTAGGACTCTTTGATTCCTCAATTTTGGCCTCGAATTTTTCTTCTTTGACGCCTTGACTGTCGGCGGACAAGCGATTTTTGATATTTGATATTTGATATTTGTTTGGAATTTGTTTCTTGTCT
>CAYHDN010000035.1:0-1952 GCA_964355425.1 uncultured Candidatus Saccharibacteria bacterium
CCACCCTTAACCCAAAGCGGGCCGGAAACCCCCCTGTCTGTCTCCTGTATTACACTAATCTCTTGCTTGAATTCTGGCTCGATGACACCACGTTCATGATCTTCAGCCACTAGCCGTCCGGATGGGCAATTGCAACACTGTTCAACGGCAATTTCGACCAATTCTTGAGAGTCTTTCTTGATTAGCGCCCATGTCCCGCCTTTGCGGTAGCAAAACCCAACGCCGGCGCAGAGTTCAGCTGCATCGTGAAGATTATTGATCGGTCCGGAAGTGACTTCCTCGAGCTCGGCATATTTTTTTCTGGCGGTTTTCGATTCAGTTCCATCAAAATCAGATTGTAGGTGACTGTTGTCGCAGTATGGTTTGTTATTTGATTTCCCACAGCGACAAAGCAAATATTTTTTCTTTGGAGGATATTTTTTAGTCTTTTGCCACTCAATCGGGTCATTATTTTTATCAGAAATAACTCTCTCTTCATAAAGAGCAACGCTATCCTCGATAACATAAGGACCATTTTTTGAGACTTTTATTTTTTTCATTTTTTATCCGTTTAAATGTTTTAAATTTGGTCCTTTTTTTTCTACAAGCTCGCTCCACCACCAATCTTGCGGATCTGTTGACTTTATCAAACGGACAATTTTCTTTGCTGACTTGGTTTTTAAGTAAGGCAGGCGATTTTTCATATCATTTATAAACCACTTTTCCGCTAATCTATTTCCTTGCCAAGCAAGCGACCACTCCACAAACATTTGGGCAATACAATCAGCATCCTTTACACATTTAGAAAGCTTAGTTTTTCGCGCCTCATATTCCAAAACTTCTGCTTGCAAATCTTTGCCAAAAGAAAAGCCACTAAACTGATCCTTAATCGCTTTTTCATCATCCATGACCGTATAATTTTTTGTCACGAAATCATTATCGCCAGTTCTAGCTTCGAGAAGGTCGTGGAAAATTCCCATTGTCAATGCCCTCATAGCGTCGTTATGCGACATTTGTTCCATTCGACAGACGCAGTAAGCAATTATGCCGACGTGAAAACAGTGAGATGCCAGGGTATCAAAAGTAATGTTGCCAAGGTTACGGATATGATTCCGATTGGTCATCATTAAAGTCCCCGCTTGCTGAATTAAGTGGAGAATTTTTTTGTTTTCAGATTTCTTAGCCATTAATTTGACTTTATCATTTCCAAAACCACTTAACAACATACCTGATACACCTTGGAGGTGTATGCATCAGCCGGTATAATCATCCATTAACAGTGATTTTATTTGAGAAAGTCTGCGTTGATAATCTTTTTGGTCATAGACAAAATTCCTATACTTTGCGGGGGAAGTTTCTAATGAATCTCTATAATTACATATTATATTGCTATTACTTTTACTCCGCAAATATTCATTGAGTGATGAAAACCGCCATATCTCAGGATTGTCGACTAACTTAGCACTGGTAGGATTTAGATGAACGTATCTGGATAAATGAAGAAGTTGTCGATCATCACTAACTAAGACATTTCTAAAATGACCAGACCACAGAGGACCTTGTCGATGATGCTTCGCGTTAAAATACTTAGAGAAACTGTTAAATACTCGGGAAATATATCTTGTAATTCCGTTTTCAGCAACTTGCTTTAAGATCAAATGGAAATGAGTTGGCATTAAACAATAAGCTATTATTTCGACCAAAAAATCGCTCTTTTCTAATAATGTTCTGCGAATTTCTTGTTGAAGTTCTTCTGATAACTGCGAAAACATTGCGAACCGATATTGAAAATTAGCGAAACGATGGAGATCAAGTAACTCAAGCAACCGATCATATTCTAGTGCATCATTACAAATAACAAACCCAGCTATACTTCGATTAAAAACATGGTAGCATTGACCAGAAATTAATGGGTCTTTTCGCAATTGAACCATAAAGCAATAATATCAGACCAGACCATTTATTTACACCTT
>CAYHDN010000035.1:2052-9915 GCA_964355425.1 uncultured Candidatus Saccharibacteria bacterium
TTTATTTACACCTTGGAGGTGCAAGTGGGTTTAAAATCCCCGGCCAAAGAGGGCGATTGCCAAGCCGATGACGGCCGAGACGGCGCCGATAACCCAAAAACGCATGACAATTTTCTGTTCCGGCCAACCGATGGCTTCAAAATGATGATGGATTGGAGAAGACAAAAAGAGTTTTCGTTTAAAAACAATTCGCCAAAAACGTTGAACAAGAAATGATAGTCCTTCAATCGTAAAAATAAAAGTAATAATAGGAAATACAACTATTGAGTTTGTTAGAAAAGCAATAATGCCAAGAGTAATTCCAAGCGCCATACTGCCGGTATCACCCATAAAAAATCTGGCAGGGTTGATATTAAACCAAAGAAAAGCCAAGAGCGCGCCCATCACTGTTCCACAAAATAGTGCCAACTCAATTTTTCCCTGTGACAAAGAAATAACGGCATAGGCACCATAAGAAAGGGCGAAAATTCCGCCAGCTAGTCCATCAAGACCATCGGTTTCATTGGAGGCAAAAGCTGCCCAAACCAAGGAAACAATAAACAACGGTATATACCACCAACCGATAGTAAAATCGCCAAATCCAGGAATGTGAATGGAATTCCAACCGAGTTTCCAGTAAAACCACCAAGCACCGGCGGCGGCGACAATAGCATAAAGCAAAAATTTATCTCTAAATCTCATCCCCCCGCCATGCGAGCCAACCCCGCGGATATTCATCAGGTCATCAATTAAGCCAACTATTCCCGACGCAACAAGTGCAAACAACGGCAGCCACGTAGCTCGTCGTTCAAGATTAAAGATTAAAGTCAGAACAGCTGTCGTGACCCAAATTAGAACTCCGCCCATTGTTGGTGTGCCGGTTTTATGCGCATGAAGTTTGGAAAAAATCGGTGTGTTTTTATCTTGTCTAATCCGCTTGCCAAGTTTATTTTTATAGAGAAAATTAGTCAAAAGCGGCGTCCAGATCATTGCAATTAAAAATGACAGTCCTGTGAGCCAGAAAAATCTAATCAGCTCGATCTTGGAAAAGACAATTAATTCCATCCGTCTCCTTTAGTTATTTTGCCATTTTTTTTCTTGACGAACCAAAATCTCTGAAGCAATCTTCGGGTCGTCTAGTAGGTATTTTACAACATTTTCAAATCGCATTCCATTTTGTGAAGCCTTAATTAAAATCAAATCACCCGGTTTAATAATTTCATCAATAATTCTTATTACCTCATCTGGAGTTTTTAAAATCTTCATTTGCAAAAGTGGCAAACCAGATTTTTCCGCCTCTGTTGCCATAAATTTGGCATTTGGTCCGACAAAAACGGCGTAATCTATTGATTTGCCAGCGATTTTGCCAACCTCCCTATGGCCTTTCTCGGCATAATCGCCAAGTTCATTCATATTGCCAAGTATTGCTACTTTTCTACCGGGAAATTCAATTGCTCTGATGGTATTTAGAGCCTCAATTGCTGATGTGGGGTTAGAATTGTAGCTATCGTCAATAACAATTATTTCATTTTTCATTTTAATCGGGTTCATTCGGCCATTTTGCGGCTTGATTTCTTCCAAGCCTTCTTTGATTTCTTCAATGCCAATCTCAAATTCACTGGCAACAGCGGCGGCAGCAAGGAGGATATTTACTGAATGAACGCCAATCAATTTCGAGTTGATTTCCTGGTTTTTAGAGCCAATTTTTAGGATAAATTTGGTCCCGGAAACGGTAACTTTGGGAGCGGTGTATGAGACATCGGCGCCGTCGCTACCGAAGGTAACAATTTTTATCCCCCTTGGTGCATCAATACCGGATAAATTTTTATCATCATTATTAAAAATTATTGCACCTTTTTTGGAAAGTGCTTCGATTATTTTTAACTTCTCTTTCCTGACGCCAGCAATATCTTTAAGCTCTTCGAGGTGAGTTTCGGAGATGCCAGTCAGAATGGCAATATCCGGTTTAGCGACAGAAAGTAACTGATCCATTTCTCCTGGCTTGTCAATGCCCAGCTCTAGAACTAGTATTTTTGGCAAATGATAAAAGAGAAAATTCCATTTGGCTCTAACAATATCCCAAAACAGTCCGACGCCAAACGAATATTTCCGTAGTCCGAGAATCGCCAGTGGTAATCCGAGGACTGAATTCATATTGCCCCAATTTTTGTCAACATCCGAGCCGAATTTTTTTGCCAGTAAAAAATAGATCGCCTCTTTAGTTGAAGTTTTCCCATATGATCCGGAAATTGCAACAATTTTCGGCTTAGCCCATCTCACTTTCCAGCGTGCCAAAAACTGCAAGTATCGCTCAATAATTTTTAGTAGACTTTTTTTCATTGTTCTTTATAAACTTTCTACTATCGATCCGATGCAATTCGATAATAATAGTTTAATAAATATGATGCAATGTTGCCGAAAACCGGTGCCGCCGACGACTCGGCGAATTTGGCATTTTTTGGTTTATCTAAACGAACCAGTAAAGCAAATTTTGGGTCATTTGCGGGAGCAAAGCCGGCAAACGAATGAATGAATATTCCCTCTTGGTAACCTGGGCTATCAGTATTTGGAATTTGGGCAGTGCCAGTTTTGCCTGCAACCCAAAAACCAGGAACTCCGGCTTTTTTACCATAACCTTCTTCTACAACGCCAATAAGCATTTGAGTTAAATCAGATGCAGTTTTTTCCGACATTACACGTCTAACTTCAGTTGTTTCAACCTCCGATAATCCTCCGCTATCAGTAACCATTTTGTCAACAATGTGGGGCTTTAAAAGCACGCCTTTGTTAGCAATCGCGGCATAGGCCATTGCCAACTGGATTGGGGTGACTGAGATTCCCTGTCCGAATGATATTGTTGAGCGGCCAATTTCTCCCCAGTTTTTCAACTGTTGAATGATACCAATATTTTCGCCGGAAAGGTCAATACCGGTCTTTTCCGAAAAACCGAATTTCTTCAGATAATCATTGATTGTCGGGCTGCCAATCTGCTGGCCAACCCAAACCATACCAACGTTGTCGGAGTGCTTTAAAATATCACCGATTTTTTCAGCACCGAATGCTTTGTCTTCAGCTGTGTGAATTGTAAAACCTTGGACGTCTACTGATGCTCCAAAAGTCGATCCGGAATCAGGAGTTATCTTACCAGAATCCAGCCCAGATGCAACAATTATCGGCTTAAAAATACTACCAGGTTCGTAAGTGTTAGCAATCACCGGATTTTTAAACAGCTCTTCCTGTTTATTATTGGCATATTCCTGATATTTATTCGGATCAAATGATGGGAGCGAAGACATGCCAATGATTTTTCCACTTTTAACGTCAACTGCCACTACTAATCCGGATTCGGCCTGATAATCATCCATAGCTTTTCGAAGCGCTTGATACATATAAAAATTCACCGATCGGTCAACCGAGAGAACATAGTTAGTCCCGTTTTTTGGCGTCTCTTCGGAAAACAAGGAAATTATCCGGCCTAAAGTATCTTTTTCTCCGGTAATTTTACCCGACGAACCCTTCAACTCTTTATCATAAAATCCTTCAAAACCATATTTTCCATTGCCTTCAGCGTCAACAAAACCTAGGATTTGAGAAGAAAATTCATTTTCTGGATAATATCGCTTGTACTCCGGAAGTACGTAAACCCCAGTAAGCTCCAAAGTCTCAACCTTATCCGCTTCTTCATAAGAGAGCCCTTTTTTCAAAGCAGGCAAATAAGTTTTATCATTGTTTATATCACCGTAAACTTCCATTTCTGACTTACCGATGAATGAAGCTAACTTTGCGGCTGTCTTATGCTTATCGACAATATTTTTCGGCACGACGAAAATTGAAAAGCTTTTTATGTCATAAGCCATGGCATAATTCTTTGTCAGATCCTCCGCTGAGTCATGAAAAAATATTTTGCCGCGCTTTGCTAGCTCAACCTTAGAAAACTGTTGCTGCCCTTTTGCCTGAACTAAATAGTTTTTACTTTCCAAAATTTGTTTTTGGAATAATCTAACCACTAAAATAAAAGATAAGAAAAGGAAAAAAAAGGCTACAAATTTAACCCGCAGGGTATTGTTCTCGTCTTGTGTCGTCATTATCTAAAATATTATTGCCAAAATTTAAAAAGCAAAACCATTATCGGCTATCGTTCAGTTTCTCGTGTCTAATATTATACCCAGTTTGATTTCATTAGCGACTGGCAGCAACTTTATCCGCCGGTAGATAATTAACTTGAGTTGTCGGCTGCATTTTGGTCTCCTCGGTCGGTTGTGGTGGCGGATTTAAAGCTTTATCAATTTCATTCAAAGATTCCAGGCGTGATTCTTCAATTTTTAGTCTATCCCGTTGTTCTAAAAGCTGAGATTTTTCTTCGGTCAAATCTCTAATTTTATAACTTCGGTCGGCACCTTGAGTTGATTGAGTCAAATAAAGTATACCTAGAGCAGCAAAAATAATTACTGCAACAAACCTGGTAGCTTTCGGACCAATAGTAATTTTCCGGCCTATTGTTCTTTTTTTCACCCCCAAATTTGCTGTACTTGAACTGGTGACGACAAAATCACGACCCACGATAACCCTCCTGCGTGGTTAATTTCTTTGATCAGTAGCCAGCTTTTTGTTTTTGTTTTCCCGAAGGGAAAATCATCCGTAGCCTTGGCGAAGGATGATCTCTCCTCGTTCATTCAGTAAAGTTCACTGAATGTTATAAGCTGACACTTGTGATAAGCCTTTGCCCCTCCAATTGACATTTATGTCATCCCGACATTGCGAAGCAATCGTCGGGACCCACAAATAGTCAGTCGTGATTTTTTTCTGGCTACTGGTCAAAGAATAGAAGTTAGTCAGAGGGTAAAGATGCCGGTTTAGATGTTAGAAATTTGAAATTTGATTCTCTGTTTTCTGCTTCCAACTTCATAACTCAAACTGGCTTCCTAACCAATAAACTATGTTCTAAAACCCTATTTCTGAAAGATTTTCGGCAACTTCCGCGCCATTCTCTTCCATTTCTTTTTTAAAGTTCGCCCAAACGTCTGCCGGCCAAATTTCAATCCGGCTATATATTCCGACAATTACGACATCTTTTTTAATATCGGCGTAATCCCGCAAATATAGGGGCAAGTTGACGCGTCCCACGCGATCGAGGCTGGCATCCGAGGCACCGGCAAGCATTAACCTTGAAAAGCTTCTGGCATTCTTTTGGGTTATCGGCAAATCGGCAATTTTTTCCGCCAATTTTTGCCATTCGTCGTTTGGATACACCCACAAACATTTATCAAGCCCGCGGGTGACTACGCAACCAGATGCAAGCCCAGCACGAAACTTGGCAGGTAACGAGACGCGCCCTTTTTCGTCAATAGAATGTTTAAACTCACCAATAAACATAGCTACTCCGTAGCGCCCCTCATTTGCAAGCTAAATAACGGTAATTTTTAAAATTACTCTTTTACTTTTGGTTTTTATTTTTACTCTCTTAAATCTTGGTTTAAGCATCTTGTTTTTTGATTTTATCCCACTATTTCCCACTATATCCCATTCTATTCTGATTATTGCCGCTAGTCAACACAAACCATCCCAAATTTGTGAATAATATATTCGAAACTAAAAAATCACCAATGCTAGAGCGGCGATTTTTTAAAGATTACCTAAATATTAAACGATTTTCTCAAACAAATAATTGTTAATTTCGGAAATTTTTATTCGTTCTTGTTTCATGCTGTCACGTTCGCGAATTGTGACGGAATCGTCTTTTAGTGTGTCATAATCTGCCGTGATACAAAACGGCGTGCCAATTTCGTCTTGTCGGCGATAGCGGCGGCCAATTGAACCGGATTCGTCGTAAAATGCTGAAAAGCAGGACTTAACCTGTTTGTAAATTTCCTGGGCTTTTTCGGCCAATCCGTCTTTTTTCACCAATGGCAGAATTGCTGCCTTAATTGGAGCAATTCGCGGCGAAAGATGCAAGGTAATTTCCCCCTTTTCCCGTCCATCAGACCCGTCTGATTCGTCGTAAGCGTCGCAGAGTACGGCTAAAATCGCCCGATCAATCCCCATTGACGGTTCGACAACAAATGGAATATACTTTTTGCCGCTCTCTTCCTCAAAATATTCCAAACTTTTTCCAGAGGATTTTTGATGGGCTGTCAAATCAAAATCGGTCCGCTGGGCGATACCGGCTAGCTCCGAAGTGCCAAAGGGAAAATCATACTCAATGTCGGTGGTGCCATTTGAATAGTGTGACAGTTCATCCTTGTCGTGTTCACGTAACTTCAGATTCGATTCTTTAATGCCGATGCCGGTGTAAAAATTCTTCGTTTCATTTATCCAGTAACGATATTGTTTCTCTGATTCTTCTTTATCTGGCTTGATAAAATATTCAATTTCGCCCTGTTCAAACTCCCGCGTCCGATAGAGAAAATTCCCCGGTGTAATTTCATTGCGGAAAGCTTTGCCGATTTGGGCGATGCCGAAAGGAATTTTTTGCCGGGCCGATTCTAAAACATTTTTGAAATTGACAAATATTCCCTGGGCCGTCTCACCACGCAGATATGTAAGGGTTGATGTATCCTCAACTGGCCCTAAAAAAGTTTTTACCAAAATGTTAAATTTCTTTTCCTCTGTTAGTTCTCCGCCGCAATCGGGGCATTTTTTATCTTTTAGTTGATCAGAACGAAATCGCTTGTGGCATTTCTTACACTCAACCAACGGATCGGCGAATGACGAAGTATGTCCCGATGCTTCCCAAACTTTGGCGTTCATAATAATACCGGCATCGAGCCCAACCATATCTTCTCGATCAGTTACAAATTTTTTCCACCAATATTGTTTGACATTATTTTTTAGCTCAACTCCCAGCGGCCCAAAATCATAAACTCCACCGGTCCCGCCATAAATTTCCGAGGATTGGAAAATAAATCCCCGGCGTTTACAAAGAGATACAATCTTTTCCATCAAATTATCTTTTTCCATATTTACACTTTATCATTTCCAGCAAGCTTTTTCCACTCAAAATGCCAGAATTCACCTTTAGATCCAATACAAAATCCGGCTGACTTCATAGTGCTAATCAAAATATTTTGCAAACGCTGAAATTCCCTCGACTGCAGATCTTTTTTGTTTCTATAGTAATCAATAAAATACGCTTCCGGATCATCTTTCGAATCGCGCATTTTCAACTCCTGGCCAGTTTTTATGTCCATTAGCCCGATATCCACAGCCAGCCCGGTGGAATGAGGCATACGAATCATATTCAAAAGCTGATCCGTTTTTTCCTTGCCCTGAGCTTTATATAATTTTGCTTGCGCTAATTTATATAAACCTGGTGTCCTATGTGCATCCTTAACGATTAATTCTATGCCCTGTTTTTTCAGTTCCTCATTTGCCCTTCGCAGCGGTTCAACTAGTTCTCTGTTTACGTAAGCATTGCCGTCAAAAACACCGGCAGACTTTAATTCCCCATCACTAATTCCGAAACGTTCTCTCCTAGTCCAATAATAATTGGCACCCTTGATGCCGAAATCAGCAATATTGACTAAATTTTTTGGTTTGGAAGTTTTACCCATTGATATCAATTTAGCACATTTTTGTGCTCAAACTCAATGCCAATTTGTACATAATTCTGGCGTTTTCCGTCTCAGATGTGAACTTTATGCTTGACTTTGAGCTCAACTTATGGTAGTATGCAAGCACGCCCAATATGGGTGAACCCTTTCGCCAGGAGGCGAGACATGTCTGAGTTCTACGGAGAGTTGGTTCTGACCAGTCGGACGTCGAGAGCATTCATGCGAGCGGTTGGTATCACAGCAGATCCGCTCAATGACCTGGAGGGATTCCTTCAGGACTGCAACGACCACAACCCGCGATTCAACGGCGCGGGACCAGATGTACGCTACCTGT
>CAYHDN010000036.1:0-9882 GCA_964355425.1 uncultured Candidatus Saccharibacteria bacterium
CTGATTTTACCATCAGGGTGTTTCCAAGCTATTGAAACATTACGGGCTAGTTGACATTAATGCCGTAATTTGATATAATGTATACAATTGGTATTTTAACAATGGAGGGCAAAATGCCTGACAAAGAAATGCAAGCTCAAAAAGTTGCCACTGACGAGGGTAGGCCCGAAGTTTCTAAACGCGAGCTTACGCTCTGGGAAGCAATCACGATGAGCATAGTAGCGATCCTAGCGGTCGCAGTCGGAACCGTTTACGGAACAATCCTCTTTTAAAAAACACAGGGGACTCCCGAAAAAATCGCCCAAGATCAGATCAAAGGCGATTTTTTCGTTTGTAAGTATTATAAAAAAAGTATATATTATGATTATCTGATTCGGAGGTAATCAACAACTATGGCAAGTAAGGGTAAAGATTGGGCACTTGCAGACCGTCTTAATAAAGCCACTGGTTCAGTTGCTGGGGAAGAAAGAGAGAGATTGTTGCAGGAAACGTCAGACAGATTTCTGGTTTGTCCCAACCAGGACTGCTTGAAGTTGGCTGTCTGGTTAGACGAGGTACGGGGTGATTTCTGCTGTCCGGCATGTGGGGCGGTTCCCGCGGGGTTGCAGTTCGATTGATTGCTAATGTCTAAGCGGGTTCGCGAAGTTGCAACCCGCTATTTTTTTTGCTAAAAATTAGTTACAACATATCCGATCGTACAGGCAGTAACTAATTTTTGAGATTAAAATTTAATAATCACTAACAAAAAAATCGCCCGAGATCAGATCAAAGGCGATTTTTTCGTTGACTTTACTTTTGGTTATGATTAGTATATTCTAGTTTCGAAAAATTAAGCTCAGGGCGAAGGTTGACAAGAGCCTGGCGGCGATGGTGCAGTACATGGCCGATCATCCCGACTGAACAAGGAGTCTAACAGTAGACAGCGGTGCGTCGACTTGGCGCACCGCTATTTTTTTTGCCAAAAATTAGCTATAATACAGATATAGAAAAGTAAAAACATCTGGGCGGAATATTTCTTTCGACTTCGCTCAAGATGATAATTAAAATTATCAGGAGAAACCCATGGTAAAAGGGAGTGATTTGCGAGTCGATAAGGAAAAATGTACCGGCTGTGGTACTTGTATTGTCTCTTATGATGAACTTTTTAAATTTGATAAGCAAGGCAAAGCCGAAGTTATCGGATCAGCCGAGTGCCAGGATTGCGATATAAACGACGTGATTGGAGTTTGCCCACACGACGCAATCAAGAAGAGAAGTTAGTTGATCGGTTAGGAAGCCAGTTTGGAAAAAAGAAGTTAAGAAGTGGAAGTGAGAAATCCAACTTCCAAATCCTACTTCAAACTTCTAAACCAGTTTCTTAACCCTAACCTTACGACCAATGAATCAGGAGGGGACGGCAAATTTATTTCTCTTGTTCTTCAGCTGGTGGTATATGTATTTACCATATCGGCTATTTTCGGCATCAAAGGCGCTACAAATTACAATTACAGACCTGTTTTCAGTCAGAATGATAATCCCGACACTTTTTGCCCCCTGGAAGCGCGATATTTTAAGTTACGAAGGTTTGGCGCTCCAAGAGAAATTTCAGGTCGCTATGTTAAATTTGGCCTCAAGATTCATCGGTTTTTTGATCAAAACCGTGGTTTTCTTTGCGTATTTGATAATACTCACAATCTCTTTGGCAATTTCTTTTGCCTGTTTTGGTTTGTGGCTGGCTTTTCCGCTTGTGGTTATTTTTCTAATAATCTTTGGTTTTGTAAATATTTTTTCAATTGTCTAACACATTATGAACGCAGAGCTTAAAATTGATTTTTCCGGAACGAGAGTCGGGAAATTGGTGCGGATACACCGGTTTTTTTCCAGTTTTCCCGGGAAAATTATTTCTTTGGCTGGCTGGCTTTTTGGACTAATAGTAATAACTGTCTGGATCTCCTGGATTTTCGGTTGGATTGATTTTGCAAGTTCCTACGGTTTTGATCAAATCTCTCTGGCCTTATTTATGATTTTTCTTGCCGTTCGGAGTTTTTTGCGCCATTTTGTTAAGAATCCAGAGATATTTCCGCCTGACAAATTTAAGGATTTGGTTAAAAATGGCGCAGAGGTAAATCTGGTAAATTCATTTTCGATTGCCTTGTCGCAAGCATTAATCAATATCTCTGATTTGGCTGAATCAAATTCTAACAGTATTCTTGAAGAGATTGCCAGACTTTCCGAGAGCAATTTTATCTTCGCCAGGTTGGGTATAAGCAAGGAGGAAATTAAGAATATTTCTGAAAATGCCAAGTCACTTTCGGCTGTTCGCTTCCAAAATATTGCCGAACGGGCAATGGAAGTGGCGATTGTTGAACATCACAATCAAATTGAAGTCGGGGATATGTTGGTGGCGCTCTGTGAGGCCGACCCGGGATTTTCAGGTTTACTCTCAAAACTTGATTTAACATCGCAGGATTTGCAAAATATCGTCTACTGGCAAACAGAAACTCGGAAAAAAATTGAAAAGCGTCAGACTTTTCTTGATCCGAACAACCTTCACCTAACTGGTGGCATTGGTAAAGATTGGGCTTTCGGTTATACGCCGGAGTTAAATAAATATTCTGCCGATTTGACGGAAGCTATTGAAAGACAGGGATTGGGGCTGGAACTCATCGGGCACGACAAAGAGATCGGACTCTTGGAGGAAGCCTTAAACCGGACCGTTGGCGCCAATGCGATTTTAATTGGCGAACCGGGCGTTGGTAAGAGGACGACCGTTCTTGGTCTTACCAAAAAGGTTGACGAAGGTTTGACTTTGCCGAATTTGGCTCATCGTCGGGTAATTGAACTTGATATTGATCTTCTAATCTCCGGTCTTGCTGGTCCGGGGGAGTTTACCCAGCGTCTGACTCAAGTCTTTTCCCAAGCTGCAAATGCCGGAAACGTGATAATTTTTATCGACGGAATAGAGAAGATTCTGTCATCTGGCGAGACCGGCCAAATTGATGCGACACCGGTGCTCATCCCATACCTCTCTTATCCGGAGATCAGTTTTATCGGGACAACGAATATCGCCGATTTTAATAACCTGATTGCCCCAAATCCCTCACTTCTCCAACGTTTTGAAAAAATTGAAATTGCTGAGCCGACTGATGAGGAGATGATCCGGATTTTGGAAGATGTGGCGCCGAGAATTGAGTATCATTATGATGTTATTATCACTTACGGTGCGATTAAGGAAGCGGTAAAATTAGCCAAAAAGTATATTCTAGATCAGCCAAATCCGGAAAAATCAATTGGGGTTCTTGAGGGCGCTGGCAATACTTTAACCAAGAGCAAAAGCCGAATTGTTGATAGGGCGGTTATTGAAAATTACATCAGCACAAAAACCGGAGTTCCAGTCAAAGAAGCGACTGGAAATGAGCGCGACGTATTGGTCAATCTTGAAGAATCACTCCATAAGCGGGTAGTCAATCAAAATCAAGCAATAAAAGCTGTTGCTGGAGCGCTTCGACGGGCGAGAACCGGTGTCTCCGAGAGCAAAAAACCGATCGGCAGCTTTCTCTTTTTGGGACCAACCGGCGTTGGTAAAACCGAAACCGCCAAAGCACTGGCGGCAACTTACTATGGTTCGGAAGAGGCGATGATCCGCTTTGATATGAGTGAATATCAAAACAAGGAAGATGTATATCGCTTGATTGGGTCGCCAGCCGGATATGGCGAGAGAATTGAGGGCGAACTAACTTCACGGATTAGAAACAAGCCATTTTCTCTGGTACTTTTTGACGAGGTCGAAAAAGCCAGCCCGGATGTTTTAAATCTCTTCCTGCAAATTTTGGACGAGGGCTTCATCACCAGCTCGGCTGGTCGTAAGGCTTATTTTAAGAATTCAATAATTATTGCTACTTCAAACGCAGCAGCCAACCTAATCCGGCAATTAGTAGCCAAGAATACTCCATACGAAGAGGCGCAAAAAAATGTCGTCAATTATGTTCAAGATCAGGGCATTTTTAAGCCGGAATTTTTGAACCGTTTTTCAACCGTGGTCTACTATTCACCGCTCAGTCGCGAGCATATAAAAGAAGTGGCAAAAATATTAATCAGAAATTTAGCCCGTGAAATATACCAAACCAAAGGGATAATTCTGAAAATGGAGATGAGAGCGCTTGCAAAGCTGGCCGAAATGGGCTACGATCCGGAAATGGGTGCCAGGCCAATGGCCAGAGTGATTCAGGAACAGGTAGAGAACTTTTTGGCGGAGAAAATTTTGCGAGGCGAAGTGAAAAAAGGCGATGATGTCGTCTTTAAATTGGCTGATATTAAATAAGGCGCTTGTCCACCGTAGGCGGATCGAAATTTGATAAAAGCTCGCCAATTATTATGAATTTACAGGCTAAAAAATGGCTGAAGTTGATTCTTGGAGTGCTGGCAATTGCCGGGATTTTTTTTATTGTCGCTTTGGTGCAATCAAGGATTGCAAAGAGAAACTCTCCCGATGTTACAGCGACACCAATTGAAGAAACAGCGGTTTTTAATGGCAGTAGCAGTGCCGGCGTAGCGACAGTTAAAACGGAGGAGGAAAAAACTCCTCCAGCGGAAACTTTGCCGGCTAAATTTCTACTTGATGTTGAATTTCAGTCACAGGCGCCCTTTGGAGATTGGAGTCAGCCTTATCAGGATGCTTGCGAGGAGGCGGCGATTATTACAATTCAGCATTATTACAATCAAAAAATATTAAACAAAGAAGTAATGAAAGATGAGATCAATGCTTCAGTTGCTTGGCAGACGGAGAACTGGGGCCCTTATCACGACTTACCAGCGGATCAAATATTGAAACTGGCAAAAGATTATTTCAATTTAGATGGTAAAGTCGTTCGTGATTATTCGCTAGAAGATTTGAAAAAAATAATTCATTCCGGCAAGCCGATCCTTGCTCCGACTGCCGGCCGGCGTCTCGGCAATCCCAATTTCACTGGCGCTGGACCGGAGTATCATAATATCGTGGTTATCGGTTATGACGATTCGCGGGGAATTTTTATCACCAACGACCCCGGAACTCGAAAAGGGAAAAGCTATATTTATAAATATGAGACCGTTCTTTCGGCCATCTCCGGCCCAAGTGAAAATATGGAGAAGACGATAGTTGTCTTGACAAAATAAATATTTTCATCGAAAAAAGAGTTTAAAGTTAAAAGTGGCGGAGAAGATAGGAAATTGTGTAAAAAGTTTCCGATCGCAAACTTTTTACATAAGGATAATAATCATCAACCTCTGTTTTTGAGCTGGTTCTTTGTTAATAGGCCTTTTTGCAGAAACTCATCGATGATATTTTCTTCGCCTTGAATAATTTCTGCAATCATTATTGTTACATACTTTCCAATTCCTAGTCTGCCCGATAAAGCAGATATTTCATTTGTACATGCAAATGGATAAACATAGACACTTTTCTGGATTTTGGCCAAGCCAAAAGATTGTAATTTGAATCGCAGACTGTCTCTGGCTGATCTGAATTTTTCTGGCACATCAAAAATTACTACGCGCCATTTTTTGTCCCACTCGCTCGGTTTAGAAAATAGATTTTCCTCGGATAGTAATTTCAACTTTTCTATCCCAGAGGGAAGTAACTCAACAAATTTTTCTTTGTTTTCAACGAAAGTTCGAATGAAGCCCATTCGTTTTAAATACTGGATTCGGTCATTAATTTCTGTTTTGTCAAAATTATTGTTTTTATCGAATTCAATTATTGATTTGCGATAAACCGGACTTGCCTTGAAAAAAGGCTTCGCCGTTATTTCGATTGCTTCAAACATTGTGATTAAAAATTTTGCCGAAGTAAGTTTGATAATTTCTTTTTGTTCTTTTCTCATTGATAACTCCCGTTGTGTAAAAAGTTTGCGATCGGAAAGTAATTACACAAATTGTATCACAAATAACACATTCTTATATTAAATTTTGAATATTGGCGCAAAAAATTAGTTGTTTGAGTTGCAGCCAAAGGGTTTAGAATTTCCGATATTATCATTAGGGTGTTTCCAAGCTATTGAAACAGAACGCCATTTTCTTCAAAACAAGCTAAAGCTTGAGCTACATCCGAAAAAAGTGACCATTGGGAAGCTTCGGCAGGGAATTGACTTTTTAGGTTATGTGGTTTTACCGTATTATCGAACCTTGCGGACGGCAACGAAAAAACGGATACTGAAAAGGATTAACCAGAAAAATTTAGCATCATTTTTAGGGCTTTTGAAACACTGCTCGAGTTACAAACTATCAAATAGATTGCTTCGTCGCTTCGCTCCTCGCAATGACAGAAATTATTATTTGTGAATATAGACCGCTGCGCCGTCGGGAACCCAATTGTATGTAAATTCTGCCGGGCCGACTCCAAGGCGGACACAGCCATGAGACACCGGTGTTCCCAAGTGAGCTTCGCCCTCTTTATAACCACCTGGCCATTCGGGAAGTTCATGAATACCATAGCCACCGCCCATACTTATGTAGTAGGGCATCCAAAGTCCGTAGGGAGCCGACCAAGCGCGGGGATTCTTTCCGTCGATTGTTCTGGTTCCTGTCGGCGTCGGCGTCGAAGCCTTGCCGGTGGAAACAATATATTGCCCAACTTGATTCGTGTTGTCGAACAGAGTCAAAAGTTGTTTTGTCAAATCAATATCGATGTATTTTCCAGGAAATCGTCCGGGGACAATTCCTTCGTCGGGAAAAACTTTAATAATTTGCGGATCACGCGGGGTTTGAATTAACTGTATTATTGCTGGAGTTGTCGTACTATTTAGCGCCGCGGTAATTTTTTTCACTCCGTCATCTTGATCAGTATACATTCCCTGTTTGCCTTCTTGAATAGTACTGTTGTCGACGGCATTAATTTTTGTGTTAATTACCGGGATGTCATTTTTGGCGGCTATTTTATTAATATAATTTTTAATTGCTGCCGAATTTAAGGAAGCGGAGTATTTGCCATTGTTTGCGCCGAAAGAGATCCAGCTACCAATAGTATTTTTGTCGGCATTGTAGATTTGATTGTTAAGTGTTAGTTGCAGTTGGTGATTCATAAAAGCTTCGGCTTGAACTTTGGCTTCTGTAAGGTCCTCGGTTAAGAGATTTGGCGTGATTGGCTGCGTCGGCATTTGAATAGTCACCAACTCGGTATTGGTTTTAAATTCTGAAGCAATCCGCTTTTTTAGGTCGGTGGAATCTATAGTAACTCCGGTCTTGCCGGTATTTGCTACCACCTGGCCGCCGACAACGGATAAACTGGCATCGACCGGCGGGATATTTAGGCTCTCGGCCGCTTTTGTTGAGTAGCTCTTGTATATTTCATCATCGAAATTTGGGGCATAATCCACATTTGTTTTTTGAAACAATGTTTTGGTTGAGTAATAAATACTCTTAAAAAAGTTTCCGTCTCGGCCCTGTTTGTAAGCGTTTGCGACAATTTGATTTTCGTCAACCAAAAGACCGGTCTCATAAAATCTGGTGGTAAATTCCTTGTCCTCTGATTTCGTAGCGATTTTATTATCCAGAAGAGGAGCGACTTTATTATCAATTATGCTCTTTGCTTGAACCTTAGTTTTTCCTTTTAGATCAATGCCATCAAAATAGACGTTTTGATAAATCTTTCCGGCGTAAGCTTTTTGGTAGCTAAATAAAGATACCGAGATCACCAAGAGAAGCGATAGAAACGACAACGTGGCAATTAGAATCCTCTTTTTGTTTTTGTAATTAGTTGTCATATAGAACTATTTTAACAAAGAAAAAAAAATAGTCTAGTATTTAACTTCATCCTGCATAGCCTCTTTGGGGCGACATGGGGTGGTGGGCCTGATAGGGATCGAACCTATGACCAACCGGTTATGAGCCGGCCGCTCTAACCACTGAGCTACAGGCCCATGTAGTCTCCCAGTAACAATAGCAAATTTTTACTCAAATATTCAATAGGGCTAAAATACCGAAGCTTGACATTTGGTGCGATTTTTGATACAATATACTAATATCATACTAAGTAATATGCAGTATGACGAAGTAATAAACACAAAAATGACTTACAAAAACAAAAAAATGATAGTCTGCGCTCTGGGAGGGATTTTTGTTTTTCTTTGGATTTTCTCTTATTCTCACTCCGCGTTGGCTTCGGAAATAACGGCTGAAAATATTGTTAAAGTTGTAAATGCAGAGCGACAAGCAAGATATCTTGAGCCGTTAAATGCCAACTCTAAGCTGGAAAATGCGGCTAAAAATAAATCCATTGATATGATTGTTAAAAATTATTTTGAGCACTACGCTAACGGTCGGACTCCTTGGTCATTTATTCGAAATGAAGATTATGAATATTCTATTGCCGGAGAAAATTTGGCTATGGGCTATTCCACCGCTGAAGGAGTGGTTAACGCTTGGATGAATTCCCCAACTCACAGAGCAAATATTTTAAATCCGGAATATGAAGATATCGGAGTTGGAGTAGTCAAAGGAGCTTATTTTGAGGATGGTAAAGTTGTTGATACTACAATTACCACTGAAATGTTTGCCAAGCCCAAACCTCGGATAGTTCAAATGATAGATACCGCTTTCGAAACTATTTCGAAAATATTTAAGTAATACATAATCAGAAACTTTTAAGAAATGTCGCGCCTAGCGCGACATTTCTTATGTCTTGTGTAAATATTCTTCATTTTCCCTTGACAATAAAATTAGTGACGTGCTAATTTTGCGCCGTGGATGCGCTTGTACTTATGGCGGGCGAAAAGTATGACAATGTATGAATGTGTCATACAACGCTAAGCGTTGTTTAAACCACGCTTAGCATGGAACAATCACAAACCGTGTGCTATGGGAAGCAGTTGGTGAACTAAACCACAAGAACTCGAAGGGGAAAAAGCGATGGTGAATTTACTGCCACTAGGTGGCCCCTTCGGGGCCATAAAAGACATGTTGAGGGTTTGCTTGAAAAGTTTTGTCTTATCTTTCGGCAAGTTAAAAACAAAATGTAGTTTTTTTGCTCTATTTACTATTAATTATTGGAAAATTATTTTTTTCTGTATATTTTGATTTATTAATGTTCGGAGGTTAGAATGAAAAAGTTTTGCTACAAATTATTAATAATAACACTTGGCATCGGCATGCTAGTCCCAGCTTGGCTTACCATCGGAGCCACAAAAGTAAAAGCGGCGGCAATTGGAGCCGGCGGTGGAGTTACGGGAAATTCAATCATCAACGGTACGGGAACGAGTTTTCCCTTGAATCCCTTCACAATTACCGCAAATGCCGACGGTGATATAGAAACAACTATGGATATCGCTGTCAGTATAACTGACCCAACATCAGCACTTCTGGAATTTGATACAACAAGTAGTGTTGTAGTTACAAGTATTGGAACGGTAATTGCGAGCTCGCCAGCAGCGGTCGGATCTTCAGTAATCAACAGTACTGTTACGACAAATTCGCTAGCTGGTGATATGGTAGTGTTGTCTGGTATTAAGTTAAAAGCAACAGCGAATGGGAACACCGCAGATTTTACTGGCATTGCCACACTGCAAGCCGTAGTAGCAGGCGGGACAGTTTATGGCGATCCGATTAATATTGATGCGCAAAAACCAACAATCGTCAGCGCTGAAATACAAGATCTTGATTCTAATGGCCAAGTTGATGCAGCTAAGGTAATTTTTTCAGAAAATATTGACGATTTGACTGTTTTAGCCACGGATTTTGCCATAGCTGGCTATGGCAATCCGGCTTTTGCTTCGACAACCAATGGAGATATAGCAAATAATAGTTACATCTACATTACTTTTGACGAAAGCGGAACAACTGATACTTATGCTACTCCTAATTTAAATTACGGCAGTACGCTAACAGATCGGAAGAGCGTCGTGTAGGGAAAGAGTGTAGATCTCGGTGGTC
>CAYHDN010000037.1:0-9591 GCA_964355425.1 uncultured Candidatus Saccharibacteria bacterium
TTTGCCGCCTGCGGCGGCAAAAAATGTTCGAACTATTTTAAGAATAGAGCACCACGCTAAGCGTGGTTATAGCGACGCTAAGCGCCGCACCACTGCCCCAACGGGGCACCCTTGGCGCCCAGATAGCTCAGTTGGTAGAGCAACTCCATGGTAAGGAGTAGGTCGTCGGTTCGAGTCCGATTCTGGGCTCCAGTAGAAATTATTAATAATAATCATTATGGCAAAGGATGCACGGACGATTGTAACTTTGGAATGCGAAGTCTGCAAAGAAAGAAACTATCAGACTGAAAAAAATACTAAGCTACAAAAAGAAAGATTGCAACTTAAAAAATATTGCAAAAAGTGCAATAAAAGCACGCTACACAAAGAAGCGAAATAATTTGCAGTTTCAAAAATCATCTCGGATCTCTGATAGGGGCATAGTACAACGGTTAGTACAGCGGTCTCCAAAACCGCGGATCGGGGTTCAATTCCTCGTGCCCCTGCCAAAGAAACGGGATGATTTTTTGCTATAATTTAGTTATGTTGGATTATCCAATTATTGATATGCATGTCCACTTGCGGAACGATATCGGACATCACACCAGAATTGCAAAACAGGCCGGTATTAGCGCTGTAGTTTATATGGCGAACTCAAAACCACCTTTGGATAATATCGTCGCGATTAAAAAAACACTGGCGGTAAAAAGAAACTGTTTGGCTTTTCCGGTCTGCGCAATAACAAAAAATCTGGCTGGTAAAAAGCTGGTTGATGTCGTTTCAATTAAGGATTATGTGGTTGGTTTTTCTGATGATGGTAAATATCTAAGTAATTTAGAAATCTTGGTCGAAATATTATCTAAAAATGTTTTAGTTCTGGCCCATTGCAGTCCACCCTATGGAATTGGAATCAAGCATCCAGAAATGGAAGCAAAATATATCGATCGATATCTTAAAGTTTTAAAAAAAGTCGGCGGCAGATTACATATTCAGCATATTAGCAAAAAAGGAAGCATCGAGTTGATTCGCAAAGCAAAAAGATCCGGTTTGAAATTTACCTGCGAAACTTGTCCGCACTATTTTAGTTTCAGCGCTTCAGAATTAGCAGTTAAAGTAAATCCGCCGCTCGGAAACCGTCAAGATGTCAGCGCAGTCAGAAAAGGTTTGGCTGATGGCACAATCGATGTGATTGCCAGCGATTATGCCCCCGAACCGAGAAAAACCGGAATTGCCGGTTTTTCATCGCTTGTTCCATTGTCATACGGGCTGGTAATCTCCAAAGTTCTAAGCGAAAAACAATTAAAAGAGAAGTTATTTATTAATCCCCTAAAAATTATCGGGAGGGAAGATGAAATTAAATTCAGCTGACTTTGAAAATGGGGGAGAGTTGCCAAAAGAATTTACTTGTCAGGGCGAGGGCATCAGTCCGAGTTTGTCTTGGTCAGAAATTCCGGAAGGGACTAAGAGTTTGACATTATCGCTTACAGACCCAGACGCGCCCGGCGGAAATTTCATTCACTGGCAGATTATCAACATTCCGCTAACAGTGACCAGCATCAATCAAGGCGAAACAGTAGGCGAGGAACTTGCAAATTCTGCTGGCAGTCCGGGTTACTATCCGCCCTGCCCGCCGTCTGGGAAACACCGCTATATTTTTACTCTTTATGCGCTGAATACGGACAAAATTGATCAACTGAAAGATATGGATTTCGACTCTTCGATCAAGCCATACATAATCGAAAAATCCGAGCTTCTGGGATATTATCAAAAATAAATTGATAGTTGTTAGTTTTTTTTATCATTGTTATAATAAATTCATCTAAGCTATTTCTAGCCGTTTTTGTTATGTATGCGAGGGGCAATGAAACCAATATTGGTTTTTAGAACAATTTTTCGCCGCCGGATGATCTTGGTCGGCGTTATTTCTCTGGTTCTTATCGCTTCGTCGGTAGTTGTGGCGACAAATATTTTTCGCGGTGCAAGAAAAACCAAGGCTTATGTTTTTTGCGACAACGCTTCGCCGAAAAATTGTTTGATCTATGGCCAGTGGAGAGACATAAGCGCCAATGATAGGACCTTTGACGGAACAAATTTGACGTTGCAAAATGCTGGAGTAGCGATTGCCGGTCAGCATAATTTTAATAGTTTAATTCTGGACGCCAGTTTTTTTACCAATAATGATTTAATTGCCGGCACGGATTTTAGTCTTTCGGATCCTAGTGATTTATATCAGAGCGGACGCAATAAAAAAATTGATATTACCGTTGCCGGTACATTGACTTTGAAGAATACCAGCACGATAAATGCCAGCGGCTATCCGTCATATCCGGCGAATAATATTAACGAATATGGTACGCGGGCATACGGCATGTTAAGCGGCGGCGGCGGAAACTCGTATGCTAATCCGGGATTTCCCGCTATTGCCGGCGGCGGCGGACATGGCGGCGCTGGCGGCACCGTCGTTCCATACGCCAATCTTGGTAATCCCGGAGAATCATACGGGGATCAGAATTCCCCAACGCTACCCGGTTCAGCCGGTGGAAGCGCTAAAATTGTTCATCCTCTCACTTTTGACTCTGACTTGCTATCTAACGGCGGCGCCGGGGGGGGAGTGATAAGCATTGCAGCCGGTGTTTTGAATATTGAATCCGGAGTAATTCAGGCGTCCGGTCATTCGCCAGAGGATTGCAGATCTTTTTTAGTGGCCTACTCTTGTGGTGCCGGCGGCGCCGGAGGATCAATAAAAATCAGGGCTAATATTATAGAACAGCCGATTAGGGCTGTTGCTTTTGGCGGTAGAGGAAGATACTCATATCAAAATGGCAGCGACGGGACAGTAGTTTTGCGCGGAGTCGGCAACTCCGCGGAAGCGAATAATATTATTGCTTCAGGCGGCGACGGTTCAGTTGGCGATGGTTCGGGCTGGGATAGTCCGGGCGGAGGAGGCGGCAGAATTTTTATTGAAGTCGCACCGAGACCGGATTACAAGATCAACAAATGGCTGGAAAGTGTCGATCAGCCGAATCAGCCGATGTCAACCGATCCTTTAGGTTCAGTTTTAGCTAATCCTTACGCTTTGCAACTCGGTGATGCAATCAAGGTAAAAATAAAAGTTGATGGCATTGAGAGCGGAGCAAAAGTTGACGATGCGATTTTGCAGAAACCGAATTTTGATACCGAAGGAATCTTCTGTTTACCAAGAACTGATCCGCAAACAATAAATTTTGGCGGCGCTTATGACGATATTAACCGAAAAGTTCACTGGAATTATAGCAGCAGTGTTACCAATTCCTCGGTGATTTTTGAGTATATTTGTGACGTTAAAAAGCTATATTAATTTAAAAATATGGGCAATGAAATTTTAAAAAAAGAATCGATATTTAAGCAATTAACCAGGCGCAAGCTGCAAATTCTCGGCTCGATTTTGGCGCTGCTGATTATTGCCGGAGTCCTCTCGGGAGTTTATTTATATCAAAAAGTCAAAAAGAGCCGTGCCGCTCGCGAGATTGCCTTTATCGGCGAGAAACCAAATAGAACGACGATTTTTCCCTGCGATATCGGCTGGAATTGCGTTTATTCCATACCTGCGGATGAAACGAGATATGACGATGATGATATAATTATCGATCGCTCAACGCTGCGAATTTACGGCCGCCACCGCTTTAAAAACATGACAATAAAAAACGCAGGAATCTTGACGACTTCGGAAATTGCGCCGAATATCAGTTACAATCCGACGACTTTTGAATTGACTGACGAGGGAAAAGATCAAAAAGTTGATTTTGAACTCTCTGGAATCTTGCGTTTTGAAACCGGCGGAAAGATTGATGTTTCCGGTCAGGGGTACAGGGGCGGCGATCCGCACCAGGGCGACGGATCATATGGCGACTGTGGTCTGCCCATACCATCGCGTTGCGGCCAGGGCGACGGACCGGGAGCCGGACAAAATGCTGAACGCTGGGATTCCAACCCGGTTATCGGCGGCGGAGGAGGCTATGGCGGGATTGGCGGCCTTGGATACGGCAATGTAATTGATAGAAACCCGGCCACCGGCGGTCCGTTTTACGGAGATCTGACTTCGTCTTTGTCAACCCTCTGGCATGGTTCCGGCGGCGGCAGCGCCAGAATGACCGGCCTTGGTTATTACTATCGGGGCGCCGCTGGCGGAGGAGCGGCGAAAATTACCGCCAGCGATATTCAAACCGATGGCTTCGGCGGTAACGGCATTTTTGCCAACGGGTCACGACCCTCTGCTTCTGAATGCTATTACAACCCTGTTTTGCCACTGGCGGTTACCATGGCCTGCGGAGGAGCGGGTTCCGGCGGTTCTGTTTATCTTCGGCTGACTAACTACTCCGGTTCAGCCGGTGTCAACGCTGATGCCGGCACCGGCGTTACAACAAGACCCGAATCAAAAGGCCAAGACGGCGCGCTAGTATTAAAAGGTCTAAACTATAATGCCATTAATCCAAAAATTTCTTTGAGCGCCAGAGGCGGCGACGGCGGTTCGAATGAATCTGCGGCTGCAAGCAACGACTATCGATACTCCAGCGGCGGAGGCGGGAGAATTTTAGTTGAAGTTATCCCCTATTACACAATGAAGAAATGGCTTGAACCAGTTGAACGGTCTAGCAACGCTCTTGTTCGGGATTTTAATCCTTACGCTTTGAGAGTCGGCGACAAGATTAAGGTTGGAATCAGAGTCAGCAACTTAACTGTTGGGACTGTGATCGAAGATTCCATCCTTTGGGACAACAGCGCTTCGGCCGGAAGCAAAAAATGCATTCCCTATGATATTTCCGTTTGGGGAACATACGCCAATGACAAAGTGACCTGGACCTACCCCGGAGGCGGGGGACAGCCTGATTTCTATTATTACTGTCAAGTTAAAAAATGATGAAGAAACAAAGTCTTAAATTCAGGGCGATTCTCTTGATTATTTCAATAAATTTGATCATGATTTTCCCATTCTATGTTTTGGCAGTTGAGTCGACCAATCCTTCGGGTTTGCCTGATATTATAGCCAGCCAGTCAGTCAGCCCGTCCCATGTCGTCGGTACTGAAGTTACCTCCCCGTCGGGGCAAAAGTTTTATGGCGGGCTTGGCGGCAGCGAAGCGATATTAAACTACACCCCGGGATATCTTCACGGCTTTGAGCGGGCAAATATTGACAACTGCCGGGACAAGGTTGGTTTGCCACAGCTTCTCTGTTTTACTCTGGAATATTCATCGGCAGACAGAACAATTCAGCCAACTTCGATAAAAACGATGTCGAGCCGTACATATCGTGACGGCGTCGCCAATCTTGAAACTTCAGTTTTGCTTTATCCGGAGAATTTGATTGTCGGCGATGTTTACGGTTTTAACGACCCCAGCTTTGCCCATTCTTATTTTGGGAAAAACCTAAGACTTGATCCGAACAGATCGGCTAATAATTCTTTTTGGAATCTGCCGGGCTACAATTTCAATCCGCGAGCGCAGGCATATTGGAGTTCCGGAAATAACACGATAATGAATTCAACGATTGACAGATTGATGAAAAACACAAAAGATTTACCAATAAATCCAATGACGGGAATATTTGATGGTATTTGTGGTATTTTGACGACTTGTCCGGAGAGGAATCAGAGCCCTGAAGGTCGTGTTTGGAGTTCAGTTTCTGCCGTTCAAGTTGGCATAACCTCATTTTCTCAACTTAATTACGGCCAGAAATCTACTATTATAGTAGGGGACGGAGTTACCCAAGGCGACTTGATAATCGATGCTTCGATTTTGCCCGGCGACCAAAATGCCAGTATTGGTTTCATTGTTAGAAAAGGAAATGTCAGAATTATAAACGAAACAGCCAAAAAACGAACCATAAAGGCCTCGATTTTTTCGCCGGGCGGAACAATTATTATTTCAGGCGGCAATATTGATCTTATCGGATCTTTTGTTGCCGGCGATTTTTCTTTCGATTCAAGTGCGAGTAATATTAGCTTTATTCATGATACCCGTGGTGAGAGTGTTTATCCGCCAGGATTTAGAGAGTTGCAAATTCCGTCAATGCTGGCAAAATAGCAAATGTGGCGATTGTTGAAAAAGAAAAATATCCTTTATCAATTTGACAATTTAACTGTTAGACTTCCAGTCAACGGGTCTGATGATTAAATTCTTGGTTGTATTGTAAAAAGATTTTATTGTATAATAGATGAAAGAATACTAGGAGGGAGGATAATGCCTGACGAGGATCAACGAGCAAATGAGCCTATTTTAGAGGTTGGAATATCAGAAGGTGGCAACAAGGGTGCCAGCGTTCTTTTGGTCGTTTCGATCATTGTTACTGTTTTGTTTACGGGCTTTTTGGTCTTTTGGAGTTATAGACTGAATTCCATCGCTAAAGATAGAGCGGCGGCGCTGTTATCCTTACAAGAAGAGCTCAAGAGCAAGCAAAATACGGAAATCGAAAATAAAGCTGCAAGTATAAGTTCCGCCGTTTCCATTCTTTCTACCGCTTCAAAATCGAAATATCTTTTCAGGGTTTTTATCGACGATCTGACTAAAAAAATTACTAACGATACTAAACTCAATTCGCTTTCGATAGATGATTCCGGCAAGGTTTCAATTGACGGTGAGAGTGCCAGTTATCGTTCTGTTGCCGATTTAACGGTCGCCTTGCAAACTTCAGAAAAACTGAAAGATATATCAATTACAGGTCTCTCTCAGTCAAGCTCAAATGATAATGAAAAAAGTCAGGGAAAGGTAATTTTTTCAATTTCTGCAAAGATTTTAGATTGGAAGCTAGCGATAGCTGAAGCCCAAACTGGAGCTTCTGCGACCGAAGCCAGTGATGGCGTTACCATTCCGGCGATAGGAGGGACAGGTGGATAAAAAAGAGTTTAATCTATTGCTTCCGGCTATAACTTTGATAGTAATCATTACCGGTTTTTTGTTTGCGTTGAAGGTTTTAATGCCCAAAGTAGCGGAAAATCAAGCGAGAATCAAGGCAGTTAACACTGATATTGCCAAAGCCGAAGCAAAACTTGATTCTCTGCGTACCGCTCAAAGCTCGATGACAAAATTGTCTGATGTCGTTAATAACATATTGATAGCCGTTCCAGACTCTATTGATTCGCCGAATCTAATTGTAGAAATTGAGGCGATTGCTAGCGCAAATAAAGTTGGTATTGCCAGCCTTTCACCCCCAACGGACCGTAACAGCGGAGATATAAACTCTTCTGGCTCACTTAGTACTGGAGAGGAGAGTTCTAGCGGTTTAAGTGTCACAGTTTCTGCAGTTGGATCGTTTCAAGATATTAATAATTTTATTTCTGGTATTGAATCAAGTATTCGCTTTTCTAAAATTACGGCTCTTACCATTACATCATCACAAGAAGGACCGCTGTCAGTTTCTATTTCTTTCGATGTCTATAAACGGCCGGTTGTGTCCAGTAGCAAGGGAGGGACCAAATGAGTGAAGGAAGATTTTCTGACAAAGCGATAATGATCGTAGCTATCATAATCTTCGCAGGAACGATTATTAGCTTTGTTTGGTTGTGGCTGGGGTACCAACGACCGGATTACACCCAGTACCAGAGTAAAGATAACTTGGTTCCGGTTGATGTTTCCGGAGTCGAATCTAAGGCTAAAACACTTCTTGAAGGACTCAAAAATAACGCTGGAATCCCAATTCCGACTCCTGCCGGCAAAATGGGCAGAACTGATCCATTTGCTAGCTTGTAAACATTAAACGGAAGTTCCAACACTGACTTTATCACACTGACTTAACACTGATGAATGAAATAGTATTTGGTCAGTGAGCAGTCAGTGTAGTCGAGTCAGTGATAGAATGTCAACTAAATACTTGTATGGATAGTCAAAAAAAAAATTCTTTAGTTTCGACCTCACAATTTGACGGTCTCTGGGAGGCCCTTTCTTCGCAGTCGATAATCGACGTTTTTGTTGTTCAGGGGTTGATTTTACCGACTGATGCTGAAAAAATTAAGGAGCGCTATAATAATAATCTGGCAATTGAGCGGTTTTTATTGTCGAATAAGATATTATCGCGGGAGGCGATAAACAAAGCCTACAGTATAATTTTAAAGTTGCCGTTTGTTAGTATCAGTAATTTAGCGATTCCGGAGAAAATTTTGCGAATCATTCCGGATAGAATTGGCAAAAAATATTTGGTTGTTCCGTTTAGTCTTAAAAACAATGTTTTGAATTTGGCAGTAGGTAGTCCGGGTGAGATTTTTCTGCCGCAAAATCGTGGTTTGGAAACAATAGCCCGTAGCAAGGGATTGATTTTGGAACTGTTTGTTAGCACCCCAAATGACATTATCGGAGTCCTAAACCGTGGCATAAAGAAGGGGGATTTGTTGCTCTCACAAGGCTCATTGCCGGTAATATTTCTGCGAAATCGCAATATTCCTTTAAAATGTCTTCAGCTCCTGCCTCTCGATTTTATCAAGCGCTATCGAATAGCAATTTTTGAGCAGGTCAGTGAAACAGAGTACCGTGTCGCTCTCGAAGATCCTTATAGTTCCAAAACAAAGGAGATTATTGAGTATTTGAAGAAAAATAATAGTCTTGATCTTGAAGAATTCTCGACTTCCGGGAGTGATATTGATTATCTTATCTCGCTTTACTCCAAAGGTATCGGAATAGAATCGAAAGAGTTAACCGAGAGGCGAAATCTGAGCCAAGAAAAAAGTGAAGTCGGTGAAGCATTTAATAGCTTGAAGGAGATTGTCGACTCTATTGTCCCTGGCAGCGGACCGGAAATTACTATGGAAACGGAGCAAAAAGCAATGATAAAACCAAAAATTCAGCTAGAAGATAACAGCAATAAAAAACTTACAAAGGCAGAAGAAATCCAATATGAAATGAATGCGACCAAAAGATCAGAGGAGGAGGAGCGCAACATTGGAAAGTTATTGGGCGGAAAAGATATAAAAAGCGTAGACGATATAAAGAAAATTGTTGCCGAGAATTCGATTCCGAAATTAGTTGCGGGCATTATCAGTTTTGCCCTATCTCTTGGATCGTCAGATATTCACTTGGAGCCAGAAGCAAAAAAACTTCGAGTCAGGTATCGGGTTGACGGGGTACTGCGAGATATTATCCAATTGCCGGCTGATCTCGGTCCGCAAATTACCAGCAGAATAAAAATTCTTGGTGTGATGAAATTGGATGAGACTCGTATTCCTCAAGACGGCCGTTTCTCGGTAAATTTTCAGGATCGGGAGATTGATGTCCGTCTTTCGGTATTGCCAACGGTTTATGGCGAAAAAGCCGTAATGCGAATACTCGACAAATCGCAGGGCATACTCTCACTTGAAGATTTAGGATTCGTCGGTTCGGCTTTCAGGATTATGATGGAGGAAATTAAGAAACCTTATGGAGTAATTTTGGCAACTGGCCCGACTGGATCTGGCAAATCGACAACTCTTTATGCAATTCTTAATCGGATAAATCAGCCGGGGGTTAATGTTGTTACGCTTGAAGATCCAGTCGAGTATGAAGTCCCCGGAGTCAATCAGTGTCAAATTAGGCCAAAAATTGGCTTTTCTTTTGCCGAAGGTCTTAGGAGTATATTGCGTCAGGATCCGAATATTATTATGGTTGGCGAAA
>CAYHDN010000038.1:0-9358 GCA_964355425.1 uncultured Candidatus Saccharibacteria bacterium
GTTGGCGGCGCGGATTATTACAACATTTATTACCAGAAATTTTCAGCTACGTCGTATTTGGGGCCGATTGCTACAACGCAGCTTTCAACCAAAATTACAGGGTTGGAAAACGGGGTATTGTATCGAATCATTGTTAGAGCAGTCAGAACTGTTGGCATGGATGTCATTGAAAGTGCCAATGCTTGGCTTGAAACGACCCCAATTGCGCCGAAAGTAGTTTTGGCCTCTGTGCCGCTTGTAGCTATTGCAGAATTTGTCCAGACGGAAACGCCGCAAGTAATTACACCAAAAGCAGAGACCAAAGTTGAAACTCCGGTAGAGCAGGGGAAAATCAAGGGAGAAGAAGCGGCTCCTGAAGAAGAGGAGAAGATTAACTGGACGCCGTGGATTATTCTTTTCATCTTAATCATTCTTGCCGGTGCGGCAACCGGTGGTTACTTCTACTGGTTTGGCCGGGAAGAGGAAGAGGAGATTATTTCCAAGAAAGTAGTTGAGAAAAAGTCGACGGCAAAGAAGAATGACAATAAAACTGGAAGCAGAAAAAGCAAGCGCTGGTAGTTTTTTAAATGGTAGGAACCACACTGATCGGTAACACTGATTAAAACACTGTTTTGAAAAAAAACTCTCCCGCCAGTGGGAGAGTTTTTCTGAATAGCCGTGCTGAATTTAACCGTGTTTTTATCCGTGTGGTTATTTTGATATAATCAGACAAATGGCTGAAAATAACTTTCTCAAGCGAATAAAAGAGAATTTGCCAGATCATTTTTGGCGTTTTTTGATAATTGGTTTTATCATTTATTCTTTCATTATTGTCGGCAAGGTAATCTATGACAACTGGCAGCAAAATAAAATAGTTGACAAACAAAAGCAAGAGATTGTTGATCTTAAAAACGAGATCGAAGATCTGCGACTGCGGATTGCATATTACAAAACCGATACCTTTAAAGAGAAAGTCGCCCGCGGGAAACTCCGCTATGCGCTTCTGGGGGAAAATGTTGTTGCTGTGCCTTATGATCCGGTAGCTGCGACTGAACAACAAGCTGATGCCTCACCGGCGGTCATTACAAGACCAAATTATATTTATTGGTGGATTTACTTCTCTGACTCTTGACCTTAAACCACATGGGTTCAGGGCTTGACAAGTATATACGAGGTGTTAGTATATAACTGCCATCATATCTGAGTGATATATTTATGCTGTTGAAGCAGATACAAATAAAAGTCAGCGGCTCGGGGCAGGGTTTTTAGTTGCCTCTACCGCTGATTTTTTATTGAGGGTTTTGGTCGATACCCAAAATCTGCTAAAAAATAGGAAAAATTATTTAAGAAATGGAGAAATTATGTTAAGAATTGCAAAAAGTTTATTAACAATTGTCGTTGTTGCGGCAATTGCCGCCGGCGTAACAAGCGCTGCATGGACGGATTCAACCACAGTTCCAGACAACACTTTCACAACTGGATACATGGATATTTCGACATCGCCAACCTCGGCCCTGTTTACGGCATCAAATATATATCCGGGTTGGAGCGAAGAGCAGGTACTAACTGTTATCAACAGCGGAACAGTGCCGCTGAATTATGACATGGCTGCTTCAATGTCAGCTGGTGATGCTGCCCTTTATGGTTCACCTGATTTTGAAGTAATTATTGGCACAATATCAGGCGGATCAGATGTTTATAGCGGAACGGTCGCTGGCTTGCTTGGATTGTTATCAGTTAGAAATTTAGCTGCCGGAGCTTCCGAGGATCTTTATGTCACTGTGTCTTTGGATTCTGGCGCAGGAAACGGCTTGCAAAGTCTCTCGACAACAGTGCTGCTGACATTAAATGCAACCCAGCCATAATCTGTTTTGGCTTAGTCCCGATTTTTTCGGGACTAGCGAGAACAGATGAAAGAAAAAACGAAAAAATTTCTATCGATTTGTTTGAATATTTTGCTCGTATTTTTATTACTGGTCGGTTTAATTATTGGATTCTCCTTGTTTCCAATCAAAGGCAATTATAAAATTTATGTCGTAAAATCCGGCTCCATGGAGTCGGCGATTCATGTTGGCAGCGCGGTCGTTTCTAAACCGGCCGACGAATATCGGGCTGGAGATGTGATTACTTTTTTGCCGGTTGGAGCGAAAAGTAAAAACGACACAGTAACTCACAGAATTATTTCAATCGAGAATCTTGGAAATAACAAGATATATCAAACTAAGGGTGACGCCAACTCAACCCCCGACCAGAGCAAAATTAATCAAACGGCAATTTTAGGGAAATATGTTTTTTCTATTGCCCTAATTGGTTATTTAATCGCTTTTCTTAAAACACCTCCAGGGTTGATATTAATAATTATTATTCCAGCAATGATCATTATTTTTGAAGAGTATAAAAATCTCAAAATTGAATGGGAAAAAGTTAAAAAGCAACGAAATAAAGCCATAAAAAAGGCGGCAAATAATGAAAAAAATAATTAAAAGATTGTTTCTGCCAGTTGTGTGCGCGTTAATTTCTATCTCTTTTACTGCCGCATACTGGACAGACGACGCCAACCTCGACAGCAGCTCGTTTTCGACGGGGATATGGAATCCTGGGAAAGCAACAATTTCTGAAGTGCTTTACAATCCCATAGGGGTTGATACTGGGCAGGAGTGGATCGAAATTCAAAATTCCGGTGGTTATGTTTTAGATATGACGGGCTACGTGATTCATTTCGATGGACTGACTTCGGCTTACGATTATATTTTTCCGTCATTTGCTTTGGCGTCAGGATCAAAAGTTGTTGTTCATGTCCGGTCGGTGGGTGCAAATTCAGCAACAGATCTGTATTGGCCGGATACTGGAAGCGTAAACATGGGAAACTCTTATGGTTCAATCGGTTTATTCAAGTCTTTGCCAAAAGATTCTTCAACGATAGTCGATTATGTTGAATACGGCTCGGCTGGCAATGATGACGAAGTGAAAGCAGTCGGGGCAGGGATATGGACTACTGGGGCATTTGTTCCCATTATTCCAGCTGAGGGTTATTCGATGGAATTAATTGGTGCAGATAATAATTTGGTAACTGACTGGCAAGACCAGGCAGTGCCTACGCCGGGGGCATAATGAAAAAATTTTCAATTTTCAATTATAAATTTAAAATGGGAATCGGGTTGTTTTGCTTAGCGATTTTATTATCACTCGGATTGTCTCAGCCGGCTAAAGCGGCTACAATTACCACCGGACCACTGGAAATTACTTTTGCTGGAAGTCAACTTTTTTCCGAAACCAATATGTATCCAGGAATGCCGGCGATTATAAAGTCAGTCTCAATAAAAAATAATGGCATTTATCCCCACTCATTTTCAATTGCCGCAAATGGCGTCAGCGGATCATTAGCCAATGTTTTACAAATTGAGCCGCGTGACGGAGGAGTGGCTGTTTGGAATCAAACATTATCACAGTTGGCATCGTTACCAAATGGCAGTAAAGTTATTGTTCCAAGTATTGCGTCTGGCGCTACAAAAAATATTCAAATTGCCGCAATTTTGCCATCAAATGCCGGCAACGGGCTGCAAGGACAATCAGCGACAAATTTTAATTTCGTTTTTGGGGATGAATCAACCGATCAGCGCGAGCCGACCGGATTTCTATCTTTGCCGCCAACCTTGGGCCAAAGAATCACCCAAAGGATTACTTATAATCCTCCGGCGACAACCGGAGACCAGGGAGTCACAGGTCAGCCGGGTATAGCCGGGACCGGTGGAACAGTTTCTGGCGCAGAGAGCGATACCAGAGGTACGACAACCGTAGCCAAGAGTCTTTGTTTTTGGTGGTTGGTGATTATGGTAATCCTAATTATTTCTCTGATTCTTTATCATCGGTATATTAAGGAAGAGAGACCGGTATTCTGGTGGATTTGGCCAGTTGTTATCGCCACGGCGTTGTATTTTCTCCAAGCATATTTTGACCGGAGCTATCAGCCGACAATTTTTTGCCAGTATTTTTGGGCACTGGAGGCGCTTGTTCTTGTGATCTATTTCGTTCTTGAAATTAGAATGCCGGGCAAACCAGAAAAAAAGTAAATTGGACTAAAAACGGCTGTTTTTGCCTGCCTGCCGGCGGACAGGTTGACTCAAGGCTTTTTATTTGCTATGGTAATATATGCTTAACGCAGGGTGGAGCAGTGGTAGCTCGCGAGGCCCATAACCTCGAGATCGGTGGTTCGAATCCACCCCCTGCTACCAAATGGCAGGGTAGCTCAGTTGGTTAGAGCACAGGACTCATAAGCCTGGGGTCGCGAGTTCGAGTCTCGCCCCTGCTACCAGCTTTCTAAATAAGATAAAGAAAATTGGGCAGAAATGCCCATCTTTAGTATCTGATGGCAATAATTTCGCAGAAAAATTTATATCTTCGATTTAAAAAATTTATCGCCGAGTTTGATCTGATCAAAAGAGGTGATAGAGTACTGGTCGCCTGTTCCGGTGGCCCAGATTCGGTTTGTCTTTTATATTTGCTTCAACAACTGTCAAGCGAACTTGATTTTTCGATTATTGTTGGACATTATAATCATAGAATTAGGGGCAGGGAAGCCGACCGTGACGAGAAATTCGTAAAAGAATTATCAGAAAAATTCGGTTATGATTTTTATCTCGGCCAGCTCAAATCGGGGGAGAAAATTAAAAACGAAGAGGACGCCAGAAATCTCCGGTACGAATTTCTTGAAAAGGCGAGAGGCGAGGGGAGAGCCGATAAAATTTTTATTGCTCACAACAAAAATGATCTGGCGGAAACACTTCTGATCAATTTAGTTCGCGGTGCAGGTATTAGGGGGCTTAGTTCGATGAAAATCGTAAGCGGCAGACTAGTCCGTCCCCTCCTTTTTGCTGAAAAGTCCGAGATCCTCGGGTATTTGAAACAAAACAATATCAAGTTTTGTACCGATAGCAGCAACGACTCGCTGGATTATACTCGCAACATTATGCGACATAAAATTATTCCTGAACTGCAGAGGCTTAATCCCAAACTTCTTTCCGCTCTCTGGCGGACTTCCGAGCTAGCCGGGCTCTGCGCCGATTTTATTCGCAATCAGGCAGAGGCTTCTCTAGCGAAAATCTGCCATGAAAATAAAAATGAAAAATATATTGAAAGAAAAAAATTTACTTCTCTTTCCCCTGCCGTCGCTTCTGAGATTATTAGAATTTTGGCCGAAGATTACGACGTAAGCCGCGACTTATCACTCGACCAAGTCGAGGAGGTTGTAAAGATCGCCAACCAAAATATTGGCGGTAAACAAAAAGTTATTGCCGGCAAGCCCCAAGGGGGCCCCATTCGGGGGTTGAAATTTGAGCTTAAAGCTGGTAGACTTATTGTGTCTAAAGTAAAGGGCATTGAATCGCAAAATAGATGAGGGTTTGTGTGTTTGTGGTCAAAAGTGAATTAACTCAAGGAGTGTGATGAATCCAAAGCCGTCTTCTGGCAGTCGCATTGTTCTGCTCATAATAGTTATTATTTTAGTTGGCATATTTGCTTCCAGCTATTATTTACCTAAGGGAACTAAGGTTAAGGATGTGGCGATTTCTGATATTGTCCGTGATGTTAATGACGAAAAAGTTGAATTGCTGACTGTAAAGGACAACCAAATTACCGCTAATCTCAAAGACGGGAGCAAGGAAAAGGCTTATAAAGAATCGGCAATCGGTCTCAAAGATTATGGAATTACTTCCGATAAGGTGAAAATTGATGTTACAAATACTGCCGATTCTGTTGCTTGGTGGACGATTCTTTCGGCCATATTGCCGATTCTTTTGATTGGTGGATTTATCTGGTTTATGTTCCGTTCAGCCCAAGGTTCAAATATGAAAGCGATGAATTTTGGCAAATCCAGGGCAAAAATTGCCGGCGAAACCAAAATTAGTTTCGACGATGTAGCCGGATTAGTTGAGCCGAAACAGGAACTTTCCGAAGTTGTGGAGTTTTTGCGCCAGCCAGCAAAATTTAAGAAACTTGGTGCCGAGATTCCCCATGGAGTTTTACTTATCGGGCCTCCGGGTACCGGAAAAACTTTATTGGCCAAAGCGGCTGCCGGCGAAGCCAGTGTCCCCTTCTTTACAATTTCGGCCTCGGAATTTGTTGAAATGTTTGTTGGTGTTGGCGCCTCTCGGGTCCGGGATTTGTTCGTTAAAGCCAAGCGCAATGCACCGTCAATTATTTTTATTGATGAGCTTGATGCCATCGGCCGCCAACGCGGCGCCGGTCTTGGCGGCTCTCACGACGAACGCGAACAGACTTTGAACCAAATTTTAGTTGAAATGGATGGTTTCGATACTGATTCCAACGTCATTGTTATGGCAGCGACTAATCGGCCGGATATTCTCGATGCCGCGCTACTCCGCCCCGGCCGGTTTGACCGCCAAATCGCCATTGATTTGCCGGACAAAAAAGAACGCGAAGAAATTATCAAAGTTCATGTCCGCAATAAGCCTGTCTCCGATGATTCCGATCTAGAAAAAATTGCTGCCCAAACGGCCGGATTTTCCGGTGCTGATATCAAGAATTTAACTAATGAAGCGGCAATCTTGGCTGCCAGAGATAACCAAAAAAATATCACTCAAACCAATCTGGAAAATGCGATTGAGAAGGTAATGATGGGCCCGGAACGCCATTCGCGAATATTGTCGGATGAAGAAAAGAAAATTATTTCTGTTCATGAATCCGGGCATGCAATGGTTTCCCACCTGCTGCCAAATTCCGATCCGGTCCACAAAATTTCGGTGATTTCTCGTGGCATGGCACTTGGCTACACTTGGAATCTGCCGAAAGAAGACCGCAGATTAATAACGAAAGCTAAATTTGAGGATGATCTATCAGCCATGCTTGCAGGACGAGCAGCGGAGGAGATTGTTTTTAGCGAAGTGACAACTGGTGCCCAAAATGATCTGTCGCGGGCAACAAAAATTGCTAGAAAAATGGTAACTGAATTTGGTATGAGTTCGACACTTGGGCCGCAAACCTTTGGTGATAAAGAGGAGTTAATCTTTTTAGGCCGGGAGATTTCGGAGCAGAGAAATTATAGTGATGAAGTTGCGGCTAAAATCGACGTCGAGGTTGCGGCAATTATTGAAAAAGCTTACAAGCGGGCCAAAGAAACAATCCAAAACAATCGAAAAATTCTTGATAAAGTTTCGACCGATCTGCTGGAGAAAGAGATAATTTCCGAAGATGAATTCTTGACTTACTTTCCAAAAACCGTTCGAGAAAAAACCAGGGAAAAGGAAAATAAAAACTAAAATATGTGGCAGAAATTTCAAAAGTTAGTTCATCGGGAAAACTCGCTTGTCGGCGCCGCCGGCATACTGGTTGTTACTATGACTCTTTCGAATGTCTTCGGGCTTTTACGTGATCACTATCTTGCCAGAAATATTGAAACCTATAATCTTGATATATACTATGCAGCATTCCGTATCCCGGATCTAATTTTTAACATCTTGATTTTTGGAGCGATCAGCGCCGCTTTCATACCGGTTTTTACCTCTTTTGTTTCCAGGGGCGATAAAAAAATTGCTTGGCGAATAACGAATTCCCTAATCTCGATATCAGTTGTCATTTTAGCAGCGTTGGCGGTGATTTTGTATTTTTTTATGCCATATCTCACCCCACTCCTTGTGCCCAAGTTTGAAGCCAGCCGACAAAATCAAACTACGCAACTTGCCAGAATATTGATGTTGGCGCCGATATTTTTTTCCGTTTCTTATTTTCTTGGCGGAGTGCTAAATTCGTTTAAGCGTTTTGTCGCCTACTCTTTCGCACCGATAGTTTATAACCTATCAATAATTGTTGGCTCCATTTATGCTGCCCCGCGTTGGGGTATTACCGGCGTTGTTTGGTTTGTAGTTGTTGGTTCAGCGCTTCATATGTTGACTCAAGTGCCGACTGTAATTTCATTAGGCTATAAATTCAAACCAATTTTTGATTTTGGGCATCCGGGCGTAAAGAAAATCGTCCGCTTAATGATTCCTCGAGCCATTGGCATGGGTGCTAATAATATCTTACTTGTAGTATATACTGCTATCAGTTCGGCTTTAGTTGCCGGCTCAATCGCGGTTTTTAATCTAGCGAACAATATTCAGACGATGCCGACCGTAGTGTTTGCCACCTCTTTCTCGACAGCGGTATTCCCGATTTTAGCCCAAAAGGCGTCGATAGAGGATCACGCGTCATTTTCTTTTTACCTCACGAGATCAATGCGGGTAATTATTTATCTTTTGGTGCCATCAACTGTGATTTTTATCTTGCTCCGGGCACAAATAATTCGCCTAATTCTCGGGTCGGGAAAATTTAGCTGGGATGATACCAGAATGGCGGCTCTGACGCTCGGTTGGTTTGCTTTTTCTTTGGTTGCCCAAGGATTGATACCGCTTTTTGCCAAAGCCTTTTATGCCAAGCACAACACTAAAACGCCAACAATTGTTTCGGTTATTTCGATAATTGTTAGTATTGCTATCGCCTACCCACTTGCTCGCTCGATGGGCGTTGCCGGACTGGCTTTGTCATTTTCGATCGGCAGTTTTCTCAACGCAATCTTGCTTTATTTTTTGCTTTACCGGATTTCCCATAAAGTTTTTGACTGGCAGATAATCATTTCCACCTTAAAGATTTTATTGGCATCAATTGTCATGGCACTGACTGTTCGGGAATCCGGCCACCTCCTCTATAATTATCTAGACATGCAAAGGTTTTGGGGAGTTCTAATTCAGGCTGGTTCGGCGGCAATAATTGGAGTTATTGTTTATTTGCTCATCACATATTTACTAAATTGTCAGGAGCTTGGTTGGGCGATAAAAAGGCGAATAAATGACAATGGAGCGGCGAAGTGAGCACAAGAAGTCTGTTGATGGTCTGATCCGCAGAGCTGGGAGGCCGGAGAATTTTTTTCAGGATCTTGATGAAAAAAATTCTCACTTTTCTGTTTTCTGGGTCGCCGTTGTAATTATTCTAATAATCACATTCATCACCTTGATTTTATTAGCAGTCTATTTGAAGCGTGGCACGAATTTCAAAAGCATAGAAGATGATAAAATATCCGAGAATCTGGTTCCTTTTTCCGAGAGGGTTTCAAACATTAGAGGTGATGGTCGCGCCGTGATGGTTTTTCGGGGCAAAGAATTTGCCAAAGCCACCGGATCGCTTGAAAGTGATTTTCCACTCTCTGATGCCAATTTTGAGATTAAAAAGGACTCAATATATTTAAAAGGGAACTTGCGCGACAGCTTTATCCCCTGGCCAGTAAACTTGAAGATTCTTGGAGCGGTTGCGAACGATAAGTTTCGATTTATTATTGCTCCCGATTCACTGCAAAATATTATTATAAACGGCCAGAATAAAGAAGATCGGA
>CAYHDN010000039.1:0-3697 GCA_964355425.1 uncultured Candidatus Saccharibacteria bacterium
GGCCAGCCGAGAGTTGAAAATGGCCAAAGCGCCGATGAAAACCAGGTGTCCAAAACACCTTCGTCTTGGACATACCCTTCCGGTGGATTATTTCCAACATAGATTTCATCCTCGTTGAACTTTCGACTTTCGACTTTCGACTTTCGACTCGAATTCCGGTAATACACCGGAATTCGATGTCCCCACCACAGTTGCCTCGAGATGCACCAGTCGCGGATGTTATCAAGCCAATGAAAATAAACTTTTTCAAAGCGCTTCGGAATTATCTCAATTTCCCCGCTTTTTACCGCCTCTTTGGCTTTTTCTGCCAGCGGCTTCATTTTTACGAACCATTGCAAGCTTGGCAGTGGCTCAATTGCCCCGCCACAGCGGTAACAGATTGACAAATTATTCTCGATTTCTTGTTCTTTTTCCAATAAATCTGCTGATTTTAAGTACCCGACAAGTTTTTCCCGAGCTTCCAAAACTTTCAAACCCTCGTATTTGCCAGCTTCAGCAGTCATCTTCCCATACTCATTGATGATTTTAACTTTCGGCAAATCGTGTTCTTCGGCCATTTTCCAATCAGCCATTGAGTGGCTTGGAGTAACACCAACTGCACCGGTGCCAAAATCCTTATCAACTGCCCGATCAACAATTATTTTGATTTTTCGTTTTACGCCGTCAAGATCAATATCATATTCTTTGCCAATATATTCCTTGTAACGTTCATCAGATGGATTAACGGCAACAGCAGTATCGCCTAGTTTAGTTTCTGGTCTAGTAGTCGCGATAGTGATAGGAAAATTTTTGTCATATTTGAAAAAATAGAGTTTCGCTTTTTGTGTCTGATGTTCAACTTCATCGTCGGAAATCGCCGTGCCGCATTTTGGACACCAGTTGACAATGTATTCGCCGCGATAGATCAAATCTTTCTTGTAGAGATGAACAAAAGCTTCGCGGACGGCATTCGATAGTCCTTAATCCATTGTGAACCGCTCGCGACTCCAATCACAAGAAGCACCCAAACAGCGGGTTTGATTTGAAATTATGTTGCCATATTTCTCTTTCCATTTCCAAACTTCCTCAATAAATTTCTCCCGGCCAAGTTCGCTCTTGTTGACACCTTTTTTCCGTAATTCTTTCTCAACAACCGCCTGCGTTGCAATGCCGGCATGATCGGTGCCGGGAATCCAAAGTGCTGCATCACCTAGGAGCCGGTGATAGCGGATCATTAAGTCTTCAAGTGTTGCAACCAGTGCATGGCCAATATGAAGCTTGCCGGTAACATTCGGCGGCGGAATTGCAATGACAAACGGCTTACCGCTAGAATTAATTTCTGGTTTAAAATAGCCGGATGATTCCCAGTTTTTATAGAGCTTTGATTCTATTTCACTATGTTGCCAATTCTTGGCAAATGTTTTTTTCATCGCGCTTGCAATTTAATTACAAATATTGTAATATCTTACTCACAGAATAGCACAGGCCGTACACATTTTCCAGATGGAGGTTGAAGATGAAGAAGGGCGTAATTGTTGAGCGGACAACAGTCGAGGCGATCATCGACGCACGTCGGGGTCGCTCCAGGCTCGTAGACCGGTTCAACCGGACTCTACTGCCTAGCGTCTACGACCAACTCATCGCCACCGCCGAGAATCATCAATCATCCGAGTGCGAATTGGAGGACAAGATCCTCCGCGCCACCATCGAGGCTGCGGCCAGAATGGAAGGGTTCGACGGACCGCTCGAGTCCACGCTCAACGCCCGACTGGTCAAGATCTTCCGCCAGATTGACGGCGGCGACGTGAGCATTATCTTCCCCGATCAGTAGCACCGCCACCCCAACGGTTAGACGTTCCCGCGGACACAACGCACTTGTGTCCGCTTTTTTATTGACAAAACAAAATGAACGGCTTATAGTGGAGTTATTCTTGTAGCTGGAGGCACTCCAAGGCTTATCTCGGTTTCGCTCGCAGAATTCCAGGGTCGAAGTACGACAACGAGGACTGGCTGCCAGTGCGTGTTGAGGAAGCCGGTGACGAGGTCTTTACCACCCAGGTCAAGGGGGAGCCCAGCATCCGCGGTACTGCTCTGACCATCCGCAACCACTTCAGGGATACTGGGTTCGCCGAAGGCATGGTCATCAAGAGCGCCCTAGGCAAATTCCGGGATCAGGAGGCCCCGGTCATCTACATCGGAGCCACCGCGGACGCCTTGTCGAGACACACCATACCGGATCAAGACCTCCGTTCGGGCTGTCTACCAGGAGGGGCAATCATCGCTGGATTGCTGCGTGCCGTCGGTGTCCATTAAAGCCAGTCGCGAACACATTGTGCAAGTCGTACCGTGTTCGCGATTTTTTTATAGAGCCGCATTCGAATCGACAGTCGCACTAAATAAATCCGCGATATCCCCCTTGATAATGTGATAATAAGCGGCAACTCCGATCATCGCCGCATTGTCACCAGTCATCCCGTCGCCAGGAACTAGAAAACTGGTCCGATCTTTTTCATCTACATCGTTATTGTATTTATCGATACGCCTTTTAAGTTCTTCTTGAAGCCTGCGGTTGGCAGCAACACCGCCGGCGAGAATGATGCTCTTTGGCCGATATTTATATGCGGCGCGGAGCGTCTTTGTGCCAAGCACCTCAACAGCCGCTTCTTCGAACGCATAGCAAATCTCCGCTTTCCGGCTCTCTGTCTTGGCACCATTTTTAATCACCTCCGTTAATACTGCCGTTTTCAAACCGGAGAAAGAAAAATCGAAATTTGGTTTGTCCATTAACGGACGGGGGAATTTGATCTTGGTGTCTACACCCTTCTCCCTGTAGTTTGAAGCAAAATTGGAAACAACCGGCCCGCCCGGATAGCCAAGCCCAAGCAACTTTGCCACTTTATCAAAGGCTTCGCCGGCAGCATCATCAATCGTTTCGCCAATGGTTTCATAAACACCATGATCTCGCATAATAGTCAGCGATGTATGCCCGCCGGAAACGGTAAGTGCGAGGATTGGAAATTCGGCTCCATCACTTTCGACTTTCGACTTTCGACTTTCGACTTTATTCTGCGCTAGCGCAGAATATATATGCCCTTCAATATGATTTACCGGAATAAAGGGGAGTTGTTTTGCGTAAGCGATGGTTTTGGCCGCATTAAACCCAACCAATAATGATCCAATTAATCCAGGTCCATTTGTCACCGCAATGTGCGTGATCCCCTCCAATAGATCTGCTTCATTGAACTTTCGACTTTCGACTTTCGACTTTCGACTCGATTTTGCCTGTTGGAGTGCTTCTTCGACAACAGGAACTATTGCTTCCATATGAGCACGGCTTGCAACTTCCGGCACAATACCGCCGGTTTTGGCATGCAAATCAATTTGCGACGAAACGATATTTGACAAAATCTTCGGCTGGCCGTTTTGAACTCCAATTACCGCTGCAGCTGTTTCATCACACGACGTCTCAATTACCAAAATTTTTATATTTTCCTTTTTCATCTGATAAATCTTAGCACAATAGAACTAGATTTTCCAGTCTGAATTTGCTAGATTAAGTTTGTACAAACCCCTAACAAAAATACATATCTTACGTAAATACAAAATGGCAACTGAAAAAATCATCTACAAAACGGAAAGTTATCAGATCGTCGGATGCTGTTTTGAAGTCTTTAATCTAATTGGCGCTGGACATCGTGAAAAAACCTACCAAAAAGCG
>CAYHDN010000039.1:3797-8742 GCA_964355425.1 uncultured Candidatus Saccharibacteria bacterium
AAAGTCAGGTGTATGTGTCAATAAAAATCAAAGACAAAATAATTGACAAGCATTATTTGGACTTTTTAGTTTACGATAAGATTGCGCTCGAAATTAAAACAGGTGACCATTTTCATTTCAGAGATATTAGCCAGTTGAATTCATATTTAAAGTCCAGTAATCTGAAATTAGGAATTTTGGTCAATTTTACCAGTAATGGTTCGCATTTTAGGCGCGTGATAAATATTAAATAGTTTTTGGTTCGTATTTTTGTAAAATTTGTAATTTCGTTAAGGGTATGGCAACGATTTTTCAAACCAAGGAATGGGAACAATTTAAACTTGCGACCGGCTGGCAAAAGAGCTGGCGGATTTTTGATGTTCTGGTCCTGGAGAAGAAAATTCCACTACTCGGGTCGATGCTTTATACCCCGATGGCAAGCCACGACCAGACAAAACTGGCAACACAAAAGATTTTTCAAAATCAGATTAATAAAATCGCTAAGGAATCGAAAGCAATATTTTTTCGTCTGGAATCAAATGATGAAATTGGCGAAATTAAACTTGATGAGTCCGGCTATAGAAAAGCCTTCGAGGAGATGCAACCCGAACACACACTGATTCTTGACATTTCTAAACCCGAAGATGAAATTCTGGCGCAAATGAAACCGAAGGGTCGTTATAATATCAAAGTGGCGGAAAAATACGGCGTAAAAGTGGCCGATAGCAAAATTGAAGATTTTTATAAATTATACGAAACCATGGCCCGTCGGCAAAAAATAACTTTTCGCACTTTCCCATATTTTCAAAGCCTTATTGACAACCTCTCTAAGAAGGATTATGTTAAGGTGTTCAGCGCAAGCGCCCCCTACGAAACTACAAATCAAACGAAAGTACAAAATTACGAATCAAAAAATAGGGCAATCCTTGTCTCGGCGATCGTGGTATTTTACAAAGATGTCTACACCTATCTTTTCGGCGGTTCCAGCGATGAGCATCGGGAAATGATGGCACCTTATAAACTTCATTGGGAAATTATCAGGGAAGCGAAAAGGCGCGGTTGCAAGTATTACGACTTGTTCGGTATCGCCCCAACAGACGATGGAAAACACCCTTGGGCCGGCGTTACCAGATTTAAAAAACAATTTGGCGGAGAGGAATTTACCGCACTCGGCGGCTGGGATTTAGTTTTTTCGCCAACAAAATATTGGCTATTTAAGATAGCGGAGAAGATTAGGAGACATTAAGTGGAAGAAACAACACAGATAATTACACAGATCTGACACAGAATTTGTTTTTTCTGTGCTGTTTCTGTGTTAAAGTCTGTGTAGTTTCAACAATATTATGAAAAAATTTTTATCAAAAATTTTTCCCCAATCAACGAAAAACCGCTACCATAAAGCCCAAGCTAATTGGTCTAATTTTGCTTCCGGCCATCCATCGAAAAAAATTAAATTGATCGGCGTCACCGGCACTAAAGGCAAAACAACAATCTGTAATTTAATAGCCGCTGTCCTTGACGCATCGGGCGAAAAATCGGCGATGGAGACGACGATCAACACCAAAATTGCCGACACAGTAACGATGCACAGCGAAAAATCACGCTGGATCACCACTCCGCCAACCGCCGTTATCAACAACTTTCTCAAGCGAGCAATTGCGGCCGAATGCAAATATGCCGTTCTTGAGGTCACCTCACAGGCAATTGATCAATACCGTGTTTGGGGGCTAGACTTCGACATTTTAATTTTTTCAAATCTGTCGCACGACCATATCGATTACCACGGATCAAAAGAAAAATATCTTGAAGCGAAATTGAAAGTTTTCAAAGATAATCCGAAAGCTGTGGCAATCATTAACATTGACGATCCGGAGTCGCAAAACTTTATTGATGCCAAAAATGCCCAGAAAATTCTTTACTCGGTTAAAAAACCCTTTGAAAACGGTATCGTTGCCAGAAAAATCCTCGAAAGTCCGACCGGTTCAATTTTCACCGCAGTAGTTGGCAGCAATCAAATCACCATTGATCTGCAAATTCCGGGAATGTTCAATATTTCAAACGCTTTGGCGGCTATCGCCAGCGGAATCGCTTGCGGTGTTGAAGTCGACAAAATTAAATCCGGCCTCGAGAGCGTCGCTGGCATTCCCGGGCGGATGAAGCGGATCATCGTCAGTCCGAAGCAGGATTTTGAGGTCATTGTAGATTATGCTCACAACGCCGATTCATTAAAAAATGTTTACGAAACAATAAAACAGTCAATGGCTAAACGTGGCGGAAAAATTATCGCCGTTCTCGGCGCTACCGGCCGGCGCGATAAAACCAAGCGACCAATCATGGGAGCACTGGCGGGAAAATTCGCCGACTTGGTTTTTGTCACCAATGAAGACCCATATGATGAAGATCCAATGAGCATAATCGACGCGGTTGCCGCCGGAGTCCTTAAAGGCAAAAAAGGCAAATGGAGATTAAATAATAATTACTGGAAAATTCTCGATCGCCATGAGGCGATTAGGCGGGCAATCGAGACAGCAGAGCGCGGCGATATTATCATCGTCACCGGCAAAGGCGCCGAAGAGGTTATGGCTGTTGGTGAAAATAAATTTGAGCCATTTTCAGACCGCCGAGTGGTAAAATATGAATTGGCCAAGAGATTCAAAACTCCAATCACCGAAGAATAGTGTAGATATTAAAGTTCACTTTTTGAATTTTGATACCTGCACCATTTCAAGGAGGTCTGAGAGATGAGCGATCTTTCGATTATTCTGGCCGCGATTGTCGCAGTTCTTCTTTCCGTCTTCTATGCCTGGGCCTGCAACGCCTGCAAGGACAACGCCTCGATCAGACCGTTGCTTGGGATAGACGAGGGATACAGCGAATCACCGCCGCGCATTGCCTAGCCCGGCGGATTTTTTATTATGTCGTATAATGATAAAATAAGTCCAATGTCCGTAAAGTCACAAAGTCGAAAGTCGGGAGGAATCGTTTTAGATCCTAACTCGATGTACTTTACAGACTTTATAGACTTTTAACTTTTGACTATGCCTGATTTATGGCAGTTAAAAAGGGAGTTTCTCGAATATTGTGAGCTAGAGAAAGGCCAGTCGTTATTAACAGTGGAAAATTACGACCGATACCTTTCCAAATTCATGCAATGGTTGCAAGAATTTGAAACTCAAAGCTCAAAACTCAAAGCTCAAAACAATAATTCAAAATCTGGCATCGTTTCGGAGGACATCACTCAGGAAGCCGTCAAGGAGTATCGCCTCTACTTGAACCGCCTCTGCAACAAATCCGGTCAGCCGTTGTCAAAATCAACTCAAAACTACCACATCATCACCTTGCGGGCATTTTTAGGATTTCTGGCGCTCCGTGGAATAAAATCCCTGCCGCCGCAAAAAGTCACCTTGGCAAAAATGCAGGAGAGGAAAGTCGAGTTTTTAGAGGCGCAGGATATTATAAAACTGATTAATATACCCAAAATCAACACTTTCAAAGGTCTGCGCGATCGGCTAATTTTGGAGCTACTATTTTCAACCGGGTTGCGGGTTTCAGAACTTAAGGATCTAAATGTCGGCGACATTAATTTGGAGCGAGGCGAGATTCCGGTTCGCGGCAAGGGCGGCAAAGTCCGGGTGGTCTTTTTGTCTGATTCCACCCAGCAAATACTGGGGAGTTATATAAAATTGATCAGTGATAGCGAGGCTTTGATATTAAATAAAATTGACGGTAGCAGACTAACGGTCAGATCGATAGAAAGAGTCGTAAACAAATGGGCCAAAGCGGCAGGAATTAGCAAACACGTTTCACCCCACACTTTACGCCATACTTTCGCCACCGACCTTCTAATTAATGGTGCCGATCTGCGTAGTGTCCAATCACTTCTCGGCCACGCTAATGTTTCGACGACGCAAATTTACACCCACGTCACCGATCAGCATTTGCGCGATATTCACCGTGCTTTCCACGGCAAAAGGACAGAACCAGAAGAATCCGTTTAGTCTAATTAGACAAATTGGTCAAATTAGACTAATATTGATTAGGCAATGGACTCGTTATTAAACAACTTAAGATATCTAGATCGCAAGAGTTTTTTTTACTTGAATGACTTCGCCAGACATCATTATTTTTGGCGTCAGTTTTTCTACTTTTTCGCTGAATATGGAATTATCCTGATTATCCTCTGTTTGATTTATCTGGTTTATAAACATCGAATTAACGCTTTTTTTGCCGCCACATTGTCAATGATAGTCAGCACGTTTGTCAGTTTCGCAATTTATCTTTTTTTGCAACGCCCGAGACCGTACGTCACTTACGCTGAAGTCAATAAATTTGCCAGGGAAAGTTTACGCAGGAAATTGAAGGAACTGGGTTTTGGCATGCTTCAGGATTCTGTTTGGGTAACTCCGCATGATATCAGTCGGGATATGCGGGAATTTTTGGAATCTAAAAAATTAGGAGCCTACGCTTTTGTTTTGGAGGTCTCTGGTTTTCTTGCCGGGGACAGGGGATTATTGATTGAGCGAATTTGGAAATTAAGAAGCTTAAATGAAAAATATAATGAGTTATTAACTGAAGTTAAAAAACTCAATGAGATGTATGTTGCATATAGCGGTCGCTACATAGAACCTACAACCAGAGGCAAGAATTTTAAAGACGAAATACTAAAATTAAGGGGAAAATATTTGCAAGTTTTGTTGATTGATCCATGTTTACCAAAAGAATTGTTGCCTAACGATTGGGCGGGAGAGAAGGCAAGAAAAGCGATTCGAAATCTAAAATAAAATGTTGAAGATATTTTTGTCTCTATTTATACTTTCCTTAATCCTTCTTTTTTGCGATTCCCGCGGTTTTTTAAATCCGGTTAAATCCGTTGCCTCAGTAGCAATCATGCCTGTTCAGTACGGTCTTTATTCCGGCAAGCAAAGCCTTCAAGAATCTTTTTCTTTTTTAACTTTTTGGAAATCCG
>CAYHDN010000040.1:0-8425 GCA_964355425.1 uncultured Candidatus Saccharibacteria bacterium
CTTTGCCCACCATATAGTAGACAAAGTTGGTGCCGATAAATCCAGCGCCGCCGGTAACTAAAATTTTCATTTGACTCCTATTTCAATGAATCCCAATCAAAATTAATTTCGCTGTCAAATGGATCAACCCGCTCTTCGTCGGGATTTTTTGGATTGTAGGCTTTGGTCACGTGATAAATCAGAATATTTGTTTCGTCGCCAATAACTTTATATCCATGGACTACGCCTTGTGGAATTAAGATTAATTTATAATCATCTACACCGGAATAAATTACCTCGGTTTGACCTTTGGTCGGAGAATCATCACGCCGGTCATACAAAACGACCCCGACTTTACTATTGGCGAAAAACCATAAGTCATCTTGATCTTTGTGCCAATGGAAGGCTTTAATCGTCCCACGTGGAGCGGTAGTGAAATTGCTCTGGCCGAATCTTTTTAGCATTTCGTCATCATCGCGTAAAATCTCAGCAAACAATCCCGGCTCTACATCCTGTTTTAAATCCGGCTTATCTTTCCAAACTTTTAACTCTTTTATTAAAACCCCAGCAAGTTTCCCCGATTTGATGTTATCTTTCATTTTTGACCTCCCGTTCAATCCGGCGCAAGTAATCGGCGTAGCTTGATTTGCCCATTTTCTCGATCGCCGCGTCAAGTTTTTTGTCAGAAGTCCAGCCTTGACGGTATGCAATCTCTTCGATGCAGGCGATATTGTTGCCGGTCATCTCCTGCATGATTTGGACGTAGTTATTGGCTTTAATCATCGCCGCGTGTGTTCCAGTATCAAGCCAGGCGAGGCCGCGGGGAAGAACTGTAACTTCCAACTCTTCTCGGTCTAAAAACACCCGATTCAAGTCGGTAATTTCCAGCTCGCCGCGAGCAGATGGCTTTAAATTTTTGGCCTCCTTCACGACTTCTGGTCCGTAAAAATAGAGGCCGGGGATTGCGTAGCTTGATTTTGGTTTCTCTGGTTTCTCTTCGATTGAAAGCACTTTGCCGTTTTGATCAAAATCAACAACACCGAAACGTTCCGGGTCAGGTACATGATAGGCGAAAATGTGGCCACCCTTTTTTATCTTGCAAGCGTCCTGCAACAGTCCGGTCAGTCCGGCGGAATAGTAGATATTATCGCCCAAAATCATTGCTACCGAATCATTACCGATAAATTTATCACCGATAATAAAAGCTTCGGCCAAACCGTTTGGTGCCGCTTGTTCGGCATAGGAAAACTTAACGCCGATTTCTGACCCGTCGCCGAGAAGTTTCTTAAAGCCAGGTAAGTCATGAGGAGTCGAAATGATCAGTATCTCTCTAATTCCGGCCAACATCAAAACCGAAAGTGGATAATAAATCATCGGCTTGTCATAAACCGCTAACATTTGTTTTGAAACCGTCAATGTTGCTGGATAAAGCCGGGTGCCGGCGCCGCCGGCAAGAATTATGCCTTTCATAGAAACTCCGTTTCGAGTTAAAAGTTTATAAAGTCTTTAAAGTCTGTAAAGTGAACGGAGAATTTGAATGCCTTGTGCTTTACGAACTTTAAGGACTTTCGACTTTACGGACTTAATCTACCATTTACTCTTTATCATTTCAACTTTTGTTGCTATATTCTAGTTTATGACGGATACCAGAAAATTAATTTCATCTAGCGTAATAATTTTTGCCGGCACAATGGTCGGCAGTATTTTTTCTTATTTGTTTAATATGCTGATGGGACGGATGCTCGGGCCGAAAGGCTATGGCGAAATGACCGCCTTAATGTCATTGCTCCTGATTGTTTCCGTTGCCGGCGGAGCGATATTGACTGTCACTATGCGTTATTCAAGCGAACTTTATACGGCAGATAAATATTTGGCTTTGAAAAAGCTTTTTTCTGTTTTTACCCGCTATGTCTATTTTCTAGCCCTGATTCTCTTTCTGCTTAGTTTGGTTTTAATAAGACCGATCGCCAATTATTTTTCCATTGACAACCTGCTTCCGGTGGCGATTGCTTTTAGCAGTTTAATTTTTGGTTTAGCCGTGACCGTCAATCGAGGAGTCTTGCAAGGCAGTCAAAGATTTATTGCCGTTTCGATTATCGGCGTCATCGATCCGGTTTTGCGGCTGGCACTTGGAATTTTATTGGTTAAACTTGGTTTTCAAGTTTCCGGCGCCTTGGCGGCGATTGTAATTGCTTCAGCAGTCAGTTATCTCGTAACTTTCTGGCCGATAAAATCAATTTTTTCTCATTCCGACAAGGATAGGACTCCGAAAAAATTCTCGTTTGATAAAAAAGAAATTTTGAATTACTCTCGGCCGGTTCTTCTGTCGGCGGTGCTGCTGATGGTGGCGCAGAACCTAGATGTTATCTTAGTCAAACATTATTTTCCGCCGGCTGACGCTGGAATTTATGCCGCAATTTCAACTATTGGAAAAATTATCCTTTATGTTACCGCGCCGATCGTTACAGTTATGTTTCCGATGGTTTCCGAAAAAACAACCAAAGGCGACAAGCACTACAAGATATTTCTTTTTTCAATTCTTTTTGTTCTAATTGGCGGCCTTTTGGTTCTGGGACTATATGCGATTGCCCCAGCCAAAATAATCGCCATTCTTTACGGCAACCAATATGTTTCTTTTTTTTCGCTTTTACCCGAAGTCGGGCTGGCAATTTTGTTTTATTCTTTGATTAATTTGCTGGCGAATTATTATCTGGCGGTAAAGGACTTTCGATTCATTTGGTTTTTTCTCGTTATCATCGTCGGGCTTTTAGTGTCAATTTCTTTTATCCACTCGTCAATATTAGTCGTCGTTCGGATTATCATTCTTTCTTTCGCCTTGCTTTTTACCGCCATGATGGGATATTATCTTTTTAGTAAAAAGGATCAGTTAAAATTATTTTTGAGGGGTAATGATTTGTAATTAATCATTTCAATGAAAAAATCAGCCAGGGGGGCAACAACCAGAAAGCCCAAGCGACCGAAATTGTCCATTGTTATACCGGCATACAAAGAAGAAAAGAATATTTTTAGAACTATCGACAAGATTGTTAAAGCTCATGACCGCCTCAGTTACTCCTATGAGATAATTATTGTTGTCGACGGATCTCCCGATAGAACCGCAGAACGAGCCAAGAGGCATATATCGAAAAATGTCCGAGTGCTTGAATATCATCCGAACAGGGGCAAAGGCTATGCCTTGAAATATGGCACTAAGCACGCCGAAGGCGAGATTATTACTTTTACTGACGCCGGCGGCGATTTTAATCCCGTCCAATTTGATAAATGTGTCAAGCTAATGGAGATTTTCGACGCCGATTTCGTACTGGGCTCGAAAAGGCATCCGGCGTCGCGAGTCAATTATCCAAAGAGGCGGCGGTTTTATTCCTGGATTTACCAGCGGGTTATTAGAATTCTTTTTGGATTGAATGTCACTGACACACAAGCGGGTCTTAAATTCTTGAAACGCGAGGTGGCAAAAGATGTAGTGCCGCGGGCGCTGGTTAAACAATACGCTTTTGATTTAGAGATGTTGGTAATTGCCCACCAGCTGGGATATCACCGGGTTTTTGAGGCCCCGATTGAACTGGATTTCAACGCTGTTAATAGCGGTATTAATTTCAAATCAATTAAAAAAATGGTCATTGACACCATGGCAATTTTTTATCGGGCCCGAATTTTGAACTATTACCGGAAAATGCAGCCAAAGCCGCGCAGGAGACAGAGTGATTAAAAAAACGGTATATCCAAGAATCGGTTTTCTTGGCAATCCATCTGATGGATTTTTTGGCAAAACTATCAGTTTTCCCTTTAGAAATTTTAAAGCCGAGGTTGTTCTGTGGTCAAGCGAGCAATTAAAATTTATTCCAAATGTTGAAGATCAGGAGGAGTTTTCCGGCGTTGCCGATCTTTTTGAGGTGACGCAGACACAGGGATACTACGGCGGAATCCGGCTGCTAAAAGCGGCAACATCTGTTTTTTACCGTTATTGCAAAAAGGAAAAAATAAAATTGGCAAAGAAAAATTTCTCTATTGTCTATCGTTCAAATATTCCAATGCAGCGGGGGCTGGCCGGTTCGAGTGCCATTGTCATTGGCACGCTTAAAGCATTAATTGATTTTTATCAAATCGGCGAAAAAACCATTTTGCCGGCCATTTTGTCCGGCATTGCACTCGAAGCCGAGGTCAGGGAATTGGGAATTACGGCCGGTTTGCAAGATAGGGTTGTCCAGTCATACGAGCAGCCTGTTTATATGGATTTCTCCAAAGGAGCGTTCGCAAAAAACGCTGGCGCTTTCGGTTCGTATAAACCATTTTCCAAAGAGTTGTTGCCCCCAATGGGTTTAGTCTGGAGCCAGTCAATGTCGGAATCGGGAAAGGTCCACTCGGATATTAGAAGCCGTTTTGAGAACGGCGACCCGGAAGTAATTTCGGCAATGGAAAAATTTGCCCAAATTGCCGAGTCGGGAATGGAAGCCTTAAAAAAAGGGGATTTTGATAAAATTTGTCAGCTCATAAATACCAACTTTGATCTTCGCCGGCAGCTTTATGGCGACAGAGTCGTCGGCAGGGATAATATTGAGATGATTGAAAAGGCGCGCAAACTTGGCGCAGCGGCAAAATTCCCCGGATCCGGCGGCGCTGTGCTATTTGTCGCCAAAGAGAATAAAATTGATAAAATTGTTCTGAAGTTATCAGAGTTTGGGTATAAATCCGAGAGGGTAATAATATGAAAAAAATTAAGAAATCTTTAATCCCTGCCGCCGGAATGGGTACAAGGTTCCTGCCGGCGACGATTGCTCAACCGAAAGAGATGTTAATTGTTGTCGACAAACCAGTTATCCAGTTTGTTGTTGAAGAGTCTGTAGACGCCGGAATTTCCGATATTTTGATTGTTACCGGCCGCCATAAGCGGGCGATTGAAGACCATTTTGATCCGTCATTTGAACTGGAGAATATACTGGTGGAGAAAAATAAGAAAGACGTTTTGGCAATTTTGGAGCAGGTTGCGAATCTTGCTAACCTCCACTTTGTCCGCCAGAAACGGCAACGCGGCTTGGCGGACGCCATATACCAGGGCAAAACTTTTATCGGCGATGATCCGTTCGTCGTGCTTTTGGGAGATACCATCATCGATTCAAAGTCTAAAGAGAGTGTTCTGTCGCAAATGATCGAAATTTACGAAACAACCGGAAAATCAGTTGTTGCCGTTGAGGAAGTCGAAAAGAAGAATATCTCTCGCTATGGAATCATCGATGGCGAGGAGATTGAGGAGGGGGTATTTAATGTGAAAGATCTGGTTGAAAAGCCGGAACCAGACAAGGCGCCGTCAAATTTGGCTATTGCTTCCAGGTATATTTTTGCCCCCGGAATTTTTAATCTGATAGAGCAAACAGAGCCGGACAGGGGCGGCGAGATTCAAATTACCGATTCAATGAAATATTTGGCAAAAATCGGCGAACTTTTAGCAGTGAAAATTGACGGCAAGCGCTATGACATCGGCAACAAAACTGACTTTGTCAAAACCAACATCGATTTTGCGCTTCTGAACCGCGAGATGAAAACCGAAATAAGAAATTATATTAAGAAACTAACGGAGGACAGGTGAAAAAATACTTGATTGCAGGAGGCGCCGGTTTCTTAGGCGCTAATTTGGCCAAAAGAATTATTTCTGACGGCGGAAAAGTTTTGGTTTTGGACAATCTTCAGACCGGTAATAAGCGAAACCTAAGAGTTTTTAAGGGTGAAAAGAATTTCAAGTTCAAAAAACATGACATCCGTCGGCCGATCAAAATCGAAGGAAAATTTGACTATGTGCTGAATCTGGCTTGCCCGGCATCGCCGTCAAAGTATTATCTCGACCCGGTCAAAACTTTAGAGACCTGTTCAGTGGGTTCCCAGAATCTCCTCGAGTTTGCATTCAAGAATAAGGCCAGATATTTTTTTACTTCAACCTCCGAGGTTTACGGCGATCCGCTTGAACACCCGCAGAAGGAAAGTTATGCTGGCAATGTTCAATCATATGCTATGCGATCTTGCTATGACGAAGGTAAGCGCTACGCCGAGGCTTTGGTCTATCAATACCGGCATCAAAAGGGTGTCAACACTGGATTAATCCGAATCTTCAACACTTACGGACCGATGATGGATCCCGACGATGGCCGGGTAGTTTCGAATTTTATCAAGCAATCACTTTCTGGCGATGACATTACAATTCAAGGAACTGGAAAACAGACCCGGTCGTTTTGTTTTGTTGATGATCAAATCGAAGCCCAGGTAAGATTTATTCACTCCGATCTTGAAGGGCCGATAAATGTCGGTAATCCGGATGAATTTACCATGCTTGAATTGGCAGAAAAAGTAATAAAACTGACGGGATCTAAATCAAACATTATCCATGTGCCACCGGCGATCTCTGATCCGAAAATGCGCAAACCTGACATCGGGCAAGCTAAAAAACTTTTGGGCTGGAAACCTAATATCAAATTAGACGAAGGACTTGCTCGAACTATTGATTGGTTTAAGAGCATCGGCTACTGATCTATTGCGATTGGTGCATGCGAATTTATTATTCCGAGAGCCAGAACCAAAAGTTGTTTTTTAGTTCCTGCTGCCAGCCAAACGAATCGGCGTGAGACATTGTTCCTAGAAATGAATTAAGTGATTGCTCCAAAGTACATTTACTTATTTTGCCGGTCTTATATTCATCGACTCGATGTTTTAATTTGTTGAATATTCTTCGTCTGGTTTTACTGCGAAGTTGAATATGATGAGGTAAAACGACATAACCGAGAAAATCAATTCCTTGCGTATATTTTCGTATTTCAACTTTGTTTGGATGAAGTTCGAGCTTTAGCCGATCGAATAAATACCCTCTTATTTTCGGCAGTAATTCGGCCAGCTCTTCCTCACAAGAGTTAACTATGACAAAATCGTCGGTGTATCGAAGATAGTGATTTATTCTCAACTCGTGCTTGATAAAGTAGTCGAATTCATTGAGATAAATATTGGCGAAAAGCTGACTGGTCAAATTGCCGATCGGAAGACCTCGGCGAACAGTAAATTGCAATTCTTGCTGCAGGCAAGAATTGCTCTCTCTCTCTCTCTCTCTCTCTCTCTCTCTCTCTCTCTCGATTTTCGCCTCGAAAATCGAATAGCTGTAATTGTGGCTGGAGCTCTTTTTTAAAGCCAAAACTACCGATGATCTCTCGAAGTAGCGATAATACATCGGGGTCATCAATTTTTCGCTCAAGAATCTTAATAAGTATTTGATGATCGACTGAGCTAAAAAACTTTTTAATATCGCATTTGAGGACAAAGCAAGCACCTGTATAGTTTTTACTGATTTTACGGATAGCAGTGTTTAAGCGATCAACGGCTTTGTGAGTGCCTTTGTCGATTCTGCATGAGTACGAATCAAATATGAATGAAGAATCAAAAATCGGATAAAGCACTCTGTAAATAGCATGGTGAACGATTCTGTCTCTAACTTCGGCTTTATGAACTAACCGAAGTTTTGGATCAGTAATATAAAATGCGCTATACTCCGAATGGCGGTACATTTTATTCCTCAGTTCTGTATTTAACTTGAATAAATTGTCTTCAAGGCTTTGCTCAAAAAGCATTACATCACACTTTTTCCGTTTGTCTTGCTTGAATTCATCCCAACTATCAAATAAGTTTCCCAAACTAATAATTTCATTAAAGAGGTTATCATGAGTTTTCAAAATGATGTTCCGATCGTTCAGAAAGTTTACAATTTGTATAAGTTATTTTTCGAGCAGATCGACCATTTGCCTAAGAAGTCTCGCGAAGTATTAACTGTAAAAATTGAGCAGCTTATCATGGATTTGTTGGAATTGCTCTCTTCTGCTGAAATGTCTTCGGCAACGACTAAAATTCAATATTTAAACAGAGCAAGTATAAAACTTGATTTTTTAAAAGTTCTTATCAGAATGCTATACGAACTCAAAATTATTAACCAACCAAGATATCTGGAACTAGAAGCTCATCTTCAAGAAATAGGAAAGATGCTTGGCGGATGGATGAAATCCCTTAAAGGCTAGAGCGATACTACCTCGCGACACCGACACCGAGCCGAAGTTCGGATTAGCATTGTCGTCGCTGTTGTTGTTCAGTTCCGGCGTCTCGTCGTTCAAGTTCAGATACGGGACGTTGCCGTTCTCGGAGACCGCACAAAATATTGTTGGTTTTTTTCTGATTCTTCAAACACCTTTAAAGCAAAGCGTTCTGTAGCCCAGCATATGGACATTGTTATTAAGCGAGCAATTAAAAACTCTCGACATAAAAACCAACAAGGAGTATCTGCTCTATCCTTTTATTTTGATCAAGCCTTAGTCGGATCATCATTCCAGGGAACAGAGATTTCACTTGCTTAAGCCGTAGCCGAAGTTAAGTTACTCTCACCTAGTATAAAAACATTAATTTG
>CAYHDN010000041.1:0-8042 GCA_964355425.1 uncultured Candidatus Saccharibacteria bacterium
CGGGCTTGAGTTCAAAATTTGTCGGCGCGTTCAACAAGCCGGCAAAAGTCCCCTCGGTGTATTTTGATAAGCGCCTAGTGATGCTGTCGGTGCCGTTCATATTGGCTAGGACGTTGTAGAAATCCTGCATGATTGGCGGTTCGTTCTTCTGGCTCTCCGGATCGGTAGTGATATCTTTTAAGGCATAAGCCTCGTATAAGCCTTTTTCAACCAGAGCATCTTCTTCCGGAGTTAGCCCACCGACCATCAAGTTTACTAGGCCGTGGACCGAGGAGATATTTGAGCGCAAAACATCTTCGCCGGATTCCTTTTCACTGTCCAAACCTTTCGGCAGATCGAAGGGATTAATCCTCTGCTGGGAGTTTAACGAATAGCGCAGATAACTGCCTCCGACGGCGTCGCAAAGGTTTTTATATTCGTTTTCCGGATCAACGATAATGATATCGGTGCCGAACATCAAGCTGCGAAGCGCTTCAAGCTTAACCAAATATGATTTACCTGAACCAGATTTGGCGAAGACTACAGCGTTGGCATTTTCCAAGTTAAAGCGGTCAAAAATAATCAACGAGTTGTTGTGACGGTTAATGCCGTAGAGAATGCCGTCTTCCTGCGTCAGTTCGGACGAAGTGAAGGGGAAAATCGAGGAAGTCGAGCCGGTGTCCAAGTTGCGCAAAACCGAAATATTATCCTTGAGCAACGGGGCGGTGGCGATAAAGCCATCGGCCATTTGCAACAGCGATTCTTTGGTATAAATCAGCATGCCGCCGAGAGTTGATTCCAATTGTTTAGTCAATGTGTTTAATTCTTCAAGAGAATGAGCATAAATTGTAAAATAGAGCCCGAGTTGGAATAGCCGGACTTCACCGCGCTGTAGGACGTCGCGAAGGGCCTCGACATCGCCAAGTGCGGTTTCCAGTTCCGGATCACGCGGTGAACCTTTCTCTTGAGCAATCATCATTGACGATTGAATTTTACCGACTTGAGTCTTTAGTTCCTTCATGACGTTGGCGGTTTCCAGCGGGTGAATATGCATTCCGATATCCATGGTGATGTCATAATTGATAATCGGCGAAAGCCAGTTGGCTTCCAAATAACGCGGATAAGTATAGACGAATAAAGTTTTGCAGAAAGTGTCGCCGAGCTGGAGATAAGCCGGTGTTAGGACATAGGCGGCGGGGGCGATGATATCGCGGACGGTTAGCATTCCCTCCTGAAAAACTTTTTGTGCTTGGCGAATCTCTAAATTTTCCTGTGCAAGAGTCCGCGGATCGGGGGAGTTTGGTGCAGCTTGTGGTTGAGGAGCGGTCGGGTTAATGATTGGGGCCGGAGTAGTCGTCTCGGGCTCAGAAGGCGATACTTGGGGCTCAATTTTATTGATTTCTTTTGTATCTACCACAGGTGCTACCGCCGACTCAGGTTTTTTTTCCTCTGCAATATTAATTTGTGGCGGAACTTCAAATTTCTTGCTCAAAGATACCCCAAGGTTTTTGGTTTGATCAGATTGCCAGAAATCTGAGTCAGCGTCGATTGTTGGTTTATCAACAGGAAGTTTTGCCGGTTCGGCCTCTGCAGTGACGGGAGGATTTTCCGTTTCAACTGGTATCGTCAAAGATTTTTTTGGCTGAAAATCATTCGTTTGCACTGCCGGTTTAATTATTTTTTCCGAGTCAATTGTGGCTCTGTTCTGATTCGGGCCAATGGGAATATCAAGTCCGTCCTGATTCATGCTCGAAGGCTGGTTTAAGCCTGAATTAAAATCCGCCGGTGTCGGATAAAGCGATCGGCTTAGATCTTTATTTCTTTTTACTTGGTCGTCGTCTGGCATGGGTTTTATTTTTAATTGGTCAAATTGGTCCAATTGGACTGATTGGTCTCATTTGCTTTTTTCTACTGGTTTCGCTGCTGGTTGGGCCGGAGCCGCCGTGGTCTGCTTGGCTTTTTCTACCGCCTCCGCCCGTTGTTTTGCTTTCCCTTGTTCTTTGACAAATTCGGTATTGTCAATTACCGGTGTCTCGTCGGAAGTGTTGTGAGGTTTTTCAATATTAAATTCACCGGCTCCACCTTCACGACTGACAACATTAGCCTGCAAATCTTCAAGACCCGAAAGCTGCTCTTTGTCGGCAATTCCCGGATTATAAAAATTATAAAATAGCTCGATTAATTCTTTGGTCGTAAGTTGTTTGCAGTGAAGACCGATCGAGCCGAGACCGGAGGCAATGACGGTTGCTTTTTCCCGCAAGTCATCACCTCGAGTTTTGAAGTCTTTTTCCGAAATTTTAAGCAGTGAAACGCTATTTCCGCGGTTGAGAAGCTTATCCACTAAGCTTAAGCTCTGAAGCTCGATATTCTCCCAGCCGATGACTACATAGAAACGCTTTTTCATAATGTTAGCCATGTTGATCAGTTCGGAAATAAAATCAACATAATCCAAAGTCTGGACTTTTAGAAGCTCGACAGCTTGTTCGTTGGCTTTCTTCCGCAGTCGAGTCAGGTATGGGGTTAGATCGAGTTTTCGCGATTGAACGACGATTTCGATTGGAAAGTGAAGTGAATTTAAGAATCCCTGAAACTGAAAAATAATCGAGTTCTGTTCCCGCTCGCTTTTAAGCCCGAAGTTGACAGCCGTAACGTCAAGGACAAGACGGTATGAACCGTTTTTGAGAATAACTACTCCGTCCTCGACGCCAGCAATGTCGAGGTTTTCTTGGGTCGAAGCGGCGATTTTTGACTGTGTTTGTTTCGGCATGCCCCTCCTAAGTGGAATCAAATTGGTCAAATTTGTCTAATTAGACTAATTAGTCTAATTGCTTGGAGGCGAATTAATACGCCCGCGTTTATCAATAATATCGGCGATTCTCTCGATATCCTGTTTGCTGTAACGTTTGCTGGCGTACGGGTCAACTTTTTGCGCTTGTTTTGGCTGATAAATTTCAACTCTGATGTTTGATTGGCCTTTGTGCCAGATTCTGGTTTTTGGATTGCCGGCGTAGGCGATTAAATTTTTCAAGAAATTGGTGAACGGCCGGCCATTAATCTTGACAAAACAGACGCAGAAAGTAAAAATTCCGACAATAAATCCGAACAGGTAGTTAAGTGGCGACGGCAAGGTGGTCAGAAGCAGATAGGTAAAACCGCCGCCAACGACGGCATAAACAAACTGAATCATCGTCAGCGGACCGACGATTTTATCCTCAATGTCAATTTTTTGTGGCACCTTGAACTGCATGGTAACTTCGTTACAAGTTAAAAGTCTGTAAAGTCAAAAGTCGAAAGTACACGGAATTCACTATTTTTATTGAAAATCAGTTAAAAGTCTGTAAAGTTTATAAAGTTCGTAAAGTCTATAAAAGTGTTAGGGATTCATAAACTTAATAAGGCCTGAAAGTATCTTTGAAATCTCAGTGGATTTGTCCTGAAGAATTTTTGAATTTTTGGATTCAAGATATCCCAGTTTTTCTGCCAAATGAAGCATTGATCTAACTTCACCGCATGAACCTTTGGCAATGAAGAGAAATTTACGAAATTCTTTATCGCCACTTCGCTCAAACCCTTCAGCAATATTGTTGGAAATCGACACAACAGCACGGAAGAGTTGATCAAGAAATGAATAATCTTTGCACACACGAAACAGACGACGGCATTCCACTGCCAAATCAATCGCCTTTTGCCAAGCCAATATGTCTTCAAATCGATTTATTTTCATTTGACTTTATGGACTTTCGACTTTAAAGACTTTATGGGCTAAACTCATTGTAACAAATTTTCTGCTTTCTATAAACCTTTGGCTGGTTCTGGTTTAATGATATCGGTTTCTTGACTCCAACCTTCGGCAAAAGCTTTCGCCAAGGCGATTAGATCATTGTTCGAAGCCTGCGGACCCCTATTTGAGTTTTGCGCCATTGGCAGGCTGCTTTGCATGTCGCCGATATCACTATAAATGTCATCGTCGTCGTCGTATTCTTCTATCGAAGCTTCAATTTTCTCTTCAATCGTCGGCTCGCTACTAGCCATTTCTTTTCGTATTTGATCGTAAAATACTCTGTTGTGATCAATATACTCGTTAAGGCCAGACCATTTACCTTTCATCCCTACGATAATCGCCGCTTTACCGGCTTCATCTTTTGCGGCCGACATTCTCCCGACATCAGCCCGGAATGCCCGCTGGTCTTCTTCATTTTCTAAGCCCAAATGAGTCAAGATTCCATCAGGACTTTTTTCCAAACTGACGCGGATGAAATCGGAAAAACTGCCTTCAGACCCAAGATAAACACCAACCTTGTCGGTCAAGATTTCTTCCGCCGCCTGCATTCGGCGAATATTCATATAGGCTTCAATTGTCATCTCCGGGTATTTTCCCTTAGCCTTGAGAAAAAGCGGATCGTTTTCGCCGTTCTTTTCCAGTTGTGTTAAAGTGGTAAAGACATTTTGGACCAATTCGCTCTGCAAGCCGACAAGTCTGCCGTTTTCCGTTTTGGCTGATTCCAATATTGCCGCAACCTGGGCGACAGCACCAGCCAGTTCTTGCTCTTCTCCACGTATGTGGGCAGAGACCGCTTGTTTTTCGGCGACGAAAACCCCGCCATGCTTAACCAGCCCGTGACTGACTTCATGTTTGATAGTATGGTTGACGTCTAATTTGAGTTTCCCCTGTTCATCTGTCTCAAACAACTTATCGCCAACTGTAATTCCGCGCTTATCATCTGATCCGGGTCTATATTCGGCAGTGGCCTGATAACCGGCAACCTCTGAGATTTCGCCGGAGGATGCTCGGCTGCGAACTTGGTTGACAAGCATCATCAAGCCCTCGGGGCTTAAGTGATTGCTGGCAACAATTTCAGCCAGATCACAGGTAATTTTTTCCCTTCTGTCAACCGGGAAATTTTCCTCCGGAAAGAGTTCTTTTGATGAACGGAGGAATTGCACCGTCGGCAACCATCCCTTTTCCTCTCTACCCAGTTGCTTCGCCAGCGCAGCGGCAATTTGCTCGTCAGAGATCTCCCTGCTTTCGGTTAATTTGAGCGCGCTTTTTAACGAGTCCGCTCTCTCAATCCTAAAGTCAGTTTCTTTTACCGCCCTGTCTCTAACGCTGACCGTCTCGTCAGTTTCTCCAGATCCGGGAAGTTCAGCGACCATCTTTCTTAATCTCCCGGCATTTTCAGCGTCAGGAGGAATATTCGGTTCTAAGTTTTCTGGCGGAGCCGGATTTCCGTCGTCAAGCATCTTATTTCCTTCCCGCGTATTTCGCCAAAAGTTGTCCGATCTGTAATGTGATTTTAGCTGTTATGTCTTCGATTATCTTTTCTTGATCAATGTTTCGACCTTTTAGATTTTCGAAATAGTTGACAAGCATCGATTGGACGTCCTCGGAAATTTCCTGGCTGGTTGCTGCCGGGTCAATTTTCGGATTAATTTTGTAAAAGTTTTCTATCCGCGGATCGGCAAGAACAATTCTTCTTGAAGCTGAAAGAGCCAGAGCAGAAAGATCGCTTTTTTTACTAAAAATATCATTGACAAATGAAGCCACCTGAATGCTGATACGTGCGTGGGCGGCGACGTTAGCATCGAACGAAGCCTTAATTTCTTCAAAGCTTTTTCCCGGATGAGCCAGAATTACATCGGCGGCTTTTTTATTGAGTTCAAAGAAACGCAAAAGTTTTTCTCTTAATTTACTTTCGGACAAGGATTTTCTGTCCATATCAAGCGCCGGCCCGATATTCGGGTCAATCCGCTTGGCAATTTCGATTGCTTTGTCAATATTCGCATTGGTCATATGTTACTCCCTGCCGATATTTTCGCCGGCTTCGCCTCTAACTATTTGTTCTCCCAAGTTAGCATCGCTTTGGATATTCTGAATATTTTGAATTAATTGTTGCGGAGGGATGCCTTCGCCTGATTGTGCCGTCTGGCGGGCGATAACTTTCATTAGCTGGAGTTGTTGGGTAGCGATATTTCTTTCCCTTCCTTCGGTTGCGGCTTTAGCCTGCTTGGAGGCGTTGACCAAGCGGTTCCAAGCGTCCGGCTTAATTTCCTCAAGGCTTACTCCGACTCGGCCGAGCTTCCCAACCATCAGACCCAAGGATTCCGGAGTGATTTCGCTCTTCATTTTTCCGATTTCTGCAGTGAATTTATCCAATCCGCCCTCGCCTCCCAACGACCCCTCGCCGCCGAGTTTTGCTTCAAATTCGTGGAAAGCAGCAATTAGCTCCTTCATGTCAGGAACAACGGCTTGGACTGTGCCGGTGACGGGTTGGGCATCAGCTCCTGCACTTTCGGTAGTGGCCCCAGCGCCTAATGCTTGCCTTAGTCTATCAGCGTCGCTCATTGCTGCTGGAGTAACAGTCGTGTCTTCAGATTCATCCCGCTCTCTCTCAATTCTTTCTGATAAAGTTTCCAACCCCACAGCCGGTGCGGCTAGAATTCTGGAATCAACATTGAGTTTTTCGTCTTCGACAATATCATCTGGTCTTCGTGTTTCAACTCCATCTTTGTCGGCCACGTTCCTCGCGCCTTTCCTTCTTAGTTTCAATTCTTTGGTTGCTGCCGTGGATTCTTTGGCCATTTCGATTCTTATTCTTTCTGAGTCTAATTTAAATTCTCGGATATAGTTTCCAGCAGCATCTTTGATCAGATTCCCTGCAGCGTCTTTTTTAAAATCAGATTGGAAGATTTCTTTTTTGCCTGCGATATCAGCCAGTTCTGCCATGACCATATTCCCGGCGGCATCTTTTTTGTAGGCGAGTTTTTTAACAAGATCACGATTGGTATACTGGCCGTAAACTTCCCTGTCCCATTCCTCGCCCATGAATAATTTGCCGGCCTGGCCTTTTAATTTTTTTAGTACAGGGTCCTTGAATCCTTTTTTATTTTTGAACTCCTTTGTATTCATGAAATCCAGAAACGCTTGTTGCTCTCTCATTTTATCTCGGTCTTCAAAATAGGCATTAACAGTTGCTTGGCGGAGTCTGCCGCGTGCCGCACTGCGGCTCCATTCTCTTACCCCCGGAACTTTGTCTTTTGCCCAGTTGACGCTTGTGCGTTTAACATTCATATATTTGTCGCCAACCCAGCCTTTTGCGGCGTTAACGCCTGCCCCGCCGGTTGCCTTCCAAGCTGCTCCGCCGGTATAGCCCCAAGCCTTTTTACCGTAATTTGCCCAGGCTCCCATGACCGCGCCGCCGACTTTAAACGGTGAAGTGATCGCCATGTAAAAACAGAGAATGGCAAAAATTACTGGTAAAACCCAGCTAGTTCCGTCGGAAATAGCGCCCAAAAACGTTCCTGCCAGCCAAAGCCAAAAAACCGATATTACCGGCATAAAGACCCACTTGGTAAAATTGCTCCACCAAGTCTGGAAATATTTTTTTGTCGCCGGCAGAACCATTGCCATGAAAGCTACTGGCGCAATGGCGACAAGGAAATAAAGCAAGTAATTTCTGATCAGAAATATGAAAGAGAGAATAAATATCATCACTGCACCGGCAATTGCCACCCACTGTTTGACAATATAAATCATTATTGTGCCGTAATAATTTGTGCCACTTTCCGGTTTGGGGACCTTGTCTCCAATTAATAAATCGAAAGCGCCGGAAACCTCATTTTGAGCGCTGCCAAAAAGGAAAAGCGAAATTGCAATGTTACCGAAGTCGATAACGATTCGGGAGATCAAAAAGCTGAAGTTGGCTAAAATCACTGCCATGATGAACGTCGGCAGAAATTTTTTGACCGCGTAAGAGTCAAGCTGATAGCGGAGGATGTTGGCGAAGGCTACCGCGATTAGGGCGAGCAAGACTAGCGAGTTAACCAAGTTCATTGCCATTCGCCAGACATCGGCAACGACTTTACCAACGCCAATGAAATTACCTTTGTCATCAGGGGAAAGAACTTGATAAATCGGAGTCAGTAGTGGTGCGGCGTGGGCACGAAAAGGGGAGGAGAAAAGAAAAACCACCATGAAAAAGACTGCGGTTATCGCCAAAAATATTTTGCTATAAGTTTTTGCTGATATTTTTTTCATTTCGGTGTGGTTGGTGTCGTTGGAGTCG
>CAYHDN010000042.1:0-7905 GCA_964355425.1 uncultured Candidatus Saccharibacteria bacterium
ACTGTTCCGGCCTATTTTAACGATTCGCAGCGCCAAGCGACAAAAGATGCCGGAAAAATTGCTGGCCTTGATGTTAAACGAATTATCAATGAGCCGACTGCTGCTGCATTGGCTTATGGACTGGAAAAAAATAAAAATGAAAAAATTGCCGTTTATGATCTTGGTGGTGGAACATTTGATATCACAATTTTGGAACTCGGTGATGGCATTTTTGAAGTTAAAGCCACCAACGGTGATACCCATTTAGGTGGTGACGATTTCGACCAGGTAATTATGAACTTCATTATTGACGAGTTCAAGAAAGATCAGGGAGTTGATTTGCATACTGATAAAGCAGCAATTCAGCGGGTTAAAGAAGCGGCAGAAAAAGCTAAAATTGAACTTTCCAGTTCAGCCGAAACCGAGATAAACTTGCCGTTTGTAACAGCCGATGCGTCAGGACCAAAACATTTGCAAATGAGTATGACCAGATCCAAACTTGAGCAGTTAGTTGAGGGATTAATTGCAAGATCAATTGCGCCTTGTGAAAAGGTTTTGAAGGATGCAAAAGTTGAAACCAAGGACATTGATGAAGTTGTCTTGGTTGGTGGGCAAACCAGAATGCCAGCAGTTCGGGCCGCGGTCAAAAAGTTTTTTGGCAAGGAGCCAAATCATTCCGTCAACCCGGATGAAGCGGTTGCTCTTGGCGCAGCAATTCAGGGCGGCGTTCTTGGCGGCGAGGTTAAAGATCTTTTGCTTCTAGACGTCACCCCTCTCTCGCTTGGGATTGAGACCTTGGGTGGAGTGAATACCAAGTTAATTGAGAACAACACGACTATTCCAACTTCAAAATCACAAATTTTTTCGACTGCTGCCGATAATCAAACACAAGTTGACATTCATGTACTGCAAGGTGAGCGCGAGATGGCGGCGGACAGCAAAACTTTGGGGCGTTTTATCCTCGATGGTATTCCACCGGCCCCGAGAGGTATCCCGCAAATTGAGGTTTCTTTCGACATTGATGCTAATGGAATTGTCAACGTCAAAGCCAAAGATAGTGCAACCGGCAAAGAGCAAAAAATTACTATTACGGCATCATCTGGCCTTTCTGAGGAAGAAATTGAAAAAATGAAAAAGGATGCCGAAACCCATGCCGATGAAGACAAAAAGAAACGAGAGTTGATTGATGCCAAGAATATGGCTGAAAGTTTGGTCTATACGGCTGAAAAAACCCTGAAAGACTTGTCTGCCGACAAGGCAGGTGCTGGTGATAAAGTTGATTCAAACAAAAAGTCCGAAGTTGAGGAGAAAATTAAAGCCGTTAAGGATGCTATGGCGGAGGAAAATACTGAAGTGATTAAGAATACGACCGAAGCTCTTTCAAAATCATTGCAAGAGCTGGGGGCTTCAATGTATCAATCAGCACAGCAGTCCGAGCCAAAACCAGATAAGAAAACAGAGGATGAAGAGGGTAAAGATAGTAAAGAAGAAAAAGACGGGAAAGACAAATCAGAGGAAGATAAGTCCAATAAGTCTAATTAGTTCAATTGGTCTAATTAGAAATTTGCACCTTACAAAAATAGTTGGTAGAATAATTGCAGGGAGGGAAATTGTTTGATTTTCTTAAAAAACCAGTGTTCTTAATAATTTTGGCAGTCGCCTTAATTATTGGCGGTATTTGGGCCTATGCTTCAAATCGGAACAAGGAAAAAGCAGCACAGCAAGTGGCAGAGGAGGCGCAAAAAACGGCGGAGGAAGTAAAAATCAGTAATTTGACCAATATTGACGCGGCGACGCTTGATGCAGATATTAAAAATCAATTATCAACAGCTGACAGTAAAGCTGCCGAAACTGACAAAAAAAATGTTTTAATTGCTGTCGAAGTCAGATTGCCACAGTCATTAGCCTCAAGTTCCGGAGACACAAGCTATATTTACTCTTCAATGTCAGACAAAACTAACAACTGGATAGTAACGCTGTCAAATACCAGCAACAACTTTCTTCGCGCAAAAGTCCCAAAAGAAGACTATATCGGAGATTTAAAACCGGTTAACCGCAGTTACTGGAAGATCAATTACATTGCTGCTTTACAGGTTGCTGAGAAAAACGGAGGACTGGATTTTCGCAACGCTAATGAAATTTCTGAGATCAAATTGTTGCTTAAAAATTCTGACCCGAAAAATTGGCTTTATTGGTTTGTTTCCTATAGCGGAAAAAATAATATTAAACAGTTTCAAATAGACGCCTCGACTGGTAGCTTAATTGTACAGCAATAGTAACTAAAAAATTTGGCAGGACTGCTGTTTCCAGATTTTCCTATGATTATGAAAGAAGATTATTATAAAATTTTGGCTCTGGATAAAGGAGCCACAACCGAAGAAATAAAAAAAGCTTATCGTAAGCTGGCTTTAAAGTACCATCCCGATCGAGGCGGAAGTCAAGAAGATGACAAGAAGTTTAAAGAGATAAATGAGGCTTATCAAGTCCTTTCTGATCCACAAAAACGCTCGCAGTATGATCAATTTGGAGCTAATGGGTCCCCGTTTGGGGGCCAGACTAGTCCCGGTGGATTTCAAGGTGGATTCGAAGGAATGGAGTTCGACTTTGGGGGAATGGGCGGCTTTGGCGACATCTTCGAGAATTTTTTTGGTCAGGCTTTTTCCCAAGTCCAGGCAGAGATAAAAATCACACCGGCGCAAGCAGTTCTGGGTGAGAAACTGGAAGTCAATGTCGGTGGGGAGAAAATAAATATTGATATTCCAGCCGGCGTTCAAGACGGCCAAGCATTTCGGTTTCCGGGGAAGGGCAGAGTCCATAATAAAGGCAGAGGAGATTTAATTTTAACAGTCCGGATCGAAATGCCACGGCATCTTTCTGCGGAACAAAGGGAATTCTGGGAAAAACTCCGAGAATCCGAAACCAAAAAACATCATTGGTGGGGATAAAATATCCAGTATCTAAAATATTTTGTATTCTTCAAAGAAAAAAAGCGGTGAAATCTGCCCGATCGTGCATATTTGACCGCTTTTTGTTTCATCAAAATAATTTTTTGCAGCACTTGACTACTACTACTACTACTACTACTACTATGTAAAATAGGGGTAGTCCTAGAAATCAATTAAGTTGGGAGGTTTTATGACTGAAGGAAAAGAAGGATTGGATGTTTCGGGAATGAATGAAGAGGAAAAAATAAAATTGGGCGAAGAAACAATGACGCCAGGGCAAAAAGAAATGAGTGAAACGAGGGAGAAGTTGAAAGTCCAGGGGTATGAATCTAGATTTAATTCCCATCTCGATCTGATGGAAAGACTTGCGAGAGAAAGTGAATCAGAAGATGACAGGAAATATTATTCCGAAGTGTTAAAAATGGGGAACACAGTAAAGGAAGCTGCTCAAAATCGTGAAGAAATATTACTCAAGCGTATTGATTCTGGGGAAGGAAGTGTATTTTGGCATCGGCTAGATAGAGAGGATCGGGGTGAAGAATACAGGGGAACTCTATTTATGTTTGGATATTTGGCCAGAACTTTTAGTGATAATGAGATGGGAATTCGTCGGACAAGGGAGGGAATTTACGTCGTACGATTAGAATTGATGGAACCCGGGGAAAATATTGATATATATTAATTTGTTTTCTCCAGCACTCGTAATTTAGCGCTACGGGAGCGGGGATTTTGGGCGATCTCCTCTTCCGAAGCCGTGATCGGTTTTTTTGTTAGAACTTTAAATTTTTCGTTATTTTCTTCTTCTAATTTTCGGAAACTGTGTTTGACAATTCGGTCCTCTAAAGAGTGAAAGGAAATTATCATCAGTCGCCCATCCCCTGCCAGAAGTTCGGCTGCTTTGGGGATAAAATTCTCTAAAACCTTTAGCTCATCATTAACCTCAATTCGTAGGGCTTGAAAAACCCGAGTTGCCGGATGAATTTTGTATTTATTTTTGTAATTTGCTGGGAATGATGATTCGATAATTGCAGACAGCTGACCAGTTGTGGTTATCTTGTTTTTTTTGCGCCCCTCGACAATATTTTTAGCAATTCTGCGACTATTTCTTTCTCCGCCCCAGTCATAGAAAATATCAGCCAAATCATTTTCGCTGTAGTTATTTACTATGTCGGCCGCTGATTCTTTGTCGCTTCGATTCATCCGCATATCTAGTGGTGCATTATTTTGAAATGAAAATCCTCTCTTGGCATTATCCAACTGATAACTGGAAACCCCGAGATCAAGCAAAATTCCGTCAATTTTATCGATTTCCTGTGATTTCAGTATCGACGGCAAATTAGAGAAATTATCGTGGATAAAAGTTATTTGATCAGCAAATTCTGCCAAATTATTTTTAGCGGCAAAAATCGCCTCCAAATCTCTGTCTATTCCAATGACTTTTAATTTTTGACTTTTAATTTTTGACTTGCGAAGCAACGCTTCGCTGTGTCCGCCGCCGCCGAGAGTCCCATCAATAAGAATACCACCCGTTTTTAACGGTAAATACTCGAGCACTTCGGAAACCATCACAGGTTTGTGAGAAAAATCGACTTTTTTATCCGTCATTAATTATTTTTCGTAAGTATTGATTAATAATTCACTTGAATTATCTGGATTTCGGTAGCCGCCAATTTTTGGATCGTAAGATGTCAGCGGCATTGTATAATTTTTTCCGGTTGAAGAGGAAACCAATCCAGATTCTTGTCCCATTATCGCATCGGAAAAGCGATGTGACGCCCGGTCTTGGACCTGGTTTCGATACTCCCAAGCCTCCATTATTGGTGAAGAATCATTGGCTAGATCAGTGGCAGTCGGTAGCCGGACTTTATCAAGTCCGGCAGCTTTGCTGGTGTTTATTATTGTAATTGACCCGGCAATTCTTTCAAGTGTCGGCGCCCATTTGCCCCACTTATCCGGCGTTGTTTGAAAAGCAGTGATCATTGCCATAAATTGTCCATAACCGTTTAAGACTCCGGCTGAAGCTTTGGCTTTGACAGATACGTCTTTAGCCGTTGTGAAAGTAAATGTTTTGGTTTTCATCACCCATGTTAGATTAGTTATTGGATCTTGGACCGAACCTTCATCAGAGGAACTTTCATAAACAACATTTCTGCCGCCGACAGCAGATAGCATAAAATCAATAAAGCCATCTGGAGTTTGCGAACCTTGCCAGCCAGCGGCAATAGCAGCGGAAACACCAGTATTATTATCGGTCGAATCCATGATATCAATTCCGCTTTCTGTATCGGAGACGCTCCATCCCTCGATAATTTTGACGGCGAAAACTTGACCGACATAGGGAATTAAAGTATAAGCAACTGGTTGTTCTATTGGTTTTTCGGTTGCGGCTGGTGTTGGATTTTGGCTAGCAGTTTTTTTCTTGAAGAATTTAGCATAAACTAAATAACCGCCAGCGCCAACAGCTGACAAAGCAACTACCACGATTAAAATAATTAACAATGTTTTTTTCAAGTTAACTCCCTAATTTTGCTACAACTACCAGTCTTTTCAAGTTACTTCCGATCGGCCAGCAAGTCATTAAAGTTACTTGTTCAGATTTTGTTGGTTCGAGTGAAGAGAGATCATCGGCGGCGACAGTTTCTTTTTTCCAAACCTTGTATTTATACTCTTTTTGTTGACGATAGACGATTATTTGATCACCTTTCTCCAAGTCATTAAGTTTGGCAAAAGCTTCAGCGTAATCACCAACACCGTTCCAGGTGCTTGAATGGCCGAAGATATAAATGTTGCTTCCCTCTCCAGGAAACGCCGTGCCCTTGTAATGAGCGACACCGGAAAGAAGCGCCTTGTTGTAAGCGGTTTTATTTTCGCCATCAACGTTGGCAACGATTGGAACAGCAACAGAGATTTTTTGGATATAGAGCCCGAAATCAAAAAGCCGCGGATCAATATTAATTTTTTCGACAACTGATGCCTCGACTTTTTGATCACCGGTAGAAAGATTGTTGCCGGATTTTATGATAAATCTGATATACAGGGAAATTGCGATAACGATGCCGAATAAAATCGCTGATAACAATAATAGAGATCTTGAGCGCATATTTTTTTTAGTATTTGACATATTATCCGGCACAAAAACGAACTTTAGTGAACAAACCGATTATTTATCAACAATTTATATCGGGAGAGAACTATTAACTGATTGAATTAAATTATGTTTATTACTTCCGGTTTCTGGCAAGGTAGGACAGCCAGAAACGGTCACTGTAGTCGTACCTAAACCAATACCAGCACCGGAAGCGGTCAAAACAACACTGCCATTTTTTTGGCCTTGCATTACCAAACTGCTGGAAGTTTTTGATTGATATTGCGGAATAGTAAGCTGGTTAGTTGAAAGCGCTAAAATATTTGGATCAGAATTGCCAATGTCAACTGTAGTAACACCGGTTACAACTGTTGAAGAATAAAGATCGATGGTAGCTTGGCCGGTACAGTTGGTAATATCAACACTGCTCCGACTGAAAAAGTATCGTGACTGAACGCCGGCTTCGACACTTCCTTGATCGAAGCGGAAATTGTCTAAAAGAACAGTTGAATTATAAATGCCGTCTTCAAGGTCTTGGATATTGAAAGTTAGAGCAATAATGTCTCCTGGCGCTACTGGTGCGCCGGCCATTACCCAGCCAGTACCGCCATGATCTTCAAAAGCAGTACCCAAAAGATCGTTATTTTTTCCGGTTACAGTAAATGTCACACTGTTGATATCAATTACATGACCATTGGGGTCCTTGGCGAAATTTGTGCCATTAGCAACTTTTGAAGAGCCGCTAATTGTTGCTGTGAAGGTATCGTTGTAAGGAGTGCCGACGTAATCGGGATACTCTCGCGAGAGGAAATAAAAATTAAAAAGTAAACTGTTCATGCCGGATGGCACGGTAAAATTTAAAGTCAATGTCGCAGAGTCGCCGTCAGGGCCATTTGGAGGGAAATCGGTGTCAGTATCAGACGTGTTAGCGACTCCAGTCGAGAGCACGGCAAAAGTCGAACCTTCGCGAGGAGCGATATTACCAAAAGCATTCATTACCGAGTTGGCTTGAGTGTTGCCGGAATAAGAACTGGAAGTCAAACTAGTGGCGCCGAAAGCGGCCGCTAGCTCATCGACTGACGCTGCCTTAGTTTTCCTAGTAAAAAATAGCGTAACACTAACAAAAATAATCGCAAAAACCGCCACGAGAACAAAAACTTTTTTCATCTTAACCCCCATCATTTAATTCTATCTTTATTATAGTCCTATTGAAAACATTTGCAAGTTTCTGATTATTAAGCTTGATACAGATGCTTTTTTGTGTTAAGATAATGTTGCCACGGGGTCGTAGTGTAGTGGTTATCACGAGCCGATGTACATCCCGAAGTGAATCCGGGACGAAGTCAGCTAGATCGCCGGAAGATATTATGAAACCAGAATTATATATCTTGGAATTATCAAATGGTCAATATTATATTGGCTCAACTGCCAATTTTGATCGGAGGATACTTGAACATCAGTATGGTAAAGTCATCAGTACAAAGGGTAAGAGACCTGTGAAGACGGTGTTTCACAAGAGTTTTATGTCTTTAAAGCTAGCGAGGCAAGTTGAATATAAAATAAAATCATATAAAAATAAGAATATTATCAGACAGATTATAAAAGATCAAAAAATTCATTTTACGGGGTCGTAGTGTAGTGGTTATCACGTCTCCCTGTCACGGAGAAGATCGCCGGTTCGAGTCCGGTCGACCCCGCCATAAAGCAAAATAGCCATTGGGCTATTTTTGTTTTATGCGAGGTTTCAAGAACGGACTCGAACAAGAGTGGGGTCGGGAGAACATTTGGTCTCCCGCCTGGGGTGACCTGAGTACGCCGGAGGTGGACGAAGACCAGAGGGCGGAAGCCCTATGGAGAGCACGGAGTGCGAGTGAGATTGTCCGGTCGACCCCGCCA
>CAYHDN010000043.1:0-7459 GCA_964355425.1 uncultured Candidatus Saccharibacteria bacterium
GCTTCGGCTGGGTCAATAAACATTGCAACACTCTTGGGGGGAACGGATGCGGCTAAAAGATATCTACAAGTTGAAACTACACTGGCTAACACGGATGGGGCTTCAACTCCGACACTGGATGTCTATACCGCCAACTATGACTATGATGATACTCCGCCGCCTGCTGCTCCTACTTGTTCCGACGGCATACAGAATGGTGACGAAACTGGAATAGATACTGGTGGAAGTTGTGGTGGAGGCGGGGGCGGCGAAACTTGTGCTCTAATTGATCACCTAACAATTACACCAAGCAGTATTAATCTGGCAGTCAACGGCAGCCAAACCTTTGTGGCTAAATTGTATCAAGTTGATGAAACTTTAATTACCAATGGCACTGTTGCTTGGGAAACTTCCGGCGGCACGATTATCAACAACGGCGATGATTCTGCCGGCTATGTGGCGCCGGCAGCAGCGGGAACGTATAGCGTTACGGCTAAATCTTGTGATAAAAGTGACACAGCAACCGTAACGGTCAGCGCGACTCCGCCACCTCCACCGCCAGGCAGTCCCCAAAGCGTCTCCATTTCCGCTTCTCCCAACGAACAGGTCGCAACTCCCGGAACAACCATTCAATATACTGCACAGGTAACCGATCAAGCCGGCACTGATATTACTTCAAGTTGTCCGGTTACTTGGTCAATGAAAATTCCACAGGCTGGAAACATAAATTCTACCGGACTTTTAACCTCAACTGCAAATCTCGGCATCTGGCAAGACGCGGTTCGGGCCGAGACTTCCTGTTTTGGATTGACTGATTTTGACTTGCTGTCTTTTGTCACCTCAAATGAAGAAAGATACCTTGATTATATCGGCATGTCATATCCGCTGCTGACAGCCAAAAAGGGAACAATTGACACTCTTGATTTCTCGGCCGTCGCCCGTGACCAATTCGGTTTCCATCCGCCCGGAGTCTCCTACTCCTGGCAACTTCTGGATCAGCGGATCGGCAATTTTGAGGCCAAGGATAACAAAATTAAAATATTTACTTCCGATAATTACGGCTGCTATCTTCACAAGGTCAAAGCCAGCGCAACTTACAACGGAGTCACTCTCTCTAATTACAGCTCGGTGGCGATTTATCCGGCCGATTATCAATTTGCCGGCGAAGGCTGCAAGATTGGGTTAGGAGAACAAATTTTGCCGCTCTTAATTGGAGCAAAAAAAGCCATGGCCGCCGGGCCGGTATTAACAACTATTTATGTTCCAAAGCAAATATATGTCCGCCCGGGGCAGACCTTCTATTACTTGGCAAATCAACGCGATCAATTCGGCAATCCGGCGGCGGCCAAAGTCGAATATATTCTTCATGATCCAACTGCCGGCAGTTTATCACAAAATGGAACATTTATCGCCACCAACAATTTAGGCGCATACACCGACGCGGTTGAAGTCAAAGCTTCCAACGGCGGCAAGACGCTTAGCCAGCGCTCAACGGTTATCGTTACCAATGAAAAAAGGCGAGCGGAAAAATTAGTCTCGCCCAATCCAGTGAAACTTGCTCCCAATGGAGGATATTGGCTTTATGTCGGCTTAAGAGATCAATTCGGCCAGGGCAGCCAAGTCACGAAAACGGCTGTTATTGAGGATGTCTCGGGACAGAGCCTTTTTTCCAGCCAGAACCATTCGACGCTTGTTGCCGGAGAGAAAGAGGGTAGTTGGAAAAAAGCCGTCAAGGTGTCAGTTGATCTGGAAAAAACCAACCAAAGAATTCCCAGAGAAGAGGACCGCTATTCAGGACCGGCGCCAACGGCTTATCTTGATTTGGATATTCGCAGCGCAAATGACGACCCGGGCGCTTGCTTAAAAACCGGTCCGCCTTGCGACCCGACAATTGCCGATTGTGCGACCGAAGGCGGTGACGGCGGGGGAGGAGGAGTGATTGGCGGCATTATCGCTGATTTAATTGATGGCATAAGGAACAATTCAGCCGCCTCAATTGCCGCCATAGCCGCCCTCGCCCTATCGCTACTGGCGCTGCTGCTTTCAGCGCAGGCATCGCTTCTAACAATACTGCGGCCAAGTGAGGTATTTTCACTGTTAACCAAGGGTAAAGGCAAGAAAGGCACCAGAGTCGGCCTTGTCTATGATTCGTCATCCGGCTTGCCGCTGCCGCTGGCTAGAGTATTGCTTTTTAGAGCCCGTGATAACAAACTAGTTGGAACGGCATTATCGGATAGGGACGGACGGTTTGCTCTTCCGACACCGGAGGGAGAAGAGTACTTTTTGCAGGTTAAGAAGTTTGGTTTTGCCATGCTGGCGGAAAACTTTAATTTACTCTCCAAAACGGCTCTGGCTTACAGGAACAACTACTTTGGACAAAGGTTCCGGCCAAGCTCGGCCCAAAGACTTTTCTCCGGCGCGATTCCAATGAGAACGACTGCCGATGCCGATGTTTTAGCCAAAGGATCGTTGCGTGCCGAGAGGCTGGCTAAGTTCTTGCGAATTATCAACATTCCGATACTGACGGCCGGTTTTGCTCTGGCGATTTGGGCACTTAAGATTAACGGCAGTTGGTTTAATTGGGGAGTCTTTTACCTCTACATTGCGATATTTGTTTACTATATTATCCGCTACCTGACCAGAGGTCGAAATTTCGGAGTAGTATATTTTGAAGCCAATAATACTCCGGTTGAATTGGCAGTAGTTAGAGTAATATCTGAAGTTACGGGTAAACTGGTAAAAACCACTGTTTCCGATACTAAAGGGAAATACGCTCTGGCATTGCCAAGAGGATTCTACAAAGTAATCACCAGCAAGCCTAGTTTGAAACAGATTAATGATCTGAAATTGCGGGTCAAGGGCGGTCTGATTCCGAGACGTGAGAAAATCGGGATGAGAGAAGTTGAAAGAGTTGCCAGTAGCCAATCGTCAGTTGCCAGTAGCCAGATACCAGTTGAAAGAAATCCGAGAGATCAAAAACGAGACACGAGACACGAGACACCGGTAACTGAAGGTCGAACTTTTGAAGACGCCAGAGAGATAATTGAAAATTTTCAAGAGAAAAATCGCAAATATGGCAGTCAAAATTTAGCAGATATGGGAGTTCATCATTTAATAAAAGAGGATGAAAAGGATAAAAAAGACAAAGATGAGAATTTGAAGGTTAACCAGCTGAAAATTCCGACTGATGTGAAACCGGCAAATTCAGAACATCCTAATTGGAAATTTCAAAGCCCAAATTCGCCGATGTAGTGTTTTAGTTCTCGCTGGAGTTTATCTCGAATGAAATGACAGACTCGAACTGTAATGTTTTAATTCTGGCCCCACCAATTTTTATCATCAAAACGCTTCTTCTCAAGTGAGTCGTCTTCCAGAGTTTTTTTGATCTCCAAATCAATTTTTGGATTATAAGCCCGAATTGTCGGCATCGCATCATCCGGTTTCTCTAGCAGAGAATTATGAGGTTGCGGTTTTCTGGTTTTTACTTTAGTTATTTTGTCGTTCCGAACTCGTTGCGGAATCTTCTTGGCTGGTTTTTCTTTAATTATTTTTAACTTCTCTTTTGGTTTATCCGTGCTTATTCCGTGTTTCTCTGTCAGTGTAGTTGATGTCTGTGTGGTTGAGTCCGGACGAACAACAGTAAGAGACGAAACTTTATCGTCAGACCTCATCTTCATCAAAGTCACTCCTTGAGTATCGCGGCCGAGGCGTTTAATGGATTTGACAGCCATCCTGATAAACTGGCCGTTTTTTGAAGCCAAAAGGGCGTCGCCCAAGTCATCATAAATTACTTCAACTCCGACTAGATTTCCGGTCCTCGGTGTGCAATTGGCGACTTTAATTCCAATACCGCCGCGATTTTGAAGATGAAAATTCTTTATCATTGTTCGTTTGCCAAAACCGTTTTCAAGCACAGTTAAAAGATCAGGAAAACCGGCTTGCGGTGAAAAATATTTTGCTCCGTCCGGAATTACCGCACTGCCGACAACAAAATCACCGGCTCGAAGCTTCATGCCGATGACGCCAGCGGCGCCCCGACCCATCGGGCGAACATCAGATTCCTGGTAACAAATTGCCAGTCCTTTATTGGAAACTTCGAGTACGATGTCACGGCCTCCTGATATTTGCACCCATTTGAGTTGATCGCCAGTGCTTAGCTTGATAGCGGTAATGCCGGTTTTTCTAATATGCTGATATTTGGAGATCAACGTCTTCTTAACTACGCCTTTTGCCGTCGTCATCAAAAAGTGTTTATTGGCAACATCCTCATTCTTCTTTACCGGCAATATCGCCGTAACTTTTTCATTTTGAGACAGCTGAATAATATTTACAATCGGAATTCCTTTTGATTGTCTCGAAGTCGCCGGCAACTCGTAAACTTTATTGACAAAAATCCTGCCAGCGTCGGTGAAAATATAGAGGTCATCGTGAGTCGAGGCGGAAACCATGTGAACAATTGAATCTTCCTCTTTTGTCGCCATGCCAACTACGCCTTTACCACCACGAATTTGTTTCCTGTAAGCATCTACTGGTTGGCGCTTGACATAGTTGCCGCCAGTAAGCGCAATGATTACTTGTTCGTCGGGAATCAAATCTTCAGCTGAAAATTTATTAAGTCCAGAGGCGACGATTTGAGTTCTGCGTACGTCGCCGTATTTTTCCTTGATTTCAAGAAGATCCTTTTTAATCAACGATAGGATCTTCTCCGGGTGGGCCAAAATATCCTCGAGATAGGCAATAAGTTTCAATATCTCATTATATTCATCCTCAATTTTTTGGCGCTCGAGTGCCGCCAACGCTGATAACCTGATCTCTAAAATTGCATTCGCTTGAGCTTCGGTTAAGCCAAATTTACTGATCAAATTTTTAGCCGCTTCTTCCCGGTCGGCAGATTTTTTTATCGTCTCGATGATTTTATCGATACTGTCGAGCGCAATCCGTAATCCTTCTAAAATGTGTGCTCGGGCTTTGGCTTTTGTCAAATCAAATTTAGAACGCCGCTCGATAACTTGCTGGCGGTGCTGGATGAAAAACTCCAAAACTGAATGCAAATTCATCACTCGCGGTTCAAGTGATGGGGTCAAAGCCAGCATATTTACGTGAAAAGAAGTTTGCAAAGGTGTTAGCTCAAACAAACGATTGAGAACCTTTTTGGGATAAGAATTGTTTTTCAGTTCAATCACCACCCGGACACCAGTCCTGTCTGACTCGTCGCGTAAATCGGAAATGCCATCAATTTTATGATCTTTGACTAATTCAGCAATTTTTTGGATTAGAGTTGATTTATTAACCTGAAATGGAATCTCAGTTATGATAATTTGGAAGCCGCGTTTTGCTTCTTCAATTTCCGCACGGGCGCGCATAACGATCTTGCCTTTTCCAGTAATGTAGGCTTGTTTAATTTCCTCCATATCAAAAATCAGGCCACCGGTTGGAAAATCCGGGCCCAAGACATATTCAGTCAGATCCTCCGATGAAGCCTCCGGATTGTCAACTAAGTGAATCGTAGCGTCACAAACCTCGACTAGGTTATGCGGCGGGATATTTGTCGCCATGCCAACCGCGATGCCGACTGTGCCATTTAGTAAAAGCTGTGGAACTCTAGCCGGTAAAACTGTCGGCTCTTTGGTTGTCCCGTCGTAGTTATCGGCAAAATTAACCGTATCTTTTTCGATGTCAAAGAGCATTTCCTCCGCCAAGCGAGTCATTCGTGATTCAGTATAACGCATGGCGGCGGCGCCGTCTCCATCCATCGAGCCAAAGTTCCCCTGGCCGTCAATCAATATATAGCGCATTGAAAAATCCTGAGCCATGCGGACTAAGGTATCGTAAATTGCCATATCGCCATGAGGATGATAACTTTTCATCACTTCACCGACAACAGCAGCGCATTTTCGGTATTTTACACCAGCTTTCAATCCTGTATCCCACATGGCATAAAGAACCCGGCGATGAACCGGCTTAAAGCCGTCGCGAACATCCGGTAGCGCCCGGGAAACGATAACGCTCATGGCATAATCGAGGTAAGATTCTTCCATCTCGGTACGAATATTCCGATTTGCTAGTTTGCCGATATTGGAATCAACAAAATCTGGCGATGAAACCTCGCCTGCCAACAATTCTACTTCATCTTCGGTTTTTTCTTCTGTCATAAATTTGTCTTATGAGACTAATTAGTCTAATTGGTCTAATTTGACCGTTTAGACATCCAAATTCTTAACATTTTTTGCGTGTGTTTGAATAAATCTCTTGCGTGGTAAAACTTCATCGCCCATTAAGGTAGTAAATATTTCATCAGTATTTTCATCTTCGGGTGCTGAAACCCTTAGCAACGTCCGGTTCTCTGGATTCATCGTCGTGTCCCAAAGCTGTGTCGGATTCATTTCACCTAAACCTTTGTATCGCTGAATAGAAATCGCAGCATTCGGAGATTTGGCTTTAATTCCGGCAACAATCTCGTCTCGCTGTCTGTCGTTGTAGGCATATTTTATTTCCTTGCCGACCAGAATGCTGAAAAGCGGCGGCTGGGCAATATAGATGTTGCCGTCTTCAAAAAGTTTGGGATAATTACGGTAAAAAAATGTCAGAAGTAAAGCTCTGATATGGGCGCCGTCAACATCAGCATCGGTCATAATAATAATCCGCTGGTAACGAAGTTTTTCGTAACTTATCTCTTCCCCAATGCCAATTCCAAGCGCAACAATCAGGGCTTTAATTTCGTCGGATGCCAGCATCCGATCAAGCCGGGCCCGCTCAACATTCAAAATTTTGCCTCGGAGCGGCAATACGGCCTGAAAACTCCGGTCTCTTCCCTGTTTAGTCGAACCGCCGGCAGAATCGCCCTCGACGATATAAAGCTCGGTTTTGGCCGGATCGCGCAGTGAGCAATCAGCTAATTTTCCCGGAAGCGTCATTCCGTCAAGAGCACCTTTCCGAATAACAGTATCTCTGGCCGCCCTAGCGGCTAATCTCGCTTTGGCCGAAAGCAAACATTTTTCAATGATTCGCCTGCCCTCATTCGGATTTTCGTCGAAATAAAATGATAGCGCCTCTGAAGTGACTGCCTCAACAACAGTCCTGACTTCGGCATTGCCCAACTTTGCTTTTGTTTGGCCCTCAAATTGCGGATCCTTAAGTTTAACGGAGATAATCGCAGTTAGTCCTTCACGAACATCATCGCCAGTTAAAAGTAAACTTTTTTTGTCCCCGCCATTAGAAATCGCACCAATTTTTTTAACATAATCATTGATCGCCCGAGTTAAAGCCGAGCGAAATCCGGTGAGATGCATTCCACCCTCAGGGGTAAGAATATTATTGGCAAAAGTGTGCGTGTGTTCTTTAAAATCATCAGTATAAGACAAAGCAACTTCAGTCAGCACTCCGTCAAGTTCCTTCTCGACATAAAACGGCGGATCATTTAAAACTGTCTTAGCTTTATTTATGTGCCTAACATAAGAAGCGATACCGCCAGATCGGAAGA
>CAYHDN010000044.1:0-6053 GCA_964355425.1 uncultured Candidatus Saccharibacteria bacterium
AATTTAATAATTGCTCAAAGATTAGTCAGAAGAATTTGTCTTAAATGTCGCGAAAAAATTCAAATTCCATCGGCGCTTAAAGAACAAGTTGAGACTGAAATAAAGGCAATCCCGAAAAGCAATAAAGAGGATATTGCCAGAGTCAAGGGAGAAATTCAGTTTTACAAAGGCAGAGGATGCAAAGAATGCACCGAAGGTTACAAAGGCAGACTCGGGGTTTATGAATTACTGGTTATGAGTGATGAAGTTGAAAGCCTGGCTGTCGGGAAGCGTCCGGCATCTGAAATAAAAGATGCGGCGATTAAAAGCGGAATGTTGACGATGAAACAGGACGGGATACTAAAAGCGCTTGATGGGTTGACAACAATAGACGAAGTGCTGTTAACCACCGGCGGCATTGGTGAGGGTGAAACGATTGGCAGCATGATACAAAAAGCACAATCAATCACTTCCGCCGCGGAAAAGACACCGGCACCATTGCCAGAAGAGCCGAAAGAAAACAAGCCTGTTAAAAAAATCAGGCCGTTAAATGAGTAGCTACATTGACTTTAACTATTTCCTTTTGTTATCATAAAGAAAATAAGGTAATACTTCCGGAGGGAATATGGACGAGAAGGAAAATGATGATGGAAAATTCCCGGCGTTTTCGAGGTTGCTTGATTTAGCTGTTGCCAAAGGTGCGTCAGATATTCATGTCGTTGTTGGAGCGCATCCACTTTTGCGAATAGATGGCCGGCTTTTGCCCGTCACCTCTGAGCCTCCTTTGACTCTTGAAACTGTCAATAAACTTCTGACAGAGATTTGCAAACCGGATTTATTAGAAAAAGTTAAGAATAAAATTGAAGTTGATTTTTCATTCGAACATAAAAGCGCTCGATTTAGAACAAATATATATCTTCAAAAAGATTTGCCCTCTGCGTCACTGCGTCTAATTCCCAGCGAGGTCAAGCCATATACTGAACTCGGTTTACCGCCGATTATCGAACATTTTACTTCTCAAAGTCAGGGACTGGTGGCGATTACCGGTCCGACCGGACATGGTAAATCAACAACCCTAGCCTCAATGATACAGAAAATCAATCTCGAACGGCGTGAACATATTATTACCATTGAAGATCCGATTGAATACCTATTTAAAAATGAAAAAAGCCTCATTTCACAACGCGAAGTCGGAAATGACACGTTGAGTTTTGCTAATGCTCTCCGAGGCGCCCTGCGAGAAGATCCCAATGTTGTTCTTATAGGTGAAATGCGCGATCTTGAGACGATTGAATCGGCACTGATTATGGCTGAAACTGGTCACCTGGTACTAACGACGCTTCATACCAATTCTGCCGCCCAGACAGTCGATCGAATTGTCAGTGTTTTCCCGTCATATCAACAGCAACAAATCAGAAGCCAATTGTCCTCAGTTTTAATTGGGGTAATGTCTCAGCGCTTGATCCCGAGAATTTCTGGTGGCCGAGTAGTAGCCGCAGAAGTGATGATAGCCAACGCTGCCATTCGGACTCTAATTCGCGATAATAAAATTCATCAAATACCAAACGTCATTCAAACTTCTGCTTCCGAGGGGATGATATTGGTTGACAAGGTTTTGGCCGAATTGGTGTCTCGCGGGGAGATTTCTTTGGAGGACGCTTTAACCTGGTCGGTTTCTCCAAAATCATTAAAAATGATGGTGTATTAAAAAGATTAAAAAGATTAAACTATTTAATTATGATGCGTTTTAAATACAGAGCAAAAAATGACCGTGGCGATACTGTCGCTGGTGTTGTCAGAGCTGATAATGTATTGGCGGCAGAAAAGATTCTCCGCGACAACAATCTTGTTACAGTCGATATATTTCCGGAAATAAGCCAAATATTTTCCCAGTTTGGTTTTCGTAAAAGAGTTAGTCTTCGGGACAAGGCGATATTTACCAGCCAATTATCAACGATGATTTCCGCCGGATTGGCTTTGCCTAAGGCGTTAAATATCGTTGCCGCCCAGACGGAGAACCAGTATTTAAAAAGTATATTTTACAATGTTAATCGCGATTTGGAGGAGGGTTTGAATTTCTCTTCCTCTTTGTCAAAATATCCCGAGGTCTTTGATCAGCTTTTTGTTAATGTTGTTAGATCGGGAGAATCAACCGGTAATCTTGAAATGGTCCTTGCGCGTCTGTCGGAAAAGATAGCAAAGGATCAGAATATGTTATCAAGGATTTTTTCAGCTATGGTTTATCCAGCATTTATTGTTTGTGCTTTGATCGCAGTCGGCTGGTTGCTGATGGTTAAAATTGTTCCCCAGATTGAGACAGTTTTTCAGGAAGCCGGCACTAATTTGCCCTGGGCCACCAGAATCTTAATTTCAACTTCCCATTTCCTATCTACTTTCTGGTGGCTAGTTTTGATCATAATTTTTGCCTTAGCCGTATTCCTCCGATATTGGCTGGCATCGGATCAGGGAAGAGAATTGTATGCTCGGTTGCAAATCAAATTGCCGGGATTTCGCCGATTGGCAGGTGATATTTATATGGCTCGTTTCTGCCGGACGATAGAAATGCTTTTTGAATCCGGCGTTCCCATCATAGAATCAATAAATACTGCGGCTGAAGTTATGACAAATAGCTACTACAAAAAATCGCTTCAGAATATTTCCAAAGAGGTACAAAAAGGTGTATCATTTAGTGTAGAGCTTTCAAAAGACCCGCTCTTCCCAATTCTCGTCAGCCAGATGTTAGCCGTTGGAGAACAAACTGGTAAATCAGCGGAAGTAATGGACAAGTTAGCGGTATTTTACGAAAACGAAGCTGACAATGCCATAAGGGGGGTATATTCCTTGGTTGAACCGGTCGTTATGGTTGTTGTTGGAATAGGGGTAGCAGTTCTGGTTTTAGCTGTGCTGATGCCGATTTATCAAATTTCACAATTGCAATAAAAAAGATTATAATTGTATTAAGATATTAATTTAATTAGGAGGAAAAAATGCGAAACGTAATGAAGTCTCCAGCTGTAGGCGGACAGGCAGTCCTTGGCGGAAAAAAATTCAAAAAAGCTTTTACCTTGATCGAGCTTCTTATTGTAATCGCCATCATTGCCATTTTGGCGACGTTAATTTTTGTCAATGTTGCCTCGGCCCGAAAGAAAGCCCGCGATGTTAAAAGAAAAGCCGATTTGAAGAATTTGCAGACAGCTCTCGAGATGTATAATGAAGCTAATGGCAGTTATCCGACTACTGGGTCAGCAGTTTGGGGGTTTAATGGTTGCGGCTTAGGCAATCACGGCGTAACTGGTCCAACCGGTTATGTTCCGAATTTAGCGCCAACCTATGTGTCAACGCTACCGCTCGATCCAACTGTTGTTAGTCAGGATCATTGCTACACCTATCGTTCAAATGGGACAGATTATAAATTAAGGGCCTTAAATACGGTCGAAATTCCGCTTGTTTCAACTGATCCTTTCTATGATTCTCTTCACACTAATGGTAGGACTGCTCAAGTCTCGACTCCGGGGGCTGTGACTTGGTAAAAAATAGCCATATAACATTAACCAAAAGTGAAAAAAGCCTTTACCTTAATTGAGCTTCTTATTGTAATTACTATCATTGGAATTTTGGCGGCCTTAATTTTTATCAACCTAAGTTCGGCCCGAAAGAAAGCCCAAAACGTTCAGATTAAGTCCGATATGGCGGCAATGAGTAAGGCCTTAGAAATAGCCAAAATTGATGGGACCATTCAACCTGTTTTGGCCAAAGCGGTTAATGATAATGCCAATGATTGGAGCAATATTAATAAATGGCTTGATATTGCCGGCAAAAAGTTTATTCAGAGATTGCCGAAACAGCCATTGAAAAATACTTACTACTATATCAAAATTAGCTCTGGCGGCGATTACGGGCTTATCACTCCACTTGCGATTTCGGAGGTTGATGGCGCTAAATATTGGTGCATTAAAGATGGACAGGCCTTTGGCATTAATGATACCTGGGGCAACGCTGTTGCCACCTGCTTGCCATAAGACGTTTGCAGTCAAAAAATAATTTTTTGGGTATTAATGGCTAATATTTCACTTACAGTCTTGTTTTTTGTTGTTGGTCTACTCGTTGGCAGCTTTTTAAATGTAATAATTCTTCGCCTTCCCGAGGGAGAATCGCCAGTTCTTGGACGTTCAAAATGTCCTAAATGTCAGAAGAAAATTGCTTTTTATGATCTGATCCCACTGCTAAGCTATGTAATTCTTCAGGGTAAATGCCGAAATTGCAAGGCATATATATCTCTTCAATATCCGATTGTTGAAATTATCAGCGGAATTTCGTTTGTTTTTTTACTCAATCGGAGTGGTTTTTCCTATCTCCTCTTTCTATATTTGGTCGCAATCTCTGCCTTGATTATTATTTTTGTTTATGATCTTAGATATTTGGAAATCCCGGAAATCTTTGCCTGGCTATTTTTGGCTGTTACAATCATTTTGGGAGTAACTCAAAGCAATTTTTCACTGGCTAATTTTTTATTAGGTGGATTGGTTGGCGGGGGAATTTTAGGAATTTTGGTTGGAATCTCCGACGAACGATTGATGGGAGCCGGAGACATTAAGATTGGACTGGCTTTTGGTTTCCTATTTGGTTACCCACAAGCGCTGCTATTTTTATTTTTATCGTTCATTGTTGGCGCCGTTATCGGCCTGATTTTAATTGCCATCAAAGGGAAAAAATTAAAAAGTGAAATTGCCTTTGCGCCGTTTATGATAATTGCCGGAATCATTACATTTATTTGGGGCGGGACTATTATCAGTAGCTATTTATCTTTGATATAATAGTTTTATGAAGCGAAACAAAAAGAGGGGCATGACACTGATTGAGCTTTTGGTTTCGCTGGCAATTATTGGGCTTTTAACTGCCGTCGCATTGCCGGTTTTTTCGACTTATCAGCGTCAAAATGCTTTAAATCTTGGGGTTAAGAACTTGGAACAGCTCTTTTATTACTCGAGAGCATTGAACAATAATCCGTCGTATTCTAGCCGGAACTATTCAGAGGAAATTGCCAATGCTAACAAGCGCTACGGGATCAAGATCAAGCCAACCGGAAGTGGTAAAAAAGCCGTCCTCTATCCAGCTGAAAATGTAGGTGATGACTCAAGAGCTATTGACACTGTTGTATTTGATCCGCGAACCACTTTTGAATTTACTGATGGCACCGGCCGAGTAATTACCGGCGATGTAATTGTTTATATTTCCGCCGACCCGCCAAATGAGGTGGTTTCCTGCAATAACGAAGCGGTTTACACCGAGCTGGTCCCGCCTCAGCCGGACTGTTCAGTTGCCCTCTTCATCAAAATTGCCATCGCTGGTGTGTCAGCTCCAAAAACAATTAGCATTTACAGCACGAACGATGCTATTCGCCAGAAATTTAATATAAGAGTAAATTAATATGCGGAAAGTCAAACTAAAAATATTAAAGGGTTTTGGCTTAATTGAGACGCTTGTTGCTTGCTCGATTTTAATAATCATTATCAGCGCGGTCGTGGCTCTCGGCGTCGCTATTGTTAACAGTGTAATGCTTTCCAGACACCGAGTAACCGCTTACTATTTAGCCCAAGAGATGGTTGAGACCTCAAGACAGATTCGCGACAGCAATTTGATCGACGGCAATGATGCGACTAACTGGAAAACCCTAAATTATGAATGGGGAATTATCAATCCTTATCGTGATGTCGTAATGAATTACACGACAATTTATCAAGAAACTCCAGTTGGCAACAGACTATTTTTGGGCCCGTCTGGTTATGGCCAGGATATCACTATCGATGGAGTCATTTACCGGCGGAAGATTGTTTTTGCCCCATCTGGTGTCAATGTTCCGGAGCTAGATACCGCAGAGAAACTCAATGATAATGCCATGCGAGCAATCATAACCGTTAGCTGGAAATTCAAAGGCGTCGATCAACAAGTCGAAATACGTGAACTTTTAACCAATTGGAAACAGCAATTATGACACCTAGAAACAAAACTAGAAAGCTCGTCTGCCGCCTGCTTTTATTAATGCGCAGGCGAGTCAGGGCTTTTTCTTTAATTGA
>CAYHDN010000045.1:0-5480 GCA_964355425.1 uncultured Candidatus Saccharibacteria bacterium
CCATCGAAAAGCTGCCTTATCCCAAAATGCGCTTGGGAAACGCCTCTCGACCGAAGGATTTTGTCTCTGCTTTGGTTTTCTGGCTCCCCCGAGAATTCGGGGATACAGTAGCGGGACTGCGCCGGCGTTAAACCGGACTTACCCAAAACAAAGATTTTTGTTGTTAACGTATCTTAAATATAACTGATTTATTATTTTTTGCAAGGTTTTTGTCGAGGAGTTAAATGCCGGACGTGGTGTCCGGCAAGGTTTTGACTGATAATCGTATGGCTACTGTTGCATTCCGGGATGGTCTAGATCGATCGCTCCCTGAAAAACCGGCGGTGGATTCCAGAGCAATTCACCAGTTTCCGGATCGAACTTGGATTGCGGATTCTGCTCCCTGACCAGGACAAAAGTGACTAGGTCAGAAGGCGAATAGACTGGATGTGCGACTGCAACCCCGCCGTTCCGTGGACCCCTTTCGGATAACTCCATACTATTGCGCTCCTTTCGAGTTTGCAACCAAAGAGAAACTGATGCTAAAAGTCAATTCCTTTTTTGGCTGAAACACCCAGTTTGTACGGGTGTTTTACTTCCTTCATTTCGGTCACCATATCGGCACAGTCGATTATTTCCGGCGGAGCGCCTCTACCGGTGAGCACGATTGTTTGCCCTACCGGCCTATTTTGTAACAGCCTTATGATCTCCCCCGCCTCCACGAGGTCATAAAATATGGCATTATTTATCTCATCCAAGATGATAGTCTTATGCTTGTTATTCCTGATTATTTTTTTTGTTAACTTCAGTGCTTTTCTGACAGATTTCCTGTGTTTTTTGTTTGGTTTGTCAATTGCCATAACCTTATCGTCACTTGTTTGATATATATCAATCTCCTCTATCCTCTCAATCAACTGCCATTCTCCGGTTTTTTTGTAACCCTTAATAAATTGAACAATCGCAACTTTATCGCCCCAACCGGCGGCCCGCAATGCAATTCCTAGCGCTGCAGTAGTTTTACCTTTTCCCTTGCCGGTATAAACAATAATTAAGCCGTTTTGCGCTTTTGACTTTCCGCCTCGGTCAGACTTCTCGCCTTGCTTTCGCGAAGTCGAAGCGGGCCGAGTCGAGACGGGGTGACTTTTGACTTTTGATTTTTTCATTATGCGCACTTCGAATAACCACAGCCTCGGCAAACGAAACAACCGCTTTCAAATTCAATTTGCCCGCCGCAGTCCGGACAGGTCTCGGTTAGCAGTTGTTCCTGGTCAATGGTTTTTTTCTTCTTTTTTTCTTCGACTTTTTCGTCCGATTCAGTGTTTTGAAAGTCTAAATTAAGTTTCTTTGAGCGGTCTATATAACGGTCGATTGCTTTGCCGACAGCGTCAGGGCAGGACAAAATCAATTCACCATTTTGCCAAACCGGGCTTGAACCACGAATACCCTTTAAATGCTTGGCAATAACTTTTGGTTCGACGCGCGAACGTAACGCGATCGAAATTAATCGGCCCAATGCTTCATTCATTGCCGTTGCCTCGCCACCGGATTTTCCTAACCGGACAAAAATCTCGTTCATGCCCTCGGCATCTTCGTTTATCGTAATATACATATCTCCGAGGCCAGTCGGAATTTTCTCTGTTGTGCCGACAACAATTTCCGGTCTTGGGCGTGGTTTGATCTTGGTTTCGTAAATGATCTCAGCTTGCGTGCCATTTTCAGTTGATTTGTTGCCTTTTGTTTTACCGGTTGATAGGACTTGTTCGCTTCGACTCCCGTCACGATAAACTGTCACTCCTTTACAACCGGTTTTATAGGCCAGCATGTAAGCGTTGTATATGTCTTCCTTTGTCGCTTCATGTGGAAAATTAATCGTTTTTGAAACCGCATTGTCGGTATATTCTTGAAATGCCGCTTGAATAGCAATGTGTTGCTCTGGCGTTACTTCATGTGCGGTAATAAACGTTTGTTTGATATCCTTTGGGATCTCGGAAAACTCCAAAATCGATCCGGCCTTGGCGATTCTTTTCATCAATTCATCAGAGTAAAATCCCCGCTCTTTGGCAATTCGCTTAAATTCCGGATGGACTTCGATTAAAATATCGCTGTCCATAACATTTCGTTCGTAGCAAACAGCAAAGAGTGGTTCGATGCCGGAGGAGGCGTTGGAAATTATGCTAATTGTTCCTGTCGGCGCAATTGTTGTTGTCGTCGCATTTCGCAACGGATCAGTACTGCCATCCTCATCGGCATAAATTGATTCAGGGTAATTCTCAAACGCTCCGCGTTGTTTGGCCAGTATTTTTGACTCCTCCTTGGACTGATCATCAATAAACTTCATTACTTTTTTAGCCAGAGATACGGCCCTTTCCGAATTATATGGAATACCAAGCTTGATCAGCATGTCGGCAAAGCCCATAACTCCAAAACCGAGCTTCCGGTTCGCTCGAGATATCTTATCAATCTCCGGAAGCGGATACTTATTAAGATCAACCACATTATCCATAAAATGAATTCCGTCGTGGACGACTTCTCCAAGCTTGTCATAGTCGATGGTCATTTTTCCACCTTGTTCCTTGACCATTTTTCCCAAATTAACCGAACCGAGATTGCACGATTCATAAGGAAGCAATGGTTGCTCGCCACACGGGTTAGTGCTTTCTATCTCTCCGACTTTTGGCGTCGGATTGAATTTATTCATTCTATCGAGAAAAATTATTCCCGGCTCGCCATTGCTCCAAGCATTATTAACAATCTGCTCAAAAACTTCGTGAGCATTTAATTTCCCTGCTGGTTTTTTGTCTCTGGGATTGATTAAATTATAATCTTCGCCACTTTTTAGTGCCTCCATAAATTCATCAGTAATTGCAACGGAAGTGTTAAAATTCGCTAAGTCCCCTTCTTTAGTTTTGGCATCGATAAAATGCAGAATGTCGGGGTGGTCAACACGCAAAATTCCCATATTAGCGCCGCGGCGCGTACCACCCTGTTTAACCGCCTCTGTTGCAGCGTCAAAAGCCCGCATAAAAGCAATCGGCCCGGAGGAGACGCCGGAAGTGCTTTTTACCTGATCGCCGGAGGGCCGAAGTCTGGAAAAGGAAAAACCGGTTCCGCCGCCCGATTTATGTATTAGTGTCGTCTGCTTTACCGCTTCAAAAATCTCCTCCATTGAGTCTCCTATCGGCAATACGAAACAGGCGGAAAGTTGGCCTAATTCTCGGCCGGCGTTCATCAGTGTCGGCGAATTTGGCATAAATTCAAAGTTGGCCATGAGACTATAAAACTTTTCAGCCAGGAGCTCTGTGTCAGCATTCTTGTCGTAAGTCTTGTCGGCGGAAGCGATTGTTGTTGCAACCCGGACAAAAAGATCGCGCGGAGTTTCAATTAATTTGCCGTCAGCATCTTTTATTAAGTAGCGCCGCTCCAGTACGGTTAATGAGTTGTCAGATAACTCCGGATCAAAAAAATTAACTTCGTGCGGTTCTAGATCTTTAGCTAAAGTAATTTCTTCTTTTACTTCAGTTTCAAACAGCGCTTTCTTAATCTCCTTTTCAACTTTAACTTTTTCTGGCATTATTTTCTCCTGATTAATTTTTGAGCCTCATTGGCAAAACTTTTGGCTGATGAAAATGATTTGTAAACCGACATGAAGCGCAAATAAGCCACTTCGTCAACTTTCTGTAATTTTTTTGATGTTATCTCCCCTATTTTAACGCTCGGGATAATTTTTTCGCCAAGCATTATAATTTCATGCTCGATGTCGTCGATTAAATTGCAGACTGCTTCGTCGCCAATTGGTCTTTTCTCAACCGACTTTAAAATTCCGAATTTGATTTTATTTCGGTCGTAGCTTTCAATTCGGCCGTCCCGTTTTTCCACTCTAATCGAAGGGATTTCGACTTTCTCGTAAGTTGTATAACGAAAGCCGCACTTTAAACACTCCCGTCTTCGACGAATTGTTTTTTCATCATCACGTGAATCAATGACTTTAGTATCGGCTTTTTTGCACTGGGTGCACTGCATTGAAATCAATTTCTAATTTCTAATTAATCTAATTGCTCTAAAAAATATCTAATATCTAATTCCCAAATTGTTTAGGTTAATTAGGTCAATTAGACTAATTAGGTCAATTTTTGCCTTGTATTTAGTTACTAATATCATTGTCCTCTACCAGATGTAGAGACGTCAAACCAAGGTTGAGCGTGAAGCAAAGTTCGTTTTTCCACAGCCAAAATTATCTCTGTTTCAGAGTGGAAATTTAGCTTTAGTTCTACAATTTGTGTTTGCCAGAGCGGTTAGATGGTAGATGTAGTGTTTGATAATGTGATCGTTGGAATAAAAAACCGCCGCGATTAGCGGACGGTTGCCTCGCGAATCAAATTCGCTTGGCGGAACACATGCACGTGGGTCAGGCTGACAAGGGTACATTCCCTACTGCCAGATGGAATTCGAATACACATCTGGTGTCATAGGTGGCAGGCGGCGAAGCCTTACCATCACTAACCCAATACGCCTCGTCGGTGTTCGGCTTGCGGATGACCATACATTGTTGGTCAGAGCCAGACACGTAGTAGAAGAAGTACTTTGGCTGGCCGCATGAGAAAGAGACGTATTCGGGAACGAAGCTCCAAATACTCCGGCTGACTTCACCCCCGTCTGCCCGTTTGACGTGGACGAACGAAGGATCGCCGTCTTGGAGGTACAGCCGAGTGATATCGACCTTGATCGGAAGCTTGGCGTAGGCGTTGATAGTTGACCTGATCAAACGCCGGCGAGTGCGTACCAACAACATCGTTGCCACTGCCGCCAAGGCAAAGAGAACTGCTAGAAAGATTCCATTCTCGGTCAAGTCAGACACCCTTTCTTGTGTTGACGGAAATTCCCATTTTGGATTATATCATGCGTTATTGCTTATGTCAATCAAAAAAACGTAAGTTCCAGTTCGAAGCTTTACATTCATGTTACTGTTCAGGTATATATATAAAATATTTCAGTTGAATTATAAGAAAGTCACATAAATACACGCGGCCGCTTGCATATATGTGATTATTAATGAATCAAAAAAATGGTGTGTAGCTACAAATTTATTAATGTATGTCAAAAACACTCGATCGAGTGAAATTGACATACATTCATTCGTCTGATAAATAAAAAAACCGCTGCGACGTGCTGCGGTTACGAGTCGTTGGGCGGAAGTGTATGCGTCAGATAGGCGTCAACAACCTGACACGGTTCCCCGTGAATCTCGATAGTTACGTCCTGCCGACTCTTTCCGCTAAGCCGGCACCATGGTTCATGTACGGCACCCGGAGGATATGGAGCCAAAGTAGACTCACAGGTACACAGGATATCATCCACTGCGATCACCTGGAACGTTTTGCCTGCAAGTTCAGGGGACAACAGATCTTCATCGGACGTTCCGGTCACCCATTCCCCTTTCTCGTACCGTTCGTCGGTTGGGATTTTTCCCAGAAGTTGAGCGATTGTGAGCATTGGCGCACCTC
>CAYHDN010000046.1:0-5354 GCA_964355425.1 uncultured Candidatus Saccharibacteria bacterium
TCGTCGGTTGGGATTTTTCCCAGAAGTTGAGCGATTGTGAGCATTGGCGCACCTCGTTGGCGTGGTAAATATTTTATATCATATTTATTTTGTCTTGTCAATCAAAAAATCACCCATCGGCTTTGGTCGGGGTGATTTTATCTGTGTATATCTGTGATGATAAATCTGTGAGAGTTTTTACTTCCGCTTATCTTAGTTTGCGCCGTATAAATGCCGGGACTTCTAGGTCGCCATCATCTTTCTCTTCTTCCTGTTCGGGCGGTTTTACCCCTTCTTTCGGTTCAAAGGCTTCAAAATCCGGTTCCTCTATTGATCTATGGTCCTCGCGGGTGATCATTTGTGACGCCGGAATATCTGAAGACGTCGAACCGATCGGCGGACGCTTATGAAGTTTGGTGTTGTCAGTTTCAAATCCGGTAGCAATGACAGTGATCTTGACTTCTCCCTGCATCGCCTCATCAATAATCGCGCCGAAGATGATATTGGCGTCAACATCGGCGGCTTCGGTAATGGCCTTGGCGGCTTCGTCAATTTCATACATTCCCAGATCCGGACCGCCGGTAATATTGAAAAGAATACCTTTGGCGCCATCAATTGAAAGCTCGAGTAGCGGCGAATCGATTGCCGCGCGGGCGGCTTCAATTGCTCGGTTGTCTCCACTGCCGCGGCCGATACCCATCAAGGCTGAACCGGCATCTGCCATGATTGCCTTAACATCGGCGAAGTCAACATTGATTATGCCGTGCAAAGTAATCAAATCAGCAATACCTTGAACACCCTGTCGCAGTACGTCGTCAACAATGCCAAAAGCGTCAAAGAGTGAAGTTTTCTTATCTATTACCTGTAAGAGACGGTCATTCGGTATGGTAATCATGGTATCAACTTTATCTTTCATTTCATTGATACCAAGCTCGGCGATTTTCATTCGGCGTTGACCCTCGAACGAGAATGGTTTGGTGACCACACCAATTGTCAGGGCTCCAAGCTCTTTGGCAATTTCAGCAATAAATGGTCCTGCACCTGTTCCTGTGCCGCCGCCAGCGCCGAAAGTGACAAAAACCATATCGGCGCCCTTAAGGGCTTCATACACTTCTTCTTTATTCTCTTCGATCGCTTTGCGACCAATTTCGGGATCAGCACCAGATCCTAGACCTCTGGTTGTTTCTTTTCCAATCTGGATTTTTATTGGGGCTTCATTAAAGGCTAAAGCCTGGGCGTCAGTGTTTATTGATACAAATTCAACGCCTCGAAGTTTCGAATTGATCATTCGGGTTACAGCGCTACCGCCGGATCCGCCAACTCCGACAACCTTAATTAAAGCGAACCCCTCCGTCTCGGATCGTTTATCCATAGTTACTCCTTATCCTGATTTTGGCATATCTCTTTTAGTATATATTATTGGTTATTATATCATCTTGGTCAATAGTAGATGATTAAGGCAAAAAGTGTTTAAAGATATTTTTTACCTTGTCAATGACATTGCCTATCTCGGGATTGCTGATTTTTCGACTGGATGCCGAATTTCCTGATTCAATTCCCCAGACCATCAAACCAGCACTTGTAGCATATACTGGATCAGAAATGTTGTCAACAACACCCGTGAGCTCAACTTCCGGTTTGCCTATTTGACTGGGAAGACGAAGGACATCCTTAACCATCTCCGATATTCCCTCGAGTTTTGCACCACCACCGGTGAGCACTACTCCGGCCGGCAGCATGCCCTCGCGGTTAATTGATCTCAAATCATCACGAATAAGCATGAATATCTCGTTCAATCTGGCTTCAATAATTTCACCTATATATTTTACATTAGCAGTTCCAGGTTCAGACTTATCAAGTTTTGCTAAATCAATCTCCTCTTTTTCATCAATTTTTTCCGACGAAGCATAACCGTATTTTATTTTTATTGTTTCTGCCAGATTAATATTTGTTCGTAATCCAATGGCAATATCATTAGTAATGTGGCCAGATCCGATCGGCAGTACATTGCAATGCAAAAGGTCGCCTTCCTCAAAAACGACGTAACTGGTTGTGCCGGCGCCAATATCAATTAGAATTACCCCGATTTCCTTTTGCTGACGGGAGAGCATAACTTTTGCCGTTGCCAATGGTGAAAAAACCATGTCGGAAACGGAAAGACCAACTTGAGCGACGCAACGGTTCAGATTTTTAATTGCCGAAAGTGATCCAGAAATAACATTTGCATCAACTTCCAGTCTGATTCCAGACATACCAACAGGATCGGCAATATCTCCCTGACCATCGATGGTGAAAGCTTTTGGGATTACGTGAAGAATCTCGCGATTTGGTTCATTGGGCACGGCTCTTGCCGCTTCAATGACCCGCATTGCGTCTGCATCGGTAATTATGCCATCTGATTTGGCGACGGCAATGACGCCGCGGCTAATTTTTGATTCGATATGGGCGTTATTCAGGCCGACAATAACACTACCAACGGAAAAATCACACATTTTCTCCGCTTCCTCAAGAGCGGCGGAAATCGCCGAGACACTCTCTTCAACATCAACTACAACCCCCTTTCGCACTCCATTACTTGTGGCTTTTCCGATGCCAAGAACATCAATTATACCTTCATCTCCGGAGCCAATGCAAACACTGACCTTGGAAGAGCCAACATCCAAACCGACTGAGATTTGTTTTTTTGTCACCTGCCCTCCCTTGAAGGATCAGTTAAAAATTGCTTTTCTTTACCAGTTTAGCGGAAAAATCATTTGAGTGCAAGACGGGCTAGGTTACTAGCTTTCCCATATAGGGCAAAAAGATCAACACTGTTACTACTAGGGCAATAATAGCGGAAATTAAAACTGCTCCTGCCATCGCATCTTTAATATATTCTACTGCAGAAGAATTGTCTGGATTGACAATATTAAGAAGCTTTTCAATCGCTGTATTAATGATTTCCATAGCAATAACCAATACAACTGCAAAGAAGAGAATAATCGCTTCAATTCTTGAAATTGAGAGAATGTAGGCCATAACGGCGACAATAATGGCATAAACCAAATGAATCCGGGCATTTTGTTCAGTTTTTAACAGATTAACCAAGCCTTTTGATGCATAAAGAAAACTTTTAATCAGTTTTGGGATACTAAATTTTTCATAAGTCATATTAATTCCTTTTTAATTTTTTCTATTGCTTCTCGCCACAACTTTGGTTTTTTTTCGTGGTCGAAGCCGAGAAGATGTAGAATGCCATGCTCCAGAAGCGCCTCAATTTCCTCGTCTCTTTCCTCTGCGACTTCCGGAGAGATAAAAACTGTACCCAACACGTTCTCTTTGGCGCCGATGACACAATTTTGGGGGAATGACAGAACATCGGTTTCATTGGGATTTCGGCGAAAATCAATATTCAACTTTTTAATTCTTTCCCTGGAAACAAGAAAAATTTCAATTGTTGCGGAGAATTTGTTTTTTGCCAGTAAACCAACAATCCTGTTTGACAAAGTTAAAGCACGGCTTCGGCTCAGTTTTCCCGTTGCAGTCTCCTTCTCTCGGCTAATATCAACTTTTATCATTTTCTTCAATAAATATTCGCTGATGATACATCGAAGATAGACTGCTAACAAAACTATCGCGAATTTGGGCCAACTCTCTATTGCCGAAATTTAGGTTATAAAATTGTTTTTCAGCAATCTTTTCCTCAATGGTTTTATCAACGATCTCACTGATTTTTTCACGGTTTAAATCTTTCGCCCCCTTGGTCGCCGCTTCAATGCAGTCAGCGAGCATAATTATTGCTGATTCAGGCGTTGAAGGCTTAGGACCCAAGTATTTAAAATCATTTGTGTCCACATCTGCATTTTTTTTTGCCTCTAAGTAAAGAAATTTGGCTTGTGTCGAACCGTGATGCTCGGCGATAATGTTTACGATTTCTTCTGGCATCTTATACTCTTCTGCAATTTTTGCTCCATTTTTTGCGTGACTGACAATAATTTTTGCAATCTTTTTAATTTGCGCCAGACCTTTGAATTGTTCTCGACTTTCGCTCTGATTTTCGATATAGATTTCCGGATGCAGCAGTTTTCCAACGTCGTGGTAATAACTGGCAATTCTTGTTAGATTGGTGTCGGCGCCAATACGTTTTGCCGCTCTCTGAGCCAGATTAGCAACATTTACGCAGTGGTGGTAAGTGCCGGGAGCTTCGGATGAAAGTCGGACTAATAAAGGGTGGGTCATATTTTCCAATCGGCCGTAACGTTTGAGTAATGCAATGCCCTCGTTTACTGTTGGCGAAAGATAAATCATAATTATTGCAATTGTCAGAGAGGATGCCAGTGACGAGATCAGAAGTAAAAGAATTAAAGTCGTAGCATTTTTGCTGTAAGTATAAATTACCGGCAAAAGAAATGCGCTAGAGAAAAAGAGAATGATGACTGTCAGGAGTGAAACGAATAATAAAAAAGTTCTGCGGTTCATATGATTTATTTAACCAACAGCTCTTTTACGCAAGCGGAAACTTGGCCGCCATCCGCTCGCCCGACAACCCCGGGCATCACTTTGCCCATAACTTTGCCTATATCGGCCGAAGAAGTTGCGCCGGTCTCTTCGATTGCAGATTGAACGATAATTTTTAGTTCGTCGCCAGACAGCTGTTGCGGCATATAAGCAGAAAGTATTTCAATTTCGACTTTTTCTTTATCCGCCAGCTCTTTGCGGTTGCCACTTTCGTAAGTAGCAATTGAATCTTTGCGCTGTTTAATCTCTTTCTGAATGACTTTTGCGACATCTTCATCAGAAAGTTCTTTTTTCTCGGCGATCTGATAATTCTGAAGCGCCGATTTTAGCATCCGAAGAACCGAGACCTTAGCCTCGTTTTTCTCCTTCATTGCGGCAACAAAATCATTATTAATCTGATCTATTAGTCCCATTTTTCTCCTTTAAAGCTTGCAGCTAGCAGCTGAAAGCTAGAAGCTATCTTAGTAACCTTGTTTTATCTTTCTGCGAGCGGTTTTGCGAGTAGCAGATTCGCGCCGCATCGTTCGATTAGGTTCCTTCTCAAAAAAACGATTTTTTTTAGCAATAGTCAAAACACCGCTTTGCTGGATCTCTCGGTTAAAGCGGCGAAGAAGTGATTCAAATCTTTCTTGTCCTTTGCGTTTGACTTCTATCAAATGTATCACCCCATTTCGATTGCGAAGCAATCGCCCCGCATAGCTTTAGCGACGTGGGGCTTACTTCTGATATGACTATAGCGCAAAATTCCACCTTTGGCAAGATGTATCCGCCGAAACATTGACATTTGGCGAACATTGTGATAACATATCAGCATTGTAGGGAACCTACGGGACGGGGTCAAATAGAACACTTAGAAGATTCTAAAACAGCAGATTTAT
>CAYHDN010000047.1:0-5052 GCA_964355425.1 uncultured Candidatus Saccharibacteria bacterium
TTCTGACACTTATTACAAAAATGTGTGCCGCGGCTGTTCAGGCGGATTTTTTTAATGATACCCCGCCTGCAGGAGCTTGAGCGCTCCAGCGATTGCGGGCAGGCACCGCAACGCTTACACCTCTGTCCACCGCGGGAATAAACCTGAAAATGTTCTTGGGCTTTCCCGCGCGAGCCATCAATCTGAACATAAGTATTTTCTGATGAGCCGCCGTATTTTAAGCCGATTTCCAGTGCTTTGATAATTGAACTTCGCAGCTTTGAAATTTCATTGTCGGTGATATCTTTTGCCAATCGCGTCGGTAAAACTTTCGCCCAAAACAAGGCCTCGTCGGCATAAATATTGCCGATGCCGGAAATTAAAGTTTGGTCAGTTAAAACTTTTTTAATATTCCAGCGTGGTTTGGACCTGATTATTTCTGCTAGTCTAGCACTAGTAAATTCCTTATCAAACGGCTCAATCCCCAATTCCTCCGATAATTTTCCATTAAGTTCCTGACTATTAAATATTTTAATCCAGCCAAATTTTCGCATATCGTTGAAAAATAATTTCGAGCCATCGGAAAAATCAAAAATAATGTGAGTTGTGGTGTTTGGCAAATTATCAAACCAATCTTTACTTGGATGTCCACCAGCCTGAAAGCTGTTAGCTGTTAGCTTCGAGCTGTTAGCTTTAAAATCTTTTCCATGAAAAATCAACTGGCCGGTCATTTTCAAGTGGATGAGTAAATCGTTGTCGCCTTCGACATCAATGATAATTTGTTTTGCTCGGCGATTTACATCGACAATTTTTTTATTGATGATTTCGTCTTTGTTGCCATGAAAAAGTTTGGTGACGCGAATTTCAACACCGGCAATTGTTTTACCAACAATCGCTTTTTTCAGTCCCAATCTAATTGTTTCCACCTCTGGCAATTCTGGCATATTTTATAGATAAAAAATTATAGATAAAAAATAAAAGATTTACGCGGCCATTGCAATACACGAGATATCGTCCTCAACTAATTTGAGGCCGCTATTGTTAGCATAGGTAGAAAATTTTTCGCGTGCACTGCCTTTTTCTGATTCAGATAACTGCGGCCAAACTCTTTCGTCACCCTGCTCCTCTAATAATCCTTCTACCGGCATTGCTCCAACATACTCTCGATATTCATCAGCGGTTCCGTCGGCTAAAGACCGCTCCACTAAGCTAAAATCAATTGAGCTCTCGGCTTCTGGGCTAGTTGGTTGTTGATTTGCTTCTGGAGTTTTTTTGATAAAATTACCAGTCTCCGGATCAATATCGCTACCAAGGTCATCAGGACCAAACTCATTCATAATATCCCCTCATAAAATCTTGATTAATTGTTCTAAATTTGTAATTGTCAAGCCGCGAAAATTGCTTGGGCGTTCGGCTGGGTCGTGGACTTCTTTTTTCCGCCGCATTTCGATCGCGATCGCTTTGGGAAACTTTTTAGCAATTTCTTCAAGCGCATCGCCGCGGTCATCAACAATTATAAACTTTTCACTCGCTTTGACAATGCTCTGCAGATATTCTACTTTGGGAACGGCGGTAAAATGAAGCTTTTTAAAAAAATTTTTGATGCCAGATTTAATAATTTTTCTCGGTTGAAATTTTGGATGGCCAAGTGAGATCATTTCTAGTTGGTAATCGGGCAATTTTGAGATCGTTTTCAGCGATTCTTCAACGCCAAAAAATAAATATTTTTTGGCGTTGGTGACCAAACTTTCGATCCGAGTTTCGGCTAAGCGAAGATTAAACTGGTGGATTTTTTCTAGTCGGGCAAGATGATCAGCTGGAAGATAATTGCCATCCAAACATTCGGCATTATAAGCATCGTAAACTTCTTGCTTTGAAAATCCCGATTTTTCAACTTGAGAAATTAAATCTCTGCGAAATTTTTCCGAATCAAAAAGAACACCATCAAAATCGATAAAAAGTTTCATATGGACATTATAGCAAATTTCTCTTGATTAAATTCCTTTTGTCGGGTAGAATAATATAACTAGACTATGAAATTTGAAGATGAAAAATATTGGCGGGGGTTAATAAACCAGGGACTGATTCGGTTCTTTCTGTTAAAAGTTCTTTATGCCGACAAAGAAGCCTACGGTTACGGATTGGTCAAAAGAATTGAAGAGATTTCCGATGGGCTTTGTCGGCCGACAGAATCAACAATTTATCCAGCACTGGAGCAGCTACATTCCGGTGGGTATGTTGACATGATTATGGTTTCTGCCACTCCGGGTCAGAGACCCTCTGGGTCGGCGACCGGCAAAAAAGTCCGAAAAGTATATTCTTTAAATGAAAAAGGCCGCAGTGCTTTTCGCGCCGCCGCCAAAACCTACGGCGAAATTCTCCCGGTCCTTCGAAGTTCAATAATGCTCTAGCCTAACGGCCCCTTACGAAAATACAAATTTAGCGAAAGTACAAAAAAGATTCTCGATTAAAAAAACACCCAGGGAGAATAAAATCGCTGGATGTTACCTTTTTTCGCCGCTGGCAATGATAAACAAAGTTATTATTGCCGCCACGGCAATTAGCAAAAATCCGGCTGCCATTAAAAACAGGTAAATTGTACTGGTACCAGTTTGTGAATAAATATCAGCGCTAACCTGACTTTGGCGCCCAACTAAAACAGCGGCAAGTCCAGCAAAGAAGATGGCGATCGGCAAAATAATTTTTGATCGTTTCCCCATGACAACATTTTAACAATAAAAAAATTGGAACGCAATAGTTTCCAATTTTTTTATTTGCAGTCTCTGTGTTGGCGCCGTCCTACCTGCCTGCCGGCAGGCAGGCTCTCCTCACTCCGACGTATCGTCGGAGAAGTACCATCCCACTTCGCTCTGCGAGCTTCGAAGGGACAAGTCGGGGCCGAACGAAAAAAGTCTTTGTGTTGGCGACTTCCTACTCTCCCAGGACCTTGCGGTCCAAGTACCATCGGCCTTGATGAGCTTAACTTCCGTGTTCGGAATGGGAACGGGTGTACCCTCATCAGAATAATCACCAACACAAAGACTTTTTTCTGTGCTTTCCGCCAGAGGCGGATCAGCCTGTGGCTGAAACTTCCCTGCCAGCCGGCAGGCAGGCGTGTTCGGAATGACCCGTCTCGACTCGGCAATCTCGATAATGAAATCAAGAAAGTCAAGCCGAGGCGGAGATCGGGTGTACCCCCATCGCTACCCGTCTCGCCTTCGGCTTCGCCGAGGCGGATAAGCACCAACACAATGCCATTTTTTTTATATCAAAACACCAGATTAATATTTTGGGATTGTTGTGATGCTTTCATCTGTGCCAATCCGTGTATAAAATCTGTGTACGTCAGTCAGTAGTTGCTAGTCAAAGTCAAAATCACCCGTCTCGACTCGGTCGAGCCGAGGCGGAAAAAGATCAATTAGTACTCCACGGCTGAACCCCTCGCGGGGCTTACACCTAGAGCCTATCAACCCCATAGTCTATGGGGGATCAAAGACCTAATCTTGTGGACGGCTTCGCACTTATATGCTTTCAGCGCTTATCCGAACCGAACATAGCTACCCAGCGATGGATGAGATTCATCCAACTGGCACACCAGAGGTTCGTCCATCCCGGTCCTCTCGTCGCTTATTCTCTTATCACTAAGAGCGCAGACTATATCTTCTCCGTTAGCCAAACTATTACGGAGTCGGCGTATTACCTCAGATTTAACCTGAAGTCTTGGTATTAAAGCCTCAGTCGTTACGGGGTCAAGCCTAAAATTTTAATAAGCTCACTCTTGCGCTTTTTATTGCCTGATTTATAGTTATTATTCTGAATTGCAAGAATTGCACTTACCAACAAATTTTTATTCTCTAAAGAAAAAAATTTGAATGATTTTTCGCTTAATAGTTTTGATGCCTTATACAATGCATTCGCCTGAATTTTTTTGAACCGAATAAATGGTTTAAGTTCTGCTAAAATTTCAGCAACTTTTCCAAAACCATTAATTCTAAGTTCAGTTATTCCATCATTGCGATCCGTTAAATATCCGGACTGCAAAATGGTTTGTATCCATGCCAATGATTCTTTATGTGCCGAACTTTGATAGAAACAAATAGTTGCCATTATTCGGAAACCAAGCTTGCTATCAGTTCGACGCTTAATTTGAAGCATCAAACTACCATCGCCATCTAAAAAACCAGCGATATAAGCCAAATCATTTTTAGACCGACTTCCCACGGTATTGCCTTTATTCATCTTGGTCCTCAAGCCTGCCTGCCGTCAGGCAGGTGTATTGTACCATTTTGCGGGACCGAAGTGCAAAATGATTATCAACGGGCCAGAAATTCTAAAGGTTTCACCGTTATTAGCCGATTTGTCATCATAAATTACTTTATGAAGTAGCAAAAATTTACTAGGGACAGCACCACTCAAGTCTTTACGCCTACAGCAGATTAGGACCGACAATCTATTACTTGATAACCACATCATTCACTGAAATTTATCTGTGGCGTCCAGCTCTTTCGAATCGATAAATTATGATATGAATCATAAGCTACCAACCCCTTCCATCCCAGAGAAAATACTGGAGATGAAAGGGCTGGATCTGAATATCGCTATTCAGTTTAGACTATATCTTAGCCGATGTTCATCGGCTTTTGGCATATAGTCGTTGAGGATTTCAAAAGAGATATTAATTCTTTTTTCTTGCGAATACGTCTCTTTCCACCAGCGTTCATTTTATAGGCCAGATTTATAATATCTTTTACTCCACTCAAAGTTTTATGTTTGCCATTGCAAATCATCCGGACAATGGAGGAGAATATCTCAAAATCTTGTTTTTTAGAAGTCGAAAGCTGATTGAATTCAAAGAATGGAACAACTTTTGTCATTAGATCGATTCTGTCTCGAACAACATAAACAAAAGTTTCATCCTTTGAATTCCGATGATTTGGTTTAATGTAGCCACAGCCCAGAACCCTTTTGATGAGTTCTAGAACGTTTCGGCTTTCGGAATTTTGCGAAACATGAAACTCTGGAATTACGGAAATTCCTTTAGGCAAATCATTTCTTATCGCAAAAGCGATATGA
>CAYHDN010000047.1:5062-5318 GCA_964355425.1 uncultured Candidatus Saccharibacteria bacterium
CCTTCACCATCAACCAAACCACAAACGTACCCGCGCAAAAACTCTTTTGACCTTTCCTGCTGATCATCTGCACTGGATGAATTTTCACTTTGTAACATACTTCTATAATACAAAGTATCACCAGATACTACAAGTCCTATTAGGACTACAGAGTTCCCAGCATATAGCCAAATTTATAGACAGCACATGTTCTACTGTCTCACGACGTTCTGAACCCAGCTCGCGTACCCTTTTAATTGGCGAACAGCCAAACCCT
>CAYHDN010000048.1:0-5145 GCA_964355425.1 uncultured Candidatus Saccharibacteria bacterium
TAATCCCAACCGAAAGTCCTAAAAAATTGTAAATTTCGCCCATTCCCTCGCCCTGGCTTTTGGAAAGATAATCATTGACTGTAACCAAGTGCGCGCCGCGGCCAGTTAAAGCATTCAAATATAATGGTAACGTTGCAACCAAAGTTTTTCCTTCACCGGTTTTCATTTCAGCAATCTGACCGGAATGTAGCACGGCGCCGCCGATTAACTGAACATCAAAGTGCCGCTCATCCCAAACTCGGCGTGCGACCTCACGGACAACAGCAAAAGCTTCCGCTTTGATTTCTTCCAGTATTCTTTCCTGATCTTCAACATTCTCAATTCCCGATACCCGATCCTTGTATTTCTGTGTGTATTCTTTAAGTTGTTCGTCTGATTTCTTTTTTAGTTCATCTTCAAAACCGTTTGCGTCAACTAAAAACTTCTTGTAGCGGCCAACTACCTTTTGCGACGAATCAGCAAAAAATTTAGAAAATAAAGACATAGGTGGATGCGTACTTTCACTAATCTACTTCACTAATAATCACTAATGATTTATTTGTGTAGATTTGTGACATAAATTTGTGGGTGTACACTACCTTTCTGCTTCCAATTCTATCACGAACCGCCGACTTTCTCAATGCTTGAGTCTCCATTTGTAGCCCAAGCTTTAGCTTGTGTATTAACACGATAAATCGTGGTCTACATAAGACAACCCGTAGCCCACACTTCAGTGTGAATATTCCAGACTAAAGTCTGGTCTACGAAAAAAATTTTGACACTATTGACATTTTTAGCTATAATAGCTATAATTTTGGCGAACTGAAAGGAGCGAGCCGGCATGCGCAAGAGCCGCGTCTACATTTTCAACATCAAACAGATCCATCCGGTAGCTAGTCTTGATCCGCTTGAGATAGCGCAGAAACTTCTGAAGGCCAGAACGTTGGATATCCGGCATGTTACTGGGGGAAATCTGCCTGATGAAACACCAACTCTGAGACGTGGAGTGGGACGTGACGCTGAGTCGATCGCCAAAGCATTAATGGAAGGGAGAGATGTTACTGTCCACTGGTCCGATCGAACTGGGACCAGATGTATGTCAATCCCGCTGGTTTGAACACCGAACCACAACGGGCAGCCCCGAAAGGCCGCCCGCTTTTTTATATCAATAGAATAGATCCTTCGACTTCGCTCAGGATGACTTCGTCACTTTTTCTTCCGTCTAAACTTACCAATAATACCAAAAACCTTATCAAACCGGCCGCCACGGCGGGATTTTTGAATCTCCTGTTTGTGCTTATCGCGCACTTGCCGTTCGGCTGCACCCATCGCTCTGGCAAAAGCTTTCATGACATTATTCTTTTTCTCCTCAACATGAACAGCAAAATGGGGAGAATTAACGTCGATTTTAACCGTTTGCGTCACACCGCTTTTGTTCGGCCCAGAGTCATCAATAAAAACAACGTCGGCGGTCACCGGATTTTCGTGTTTCAAATATTTATTTAGGCGATTAACTTTTTTTTCAATGTAGCGTTTTTGTTTGGCGGTGATAATTACATCTTTAGTCGAAACATTAATTTGCACTTGAACCTCCTTCATACATTAATAATGAATATAGACTCTCACGGATAGTTGTTCACAGATTTCCACAAATGGTTTTATCGGTCCTTATCTGTGATGTAATATCTGTGGGAGTTTTTACTACCTTTTAATTTCCTTAAACGACAACCATTTGTACAGCACTTCCGGGATTTTTATGCTGCCGTCTTTCTGTTGACCATTTTCCATTATAGCAATTAGCATCCGACCGATGGCAATGGCTGTTCCGTTAAGTGTGTGAAGGATTGCTACTTGGCCGCTTTTGTCGCGATGGCGGATGTTTAGCCGACGGGCTTGAAAATCGGTGCAATTCGAGCAGGAATGAGTTTCGCGGTAAGCCTCTTCGCCCGGCATCCAGCACTCCAGATCATATTTTTTCGCTGCTGGTGTGCCGAGGTCACCGGCACAAATATCGACTATTTGATAGGGAATTCCAAGGCCGGCAACAATTTTTTCCTCCAGCGACACCAAATATTCATGCTCTTTCTCGGAATCCTTTGGTGCACAAAATGAAAACATCTCGACTTTGTCGAATTGGTGAGCGCGTAAAATCCCCCGGACATCTTTGCCGTGCGAACCGGCTTCACGGCGGAAACAGCTGGAAAATCCGGCATAGCGAATCGGCAGAACTTTTTCTTCAAGAATTTCATCTTTATGGTAGCCAGCTAGTGGCTGCTCCGAAGTGCCGGCCAAAAATAAATCATCCTGGGTCTTATAGATTTCTTCCTCGCCGGCCGGCAAGTATCCGGCACCGGTCATTGCTTCGCGATTTAAGAGTACCGGCACGACCATTGGGATAAATTTTTCCGCGGTCAAAATCTCCAGCGCATATTGAACCAGGGCGAATTCCAATTGAACCAGCTCGTTTTTCAAAAAATAAAATCTGGATCCGGAAATTTTTCCCGCCCGCCCAGTATCAATTATATCCAGCTTTTCGCCCAGCTCAACATGATCACGCGGTTTGAAAGAAAATTTTGTCGGCGTGCCGTGACTGCGATTTACTTTGTTGTCTTTTTCACCTTTGCCGTCAATAACGCCCTCGGCCGGCGGGTTAGGAACGATTAGCATAATCTTCAAGAATTCCTCTCGTGCCGCATCGGCTTCCGGTTTTAGCCCGGCAACTTTGGCGGAGTGAGCCGAGGCTTCATTAATTGCATCAATTTTTTGCTGACTATGAAGTTTGGCGATATCTTTCGATACCCGATTTAACTCTGACTGCGCCCGCTCTAGCTCCGATAGCACTCGGCGGCGATTGCGGTCAATTAAAATCACTTCGTCGACTAATGCCGGATCAGCACCCTTGCGGGCGATGGCCTTTTTAATAACTTCCGGTTCTTTTCGAATAAGTTCAATATCAAGCATCTTTCTCCTTTTCCGGTTTCATATAGGGAAATAATAATATTTCGCGAAGAGTTTTTGCGCCGCAGAGTAACATCACCATCCGGTCGATTCCCATTCCCCAACCAGCAGTCGGCGGCATGCCGTATTCCAGAGCTTTAATGAAATCTTCGTCATAGGGATGCTTTTCGCCGTCTTCTTTTCTTTCAGTTTGTTCTTCGAAACGCATCTTTTGATCAACCGGATCATTCAATTCTGAGAAAGCATTAACGACTTCCAGTCCGCTAAGAATTAATTGGAACCTCTCGACAGTACTCGCATCTTTCTTTTTTGCCAGTGGTGATATTTCTATTGGATGATCAATAACAAAGGTTGGCTCAGTGATATTTCTAACGGCATTTTTGAAAGCTTCATCACTATTTTTGCCATCAGTCAATTTGTCAAAAGTTATTCGCGGGAATTTCTTACTAAAATCAACAAGTTTGCCACCGATCTCAATTTCGGTCTTACCAAAAACTTCCTTGACTAAATTTTTCATCAGCTCTTCGGTAAATTCCATTAGCTTTTCGTAATCAGTGTATGCCCAGTAAAATTCCAAGTTGGTAAACTCTGGATTGTGAGTCGCATCAACGCCTTCATTTCGGAAACAGCGAGCAAATTCAAAGACTTTCTCAAATCCGCCTACTATTAGACGCTTTAAATATAACTCGGGCGCTATTCGTAAAAATACGTCGCGATTATAAGCATTGTAATGAGTTTTGAACGGTTTTGCTACCGCGCCGCCGGCGATCGGCTGGAGTGTTGGCGTATCAACTTCTAGAAAATCATTTTTAACTAAGAAATTCCGTAGCGCGGCAATAATTTTTGATCGTTTGTAGAATAATTCTTTTACTTTCGGGTTGACAATCAAATCAACGTAGCGCGCTCGATAGCGGGTTTCAGTATCCGTTAGCCCGTGCCATTTTTCCGGCAGCGGTCGCAAGCTTTTAGTCAACAGCTTGAAGCTTGAAGCTTCTAGTGTTGTCTCTCCAGCTTTAGTGATGAAGAGTTTGCCAGCAACTTGAATAAAATCGCCGACATCCAAAAGATCAATCAGTTTAAAATCATCGCCCAAAGCATCAGACTTAAACAAAAGTTGAAGTTTTCCGCTCTCATCAACCAAATCAGCAAAGATAATTGCGCCATGTCCGCGCATCCCCGTTAGCCGCCCGGCAAGTTTCAATTCTTCGCCACCGGCAATGAACTCTTTCTGCGAAGCTAACACTTTCTCCACTATATAATTACGTTCCGATTTTGCCGGATATGTCTCAATTTCAAGAGATTCAAGTTTTGCCCGTTTATCTTTTCTAGACTTGATCAAATCCTCTTCAGTTTTTCCCAGTTCCGCCATAATTTGCTCCGCAAATTCATAATAATGATGGTATCACACTGATCGTTTGCACAGATCAACACAGATGCGAGCATGATTTTATCTGTGCATTATCTGTGCTATGGATCTGTGTACTTACTTCCTTTAAAATTACTCTAGCAAAAAACTTCCTAAATTCAAAGTCATCTTGCTGGTCAATTCATTATCTGCTATCATTCAACCAAGATTGGAGGTGAAACTGATGCGCTGGTTTATCAGGTGGTTGGAACGACGCAGGCTTCGCGTGGTGGCCCACAATGTCGCCAACCGAGTCCGATATCGACAGTCCAAGCCATCAGGCCCCGCACCGGTTCTATGAACCACCGCCTTGCGCTTCGGCGCTTGGCGTTTTTTTATTTTCAGTGTCGAATATCGTACCTTGGCTGACCGAAAGGAACACGGTGACAGGACAACTTCACGGGCGGTTTTTTTAGTGTTCTATAATAGAGATTATTCCCTTTGTATCAACACAATAGAGTGTTGCAGTGTGGGGATAATCTCTAACAAAAAAACTCACCAAAATCAAAGCTGTGTTGCATTTCAAGCACATCTATGGTATTATTTTGGACACAAAAGGAGATGATAGTAGGGGTGCTAAGCATGATCATCTGTTCGACGATGATAGTGATGTTCATTTCGGCATTTTGCTTTGGCTATTTCCAATCTTTTCTGGCCAAAGCTGGGTCTCTAGCCTTGGTGATTGTTTTTGGGCTGGTACACTCGGCGCTTTCCTATGCGGTTCTTGACCACTCTGCAATCATGGTCGTTTCAACCGGCTTGATATCAGCTACACTTGTTGTTCTGGGCCAAGCCCAGCACTC
>CAYHDN010000049.1:0-4789 GCA_964355425.1 uncultured Candidatus Saccharibacteria bacterium
GATCTGCGGCGAGACCCCCCTGACCGGCAGGGTTGACTATGCTATCGCTCCAGGAGGAGCACGCATGTCCCCCCTGGACCGCGCTGGGCACATCGTCAACCAGATGCTCAACAACAAGCTGCTCGTTGACAAGTCGATCGTGATCGCCGGCTCCAGCCGGCCTCTGAAGCCGGAAGAGAAGGAGCTGGACTATGTCAAGAAGCATCAACCTGACGCGGAGATCGAGTTCCATCTCGTCGTTGCCGCAGAGCGGTACATCCACGAGATCTATCCTGATCTGCCGATCCTCACGATTCACAAGGATGACGCGCGCTCCGGCAATGACGGGGTCATCGATCGGGTCATGGAGGAGATCGGGGGGGGCGAAGGCTTGCGTATCGGCGCTGTCACCACCCAGATCTACCACGTCGGCCTGTCACTCGACATGGCCCGTGCGCAGAAGCGTCACGGCTGGCTTGACTACAAGGCCGCCGGGCACTGCAGCACACCGTGGATGGTGTTCGACAGAAGCGATGACACATACTTCATCGAATGCCTGACCACCCTGTACAAGGCCTGCATGGCTTACCACGCCGGCTGCTAGTCGCTACACCTGAACGGCCTAACGTGGGCCTCCGCTCACGCTCATCGGACCGGCGCCATTGTCCCCATCCGGGCAATGGCGTTTTTTTTTATTAAGTAGACATAAACTGACTATAATCGTATAATTTTACCCAGATCGAATCGAAGGAGTTGTTGCTACGGTGGCGACTGGAAGCAGACCAATTGAAGTTTGCCAACATACCGGCGAGATGTATCATGACAAGTGGTTTGTTGCCCGAGGCAATGGCAACAAAACCAGATACCTTCATCCGGATTACGAGTGGCGTCGTTACGCCTACTTCTTCGACAACCAAGATAAGGCCGAGAAGGCCAAACTAACTGTGCTTGAGCGAGAGCGCGAAACGACTGCGCCACCGCCATAATTGGCAGGTGGCTTTTTTATCTCCTATCATATCTTCGCCACAGTTGCTAATTATAAAATAAATTATACTCATAAAAATATCCCATGAAACTTAAACGATCGTACACTTTTTATGGTGTTTTAAATAATTTCTGCAAATGATCTTCTATATCGGTTTTTTCCACGACAAAATAAGCGATGTAGTTTCGAACATTGTGTTCATCAATTATCAAATCAACTTCATCGGCCTTTACAAACGGACAGGCCCACAAACTTTTCTGAACCTGTTTGTAGCCAATCCGTTTAATTGACCGGCGGAAATAATTCCTCTTAATTCGTAGCACCTCCGGAATATCAAAGGATAAAAATCTCCACTTGCCGTCTCGACTATTGTTTTTTGACTTCTCCAAGTGCCTGATTTTCCCTTTTTTAGTAATCGATACTGAATTATTATTAATTTCTATAAAGCCACGCTTCTCCAAATCTTTCAATCTGTCTGAAAAACGATCGACAATATATCCTTCCAATTCTATATATTGATAAAACCCTTTCGGATCCAAAAAGGAGTGAGCCAGCGAACCGGGGATATTAATCAACATTTCCAAAATAAAAATTCCAACATCTTTAGAAACTTTTTTCAATTTTTCTCTTTTTGTAGTTCTAACCACTCTTTTATTCATATTTATACATTACCATACAAATAGGACGATCGTACATATTATGTGGTAGTGTTTCTAAATTGTTTCTGGTTTAAAATATGTTTTTACTTGAATTGATCATATCTTTCATAAATTTTTTGCTTTTGAGTTCGCGTTCGAGAACGCCTTCAATGTAGCTCTCTAAAACTGCTCCAGTTTGATTTTTGTATTTGTCATTGATGTTAATTTTCGAGCCGACTTTAAATTCTGGTGAGAAAATCAGTCGCAAAATTTTAATAATATCATTGCTAACTTTCTGGCCGTGGCCGAATTTATCATGGCAGTCCTGGCAAATTACGCCACCCTCAACATCATCCCAATAGTTCTGGGTTGGTTGTAATTTCTGCCGGCAATGCAAGCACTCCGATACTTCCGGCTTGAAACCAACTGCTTCCAAAATTTTGGCCGAGAAAACCGGGATTAAAATCGGGTCATCGGCATTTTCTAAATTTTCCAAATACCTTGAAAATAATTCAAAAACTTCCGGATGATTTTGTTTCTCCTCTAAAAATTTATCAAGTAGTTCGCCGATGTAAAACGCTTTGGCGGTTTTATCAATTTCAAAATGAACTTTTTCGAAATGATTTTGAACAATCGCCGATGTGACAATATAGAAACTTTTGCCCTCGTGAAAAATAAAATCAACTAAGCAAAACGGTTCAAGCGACCCGCCCAACTTAGAGAGGATTTTTCGTGAACCTTTGGCAATAGCTTTGATCTTGCCATGATCGGATGTCAAAATTGTCAGAATTCTATCCGCCTCGCCATAGTTCATTCTTTTGATAATAATACCGGAGGTTTTGACATTCATCTTGCTTTCAAAATCCCTTCGACTTTTTTCAACTGCTCTGGGGTGTTAACTCCCAGAACCTCGTCTTCGGTTTCGGTTTTAATACTAGAGATTTTTTTACCCTGACTGGCAGCAATTGAAATTAGATCAGGTAAATAATATTCTTTTTGCACATTATTAGTTCCAATTCTGCCTAAATTATCCCAAAGCCAATCGGCATCAAAAATATAAAAACTTGGATTGGATTCCTTAATCAAAAGCTGTTCTTCTGTGCAATCTTTATTTTCGACAGTGGCGATTATATTCCCTCCCTCGTCTCTTATCACACGGCTATAACCCCAAAAACTTGGGTCCTGTAAATCAACCGTTACCATCGCAATCGTCGGTTTTTCAATGTTAAACTTTTCGATTAGTTTTTTAATTGTTTCGGTCTTATAAAGTGGCATATCACCATAGCTCACAATCACCGCATGGGATTTACCTTTTAATAAATCCTTCGCCATCATCACGGCGTGACCCGTACCTTTTTGCACAAACTGCTCTACATATTGAACTTGATCCTTAAAATAATCCCGCACCTGTTCTTGCATAAAACCGACAACCAAAACAACATCAGAAACGCCGGCATCTTTAACGCTTTGGATTAAATACTCAACGATCGGTTTGCCAAGCGCGGGGTACATCACCTTCGGCCGGTCGGCGGCACCCATTCTTGTCCCCTTCCCCGCCGCCAACACAACTGCAATAATGTCTTTCATTTTGTCTCCTAATCTGCATTGCTAAAAACTTCATCCAAAGCGGGCTGCAATTCAGTATCAACCTTTTCAGCAAATTCATCATATGGAACCCATCTGCCGACTGGACTTCCACCAATAATTTTTACAATCCCAGAAGTTGGATGGTCCAGTGTTAAAACAATTCCACCACCTGACTGCTTACTTGCCGACAACCTCAAAGAGCCAGCCTGTTCTCCATCTTTTAAAATTGGTCTGTCATAACTAAGAGAAAATGATGAGTTAGAGCCATATTCTGCTGCATCAATAAAATTTGGAACCTTGGCTGAAAGCAAAGCAGTCAACTTGTGAAGCATATCTTCAAAAGTTTTAGACCTCTGGGGGATATCAACCGAAGACGATGTCTCAGGAATTAAATTCTGTTCGATAAGCCAGTTGATATATTCTTCAGTGCTCATTTGTTGTAATTGCTTAACTAAATCCAGGTCACCATTAAGCCTATCAGTAAGTTCTTGCATAGAACTTGCAATTAATCGATGAGCATCAATAGCTTCTACAGCACCCTTGCTCCCTTCGCGAGACAACAGCGAGGTGCCAGGCCAACCAACATCTTGAATTTCATAGTTCGTAACAAACTTGGCAGCCATCAAACTGCCAATTTTTGTTCTAACTGCTTCTGGGGCATTGAAAAAAGAGGGAATCGCTATCGGTGAATTGTTAAACCAATGTCTATACTTTTCAGTATTAAAAATATCTTCATCGGGAGGTAATTTCCCAGCCACTACCCGGCATTGCTTTGTAAAAAAATCTTCGAATCTGGCTAAAAAATCAAAGTACATTCCGGCTTCGGAAACGTCTTGGCTTAAAAATATTGCATTTTCCTGTTTTATTTTTTGCTCTACTCTTTCTGCGTCCGAGAGAGACGGATCTTCTCCAAACGAACCAGTTTCTGGCTTCATAGTCATAATTCTCCTTTATTATTTCTGACAACTTTCACCTGCCCGCAAAGCTTGAACTTAGCTCTGGCAGGCGGGGCAAAAATGTGTTCCGCGGCCATTTAATCTAATCTTTTTTACTTTTCCGCCGCAACTACATTGTTTACCTTCACGGGAATAAACCTGAAAATGCTCCTGTGCTTTGCCACGGCTGCCATCAATTTTAACATAGGTGTTTTCTGATGAGCCGCCGTATTTTAAGCCGATTTCCAGTGCTTTGATAATTGATGATTGTAATTTTAATATTTCATCATCGGTAATAACTTTTGCCAACCGTGTCGGCAAAATTTTTGCCCAAAACAAAGCTTCATCGGCATAAATATTGCCAATGCCGGAAATTAAAGTTTGGTCAGTTAGGACTTTTTTAATATTCCAGCGCGGTTTTGATTTGATTATTTCTGCTAGTCTAGCACTAGTAAATTCCTTATCAAACGGCTCGATTCCCAATTCATCCGACAGTTTTCCTTTGAGTTCTTTGCTATTGAAAATCTTAATCCAACCGAATTTCCGCATATCATTAAAAAACAATTTTGAGCCATCGGAAAAATCAAAAATAATGTGAGTTGTGGTATTTGGCAATTTATCAAACCAATCTTTACTTGGATGTCCACCAGCCTGAAAGCTGTTAG
>CAYHDN010000050.1:0-4787 GCA_964355425.1 uncultured Candidatus Saccharibacteria bacterium
AAGAAAAAATAGAATCAACTTTTGACAAAAACTTAAATAGTACAATTGCCGAGAAGGGTATGATTGCGCAGGAAATCCAAACTGCCGACGGCTACATTGAACTTCATGTAATCAAGGAGGTGAAGTGAAAGCGCTCTGTTTTTCCGACTTGCATGCAAAAATTGATTTTTTGACGGCGTTGGAGAACATTCTTGCCTCGAAAAATTTCGATTTGATACTTTTTCCCGGCGATCTTTTAAATGCCGGACGGGAAATGGAATATGCCGAAAGGTTTTTGGCAATTATCGAAAAGGCCGGCGTGCCGATATTCTGGGTTCCGGGCAACAATGATGTTGGCGAGGCATATAAACTATTGCAAGCTGGATTAACTTCAGTTGAGAACAAAAAGGTTAAATTTGGAAGCGAGAAAATTGTTGGCATGGGTGGTGTTCCTGATCTTTGGGGTCACGGCATTTTTCTGCCGGAAATTCCGCAAAAAGATGTTGAAAATAGTATATTTTTATCTCATATACCACCAAAAACTTTTCAGAATTACCGCAAATTTGATCACTCTGAAATTGACGGGAGTGTCGAGCTAAAAAGTGCACCCAAAATTCAAATTTCCGGCCATCAGCATCGTTATTGGGGAGTGGCCTATATCGGTAAAACTAAAATCCTAAAACTCCCGGCTGGACTTCTAATGATGGCGGCGACACTAGACACACAGAGTTCAAAAGTTGAATTTATTAATTTATCCGATTACAATAAATTGAACAAGATAATATTGCGATAGTTCATAAAGTTCGTAAAGTTGAAAGTTCATGGAATTAAATAGATCCAAACTCAATGGACTTTATAGACTTTATAAACTTTTAACTTGATAGACTTATGTTGTTTGGTGCCCATATTTCTACAGCCGATCCATTTTCCGACGCGATAAAGCGGGCGGAGGAAGTTGGTTGTCAATGTATGCAAATTTTTGCCAATCCGCCGCAGCGCTGGAACCCAATTTTAATTCCGGAAAAAGAAATTAACAAATTTGTTGATTTAAACAAAAAAACCAAAATTGAGCCGATAGTTATCCACAGTATATATCTCATTAATCTCGCATCTAGTAACCCCTTTTTCTATGAAGCATCAATCAAATCGCTAATTGATGAAATGCATAAGGCGCAAAAATTGGGGGCGCTCGGAGTAAATTTTCATGTCGGCTCAACCAAGGGCAAAAAGTTATCTGAAGTCATCGATAAAATCGTCATTGGTATTAAAACAATTCTTGCTGCCAGTGAAAAGCCAGCTCTGATATTGGAGAATTCTGCCGGCGCCGGTGATATTATTGGTGATAAATTTGAAGAATTGGCAGCAATTATTGACAAGGTAAAATCTCCTCGTCTGAAAGTGACGCTCGATACCGCCCATGCTTTTGCTTCCGGCTACAATCTGGCGACGGAAAAAGGATTAGAGGAAACCCTAGCTGAATTTGATAAATTAATTGGGCTTGATAAGTTGGCATGTTTGCATTTGAATGACAGCGCCGCGCCGCTTTTTTCAAATCGTGACCGCCACGCTGATATTGGTAAGGGCTACATTGGTCTCGAAGGGTTCAAGCGAATTGTCAATCACCCGCGCCTTAAGGGTCTCCCCGGCATCGTCGAAACTCCAAATATGAAATCCTCGGAAGAGGAAAATGACATTGAAATTCTAAAGAGCTTAAGAATTTAACCATCTTTATAACTCTAATATTCTTCTCTATTATTCTAAACTTTTAGTCAATACATAAACGATCGTTTACGTTGTACCCAATATTTATGAAGAAATATCAAAAAGAAATTATCAAATTGACGGCGATTGAAACTTTGCAAACCTTAGTTGATTTTGTTGCTGCTTTTCATGGAGCTTCTTCGATTTACAGGAAAGATTATTATAACTATCTCAAAGAGCGAAATATTGACAAGGAGGAAGTTCGCGAAAGAATTTATTATCTTGCCAAATACGGATATATCGAGAGTGTTTTCGAAAACCGTCAAAGAATTTACCAAATTACCAAAAAGGGAATAGGCCATTTGATCGAAGAGGAAACTAAGCCAGAAATACCCGATCATTGGGATGGTTTTTGGGTAGTTTTAATCTTTGATATTCCTGAAAAGTTGAAAGGGGTGCGAAATTTCTTGCGCCGAAAAATCTTACATTACGGTTTTATTCATGTCCAAAAAAGTGTTTATGTTTACCCGTTTGAGTGTGAACAGGACATATTGGCTTTGGTTGGTGGACTAAAAATTGGGAAATTTGTCACAATGATACGAGCTTCGGTGCTCCAGGGTGAAAAAATATTTGCTGAAGAATTCATTAAGCGTGGAATTTTGAAAAAAGAGTATTTCAAAAATTTGAATTGAAAATTTAGTTACTATCTAAACGATCGTTTATGTTGTAACTAAACTTTTTAGCGTGAAAGTAGAACATTGAAAGGGGGAACACGGAAAAGGAATATAGTCGATAAAAAAACGGCGCAAACTTCGCGCCGAACGGCTACCTCTTCCGAATTAACTGATGCTTGTTGTGCACCCCATAGTTATCGCCCGGGCGATGGAAGTGGGCGACGAACAGCCTACCCTTCTCGATCTCGGTCACCAGGTAGTCGAGTGATACAGTCTCCAACTCGATTGTTTCGGGTGGATTGCCGGGAAACGCTGCGCCCAGGAATTGGTGTTTTTCTGGTGGTCGTAGGCAGACCGCCAGGGCCAGTTTTGGGTTTTCGTCGTCGAAGATCTCTTCTGGATCATCTGGGCCTAATTGCTGCAGTACTCTATACATAATCCACCTCAATGTCAGAATATGTTATTTATAGCAGAAGAAAATGTTTTTGTCTAGCTTTTTGAGCTCCGAAATGGTATATTTTATCCATGGAACTAGAAAAAATAAGAAATTTTTGCATTATCGCTCATATTGATCACGGAAAATCGACACTAGCTGATCGAATGTTAGAGTTAACTCATACGGTAGAAAAACGTGATATGAAGGAACAGCTGTTGGATACGATGGATTTGGAACGGGAACGCGGGATAACAATCAAGTTGGCGCCGGTTCGGATGGAATATGCCGGCCATATTTTGAATTTGATTGATACTCCCGGTCATATTGATTTTTCTTATGAGGTCTCGCGGTCACTTGCTGCTGTTGAAGGCGCAATTCTTTTGGTTGATGCAACTCAGGGAATTGAGGCCCAAACATTATCAACACTTTATGCCGCAATCGAACACGATTTAACAATTATTCCGGTCTTAAATAAAATTGATCTACCGGCGGCACGACCGGAGGAGGTCGAACATGAAATCATTAAACTTTTGGGCTGTAGCGAATCAGAAATTCTTCTGGCTTCTGGCAAAACTGGCGAAGGCGTCGAAAATATCTTAAATGAAATCATCAAACGAGTGCCGGCGCCGAAAGGGGAAGTAGATGGTAAACTCAAGGCGCTAATTTTTGATTCAAATTATGATCCCTACCGCGGAGTAGTCGCCTATCTTCGGGTCCTTGATGGGCAAATAAAAATAAATGATGAGATATTTTTAATGCAGACCAAGAGTCAGGGTAGGGCAGAGGATGTCGGAGTTTTTTCGCCTAAATTAAAATCACGCTCTCCCCTATCAGCGGGAGAAATTGGTTACTGCGTTACCGGATTTAGGGAGGTTTCGCAGGCTGCTGTCGGTGATACCATCACCTTAAAAAAAGAGCCAGCACTCTCCCCTGCTCCTGGGTACCGACAAGTTAAGCCCTATGTCTTTGCTTCGATTTATGCAGGAGAAGGCGACAAATATCCGGAGCTAAAAGACGCGATTGAAAAATTAAAATTAAATGATGCTTCCCTTTCCTACGAACCGGAGCGCTCGGAGGTTTTGGGATTTGGTTTCCGTTGCGGTTTTTTGGGGCTCCTGCACATGGATATTATCCGCGAGCGTCTGGAACGCGAATTTAATTTAGATATCGTTATTACCTCACCGACTGTCGAATATCATATAGTGAAAAATAATGGCGAAGAGGATGTGGTCGAGCGAGCGTCGGATATGCCGGAAGCAAATGTCTATCGGGAAATTTCTGAACCGTGGGCAATGTTGGAAATTATTACGCCCAAAGATTACATTGGTGCCGTGATGGATATCGCCCAAAAAAAACGGGCAACTTATAAAAACACCGAGTACTTTGATGATGGCCGGGCGATTTTGAAATATGAGATTCCCTTGGCAGAATTAATTGTCAATTTTTATGACCAGCTTAAAACTGTTTCCTCAGGTTATGCTTCGATGAACTATGAAATCTTGGGTTGGAGAGCGGCTGATTTGTCAAAAATAGATATTTTAATTGCCGAAGACAAGGTTGATGCTTTGAGTTTTATAGTATATACGCCGAAAGCGCAGGCAGAGGCGAGAAGAATTGTTGAACGGCTAAAGGAGTTAATCCCACGCCAGAACTTTGAAGTCAAAATTCAAGCAGCAATCGGCGGTACAATCATCGCCTCCGAGCGAGTTTCGGCGATGCGCAAAGATGTTACTGCTAAGCTTTATGGTGGGGACGTCACCCGCAAGAATAAGCTCTTAGATAAGCAGAAAAAGGGTAAAAAGCGGATGGCGCAAGTTGGCAAGGTTCAAATTCCTAGCGATACATTTATTCAAGTGTTAAAATCGTAGTTAAAATGTCCCGATGCCCCCCGATGACCATCGGGGGGATACGGGATCCCGACCTGAAAGCGTCGGGAAAACAAATCGGCCGGGTTAACATGCCGAGTGATATTTTCATTAAAGTTCTAAAGAACGAAT
>CAYHDN010000051.1:0-4721 GCA_964355425.1 uncultured Candidatus Saccharibacteria bacterium
CTTCGCTATCGGTGCTGTCGGCGGCGGCGTGGGCGGGCAGATCATCGGCTACAAGTTGGCGGAGTGGTGGGAGCGGCGGCGATGAGCAAGCGTGCTAACACGCCAACAACACGCGCGAAAGTTAAGCGCGAAAAAAACGGCAAGTGGAAAAATTTCAGCAGTTTTGTTTCCCGTAAGCCTAAACCAATGTTCACCAATGGCGATGGCCGCAACGGGAAGAACAATTCCACTAGCGAAAACGGCTGATTTTCCGCTTCGCCAGGAAAAAAACGAAACTATTGTTGCACTAAGCGCCACAGCCAATATCATATTCAAATTCCAAAAAGCAAAATAAATTCCGCCCAAAACTAGTGTTCCAACCGCAATTAGTAGCAGCGATGAAGAAACAGAGGAATTGCGGGCAAAGTTGAATATGGCAGTGGTATCTTCCCGTGCCGCTTGTGCAGTCCGGACGGCAAATTTAGTGTTGCAGCCAAGTAGATAATAATCAACCAGGGCAAAAATGGCGCTGGCAACGAAAAAGCCAGCGGCGACCTGCCAGCCAAAAACATAAATCAAGGTGGTTGATACGACAATCGTCACCATGGCAAAATCCTTGAGATTTTTTAGCTGTTTTTGATCAAGCTCACCGGATAGTTCTGTGGCTAAATCAGCCATTTTTTTCGATCCGGCAGATTTTTTCAATATCAGTCGCGACAGAATTAGAGCGTAAATGATTGCTATAATTGAGATACCAATGGTCGAGACCAAAATGATGTTTTGCATAGTAATTTGCGCTTATATATTTTACAAACTAAAGTTTGAACTACGATGAGGACAGGTCGAATGGCTTGTTCTCCACTCCACACGGAGACCAAGCTTTAGCCTGTAAATATTCTTATTCCGACCTTAGCAAAATTAAAATTCAAAAACAATCTTGACAATCGCACTCATTCATGCTAAGATTAGGCATTCATGAATATGCTGTAAATCCTGGGGTAATTCTTCCCCATCAACTGGAGATCGAGATGAGAAACGTCGTTACCGAGCGCGATCAACCGCCTCAAGACATACTGGCGGCTGGAGGAGATCAACCTCCACGTATCAGAGGTGAAGGCGACGAAGCCTCCGATGTCCGAGCCTTGGCATATCAGTGTGACGTTCTGGTCCCCGTACGGACCAGTCCAACACTGACCCCCGCCTCCGGCGAGACTAAGAGAACCGACCCCAATCCCAGAGAGGTTTGGGGTCGTCACTCCCAGAAATACAAAGAACGAAGAAATGAGGCAAGCACGATGTATTACGGAATTCTGGCGTTCGTGTTTCTGGTCGTTTGTGTCGTTTGCTGGATGCGCGGTAGCTGGATACGCGCGTTCAGTATTATCTCCACCATCGGTAGTGCCATTGCCTGCTACTACGCAGCCCGCCCGATTTCTGCTGATGCAGCTCGGGCAACGGCTGAAATCATGGTTGCCGTCTGCATTCTGGTCACATTCATGGCAACAACGTTTCGCCGCCAAAAAAAGCATTGTCCCGAATGCTTCGGGACAGAGTTCGGGTATGAATATGCATACGCCGAACGAGAGACCGATCCCCCTCTTGTTTGGTGCAAGAGATGCAACACCGTCATCTCCCAATGAGGACGAAGCAACATTGCGGTCCTCCCCCTTCGGGGGCGAGGCCGCTTTTTTTTAATCAGACTAAACTATTTACATCTGTGCAAATAATTGATATTTATAATCATGAAAGAAATATTTGTTCTATTTCAAGAAGAAAAAGATGGCGGGTTTTCTGTTTCCATTCCATCATTACCTGGCTGTTTCTCACAAGGTGACACTTTTGAAGAAGCAATGAGCAATATTAAAGAAGCTGCCGATCTTTATGTTGGTAAAGCATCGTTGCCGGAAATCAAGAGGGAATTTATCGTTCCAATGCAATTAAAAGTTCGTTAGATGATCGCCAAATACTCGCAAATTTCAGCCAAAACTTTAATAAAGTTGCTGATTAAGTCCGGTTTTGAAATTGTCGGTCAAAAAGGCAGTCACATTAAGTTGCAAAAAATCAATGGCAACAAAAAAATTGTAATAGTTCCAAATCATAAATTGATAAAACCGGGTACACTAAATAATATTTTGAAGTTTGTCGAACTCGATAAAAGTGACCTCGACAAAATAAAATAATTGGGCGCGGCCGCTTTTTTTTGCAAAAAAAAATTGGTCCAATTGGTCTAATTTGGCTTATTTGACAAAACTTCCTTGATCATCTTCAGGGTTTTTTCGACATTGTCTTGCCATGAGTACAATTTTATCCGTTCTAAACCTTTTTTCTGCAAATCCAACCGCAATTTCATATTCGAAACCAAATCAATAATTTTGTCGGCCATGTCTCCCGGACTCTCCGGGTCAAAGTAGAGTGCCGCATCGCCCAAAACCTCCGGTGTTGCCGAGATCTTGGCGGCGGTCACCGGTGTTCCGCAACTCATTGCTTCAAGTGGCGGCAGTCCGAAACCCTCGTTTAACGACGGCTGAACATAAGCAATCGCCCCGGCATAAGCGGCCGGAAGCAGCTCCTCCGGCACAAAACCGGCGACAAAAACCGGGTCGTCAGGGCGGGTTTCTTCAATTTCATGGCCGTTAACTTCTTCAATTTGTTCAATTATCTCCGGTTCTTTTTTATCAATTTGTCCAGCCAAAACTAGCCGCAAATCTTTAAATTTCCCTTCAGTTTTTTCCAGATTGATTTTTCCGAATGCTTCTAAGAGCATCGCCAGATTTTTATGTTTTTTCCACATACCGGTGTAAAGCAGATAATCGCCTTCGATTTGATAATGCGCTTTGAAGCGATTTCCCAGCTTCATCCGGTCAGCGCTATCCATTTTAGCAATCCGGAGATAATTGGCGTCAATTCCCGGATAAATCACTTCGATTTTCTTTTTATCAACTTTATAATATTCTAAAATTTCATCCTTGGTCGTTTGCGAGATGGTGATTATTTTTTTTGAATCGAAAGTTGCCGATTTCATCACTTTTTTGAACATGGCAACTTTCAGCGGATTTTGCTGACCAAAATAGCCGAAAGTCGTTAGGTCGTGAATAGTAATGATGTAGGGCTTGCGATAAAGTATCGGGTGGTTAAATTGGGTAAAATAAACCAAGTCATAGGGCTTTTTATTCAACCAAACCAGAAGTTTTGTTTGCTCCGGAAGAGAATAATGCGCAATATCTTGCACTTCTACTTTGACTCGATCGCTGTCCCAAAGGCCGTGTTCTCTAACCTGTTTGACGCCGGCCGGACGGATCAGAAGCGAATAGTGATTTTCCTGATCGATTTCTAAAAGATGGGTCAAAACTCCCAAAGTGTAGCGGCCGATCGAATCGCCGACACCTATGAATCTTCCGTCAATTAATATTTTCTTATTCATTATTACATGTAGAAACTACACAGATAGTTACACAGACATGACACAGAAGTTAATTCACTAGACGCTTAACTATTACTTTAGATTTCGTGAAAACTAGCAACAAACCAACCTTTAAATTTCTAGCTTTCAGGTAATTTAGAAGTTGAACCCAATCGTTTTCGTAAATCTCTCGTCTAACCTTAATTTCCACGGCAATTGTATTTTCAACCAGAAAATCCAAAAAATATCGGCCGACCACCTCCCCATCATATTTGATTTTTGAATATTTTTCCCGTTGATATTTTAATCCAGCGCCCAAAAGCTCTGATTCAAAACACTTTTGATAAATTTTCTCTGGATGACCGTATCCCATCTCCTTAAATATCTTGAAAACAAACCCAATTAGCTTTTCCGTTAAATCCGCGTACAAGTATTCATCTTTTCTGCGTCCATTCTGTGTCATAAATCTGTTATGTTTCTACCTTTTATTTTTCTGTGTCACGTCTGTGTAGTTATCTGTGTTGTCTCTACATTATTGGTCTCGATATTTATTATCGTTGCAACGATAATAAATATTGTCACTGCCATTGCCGGATTGTCGGCCAAAATATGGAGGAAAAGAGCGTTGACTAAAAGGGCGATGAAAGCGAAAAATAGGGTTTTCGAACCGCTATAAAGTTTTGTCAGAAGGCCGGCAATAAAAAGCCCAAAGAAAACAAAACCGACAAAACCGACCTCAAAAATGATTTGCAGATAATAATTTTCGGTGATAATGCCACCGATTTTTAGCGCCGTCGGACCGGCAGTACCGACACCAAAACCAAAGAGAATTTTACCAACACCGCCGTGGATAAATTGAGAAAAACTGTCTCTTGTGGCCAGTAGATGCTGGCTGAATGAACTGCCGTGGGTCAAAAGATCGCGGAGAAGTTCCCCGTTCATCAAGGCATAGGAAACCGCCAAGGTGACGGCGGCAACAATAAATAAAATGCTATAAATAATTTTTTTTCGTTGCTCTTTACCAAAGTAGATAAACATCCAAAGGGCGGCGACGGCCAAACCAACCAGCGCCGATCGGCTATAGGTCAAGCCGATCGCCACCGTAACAATAACTAAAAGATAATTATCCGGTTCGGCCAAAAGGTGTCTATCGGATGAAAAATATCGGTGAAGCAAGTAGAAGAAAGCCAAAAGCAAGTACGACGCCAGCTGGTTTGGCCCGGCCAAGAAAGCCGTCGCTTGAGAAGTAGAAATTAGTGAATTTTGGCCGAAACCAAAACTGGCAATTCCAAAATAGCTGGCAAAATAACCTTTGGGCATGAGAAAATATTCGAGATCGGAA
>CAYHDN010000052.1:0-4620 GCA_964355425.1 uncultured Candidatus Saccharibacteria bacterium
TGACACCGGCTTAGAAACTAGCCCAAGTGTTTCCAAGGTCTTGAAAACTTTGCAGGAGAAAACACTGATGCTGATTGACAAAGTGGCACTTTGGGACTATAATTTATCTGTTAATCAATAAGAAACAAAGAAAAGGAGCAGATATGGGACATGGTTGTTGTGGATGCGCACATGAAGATGATTGTGCACCGAAAGAGCCGACAGTCGGAGCTGCTACCGACACCGATACTGAAGCTGCCAAATTGGGTGAGGAACCAACCAAGGCCGATGAAGAAACACCAAAAGCAGAATAACCTCAAACTAATACAAAAATCTCCTGGCGTTACCTGGAGATTTTTGTTACTATAAGCTCATGATTATCGACGGCCTGGCAAATTTTGTCACTTATGTAGTATCACATCTCGGCTATCCGGGGATTTTTTTCTTGATGGCGCTTGAGTCAGCCTGCATACCGATTCCATCCGAATTTATTATGCCATTCTCGGGTTTTTTGGTGGCAACGGGTCAGATGAATTTCTGGATTGTGGTGCTCTTCGGCTCTATTGGCAATTTGGCCGGTTCATGGCTGGCTTGGTGGGTAGGACATCGTTGTGGTCGTCCGTTAGTTGAGAAGTATGGAAAATACATTTTACTTTCACAGCGCGATCTTGATTCGGCAGATCGCTATTTTCAAAAGTATGGCCAAGGCACGGTTTTTTTTGCCCGGCTTCTTCCAGTTATTAGGACGTTTATTTCGCTGCCAGCTGGCATCTCAAAAATGGAGTTCAAAAAGTTTTCACTCTATACTTTTATCGGGGTGATACCCTTTACTGCCGCACTAACTTATGCCGGTGTGAAACTTAAGGAAAATTGGGCCGGACTTCAACCGTACTTTCATAAATTTGATTTAATCATTGCCGTAATCGTAGTACTCTTCCTTGTTTGGTACGTTTTTAGACATTTGAAAAGAAAATAGCTTGGAACCAAAAAAGAGCCTTACCACACGGATTTGTTACACGGATAAAACACGGATAAAGAAATAAACTAAAAAAGAACCCAATTCAACTACACAGATCTTTGGCACAGATTAACACAGATCAACCAAAAAAGCGCCTCGAAATTTAAGGGCGCTTTTTGGATTTCGAAACAGACAATCGCTTACCTCATGATGGATTGGCGATGATTAGACAAACAGGTCGCTGTCGCTGGACGCGGCTCCTCCGCCATTTTCGGTGGGCGGATCGGTTGGAGTTGCGGCTGGCGCTTGGTTGGAAGCGACTTCCGGCATTGCCACCTCGGCTCTGCTCGGTGCAGGCACGCTGCCCGGCCCCGGATCTGAGGGGACCCTTTGGGTTGACGATGTCGGTGCTGGCGCAGGTTCAGGAGGAGATACGGACCCCTCCGTTTCAATTGGAACATCAATCGGCGCACTCGACTGGCCGCTCATGCCGCTCTGGATAGACTGTCCAGTGGCAAAGCTGTCGGTTGCCCCTCGATTTTCACTCGGGACTGCTGCCGGTGGTTTGGACCCACCTGCTAAATTTGAAGTTGGCTTACTTACTTCCTCTACAACAGGAGTTTCGTCCGCCTTCTTCTCAACGATTGAAGTTAGCTCATCAGCGGTTTTGCCGGTCAACTTCTCGAGGTGGTTGACACCAACAACAACGGCTGATGGCTTGCCGTTTTTGGTTAGGACATACATGTGTTCTGTCCCCTCAACTTCATCAATAATCTTATTGAAATTATCCCTCGCCTCTGTCACCGGCAGGATTTTATCAATATCAACTTCTAGCATCTCCCTCCGAAATTTACTGATAAATTTCTAGTCGAAAGCCTATCAAGTTTTTAAAGTATAAAGTTCATTGAGTTAGAATCTATCGAATAGTTTTCCTTGTACTTTATGGACTTTTAACTTTTGACTTTGTTATTTCTATTATAGCTTATTCGAGCTCCCTTGTCAAATCAAGGGTTTCTGCTATTCTTGGGTTGAGGTGGTGATCTGATGCTATTATCTGAAAGTGTTTTCGTTCACACCCTGGCAACTGTATTGCGACCAAAGGGGGATTGTCCTAGACTAAGTGATCATTCCTGCCCCGCGGAAGCAATCTGGACACACCAGACTGACGAAGCGGATGAGATCGTGCATGGGCTGGATCCTGACGAAAGAGAAGCCATCATTTCGGTGTGCCCTTGCGAGGAGTGTCCAGAATTCAGGCAAGATTCTCGCTACAAAGACACCGTGATGCAGACGTCCGAAGGCCCAGTCGCCTTACCCCGCTAGGCCCTCCGCCTGGCTTTTTTCTTCTGTAAATATGTGTTATAAGAATATTGTCCGGTGTTTCATTTCATGGAGGTGTTGACCCATGGCGGTCAGGCTTTTGGTCTATCTGGTTTGCGACAGTCTGGCAGTACATGTTGGGAAGTACCTTGAGGCCAACGCTCAAGTTCCGCTGGAGACCGTTCTTGTCTATGGGCGTCCGGAGATTAGCCAAAATGATGTCGAAGATTTGGATGTCTTGGCTTGTTCTCTTGACACAGCGACGGCTGTGCGGGCAATGGGCTGGGACGGCGACATCATTGGAGTGCTGACGCGAGAGCCAAATGCCGGCACTCGTATGCGAATGATCAAATTGGGCGTGCATCATCGACTGCTGTTTCCGCAATTCCGCCCGGTTCACACACCCCAATCTTCAAGGGTCGCCTGATCGGCTGCATTTCAATTGTCCCGCCTCCGCAATTATGCCGCGGATGTTTTTTATTAGAGTTATTTATTTTCTTTTAAAATTTCAATACATTTTTTCAAGGATTCCTGCCAAGGCGGAGTTTTGATCCCGAGCTTTCTGATTTTAGAGCAATCAAGGACTGAATAGGCTGGTCGCTCGGCAGTGATAGCGTCGCCTCGACTAGCGGCATATTCGAAAGAAGTTTGCGGCAGAACTTTGGCCCGGCCGCCCGAGAGTTTAACAATCTCCTGTGCAAATTCAAACCACGAACACTGCCCGTCGCCAGCGTAGTGATATAATCCAAACTCTGGTTTGCTGTCGGCAGTTGGCGGCTGGCTGATTTCTGCTAACTGCATACTGCGTACTGCCAGCTGTTTTATTGTCAGCGCCAGATCATAAGTATATGTCGGGCAGCCGACTTGATCAGAAACAACCTTAAGTTCTTTTTTTTCTTTGCCCAATCTAGCGATTGTTTTTACAAAATTTTTTCCGAAAGGTGAGTAAAGCCAAGCGGTACGGAGAATAAAATATCGGCCACCAATTTTTTCAACTGCGATTTCGCTGCCCAACTTTGTCCGGCCGTATTCGGATAAAGGCTTTGGCTCATCGGTTTCGATGTAAGGTTCGGATTTTTTACCATCGAAAACAAAATCGGTTGAAACATGGAAAAATAGCGCGTTGAATTTTTTAGCCGCAGAAGCCAAATTAGCGGCACCATCGACATTTATTTTCCTTGCCAGCGCCTTATCAATTTCTGCTTGATCAACAGCGGTATAAGCAGCGGCGTTGATCAAAACATCTGGTTTTTTGACCTCGACAAAATTATCTACTGCTTTGGCATCTGTAATATCAAGTTCGTCTTTATCAGTCAGAATCAAGTCATCGCCAGCAAAGACGTCTTTTAGTGTTAATCCAAGCTGGCCGTTAGCACCGGTAATCAAGATTTTCATTTGTAAATCCTCTCGGCCTCGGCTTTGCGTTTCTTCCACCAATCCTGATTCTTTTGATACCATTCTACGGTTTCTGAAAACTGCTTTTCGGGATTGCGATCGGGTTTCCACCCCAAACTTTCAATTTTCGAAGTATCAAGCGCGTAGCGGAAATCATGTCCCGGGCGCGGGTCAGGCACAAATTCAATCCACTCTTTTGAATCTTTATCTAGTGCTTTGCACAACATTTCTGCTGCCATGCGGTTGGTGATTTCCGGCCGGTTGTTGGCCGCGATGTTATAGACTTCGCCAAGTTTGCCATTTTCTAGAACAAATTCGATTGCTTTGGCATTGTCCGGTGCAAAAAGCCAATCGCGTACCTGTTTGCCTTCACCCCAAACCGGAATTTTTTCGTCCAAAAGAAGGTTGGTAATCCAGCGCGGCAAAGCTTTTTCCGGAAACTGCCAGGGGCCAAAATTATTTGTCGTTCGAGTAATAAATATCGGCGCGCCTTTTTTCCCGAATTCCTGTGCAATGTCATCGGCTTGAGCTTTAGATTTCGAATAAGCGCTGGTGGCTTGAGAGTCACCAGGAAGTTTGTCTGACTCTTTAAAAAATCCCTCGACTGCCGAACCGTAAACCTCGTCAGTTGAGATGTGAAGAAACTTCTTGGCATCAGCGGCGATTGATTCCTCAATCATCACCTTTGTGCCCTCGACATTTGAACGATAAAAAAGGTCGGGATCGGTTTCTGAACGGGTGTTGTGAGACTCGGCGGCAAAATGGACGACCCAGTCCATGCCCTTGACTGCACTCTTAGCTGCGTCGCGATCGCAAACATCACCAACAATGAGTTTGGCTTTATCTCCTAAGGGTTCCAAATTATCCTTACCTCCGGCATAGGTCAACTTATCAAGCACAACCACTTCGTGACCTTTGCCCACCATATAGTAGACAAAGTTGGTGCCGATAAATCCAGCGCCGCCGGT
>CAYHDN010000053.1:0-4507 GCA_964355425.1 uncultured Candidatus Saccharibacteria bacterium
TTTTTGCTGATATTTTTTTAATTTCGGTGTGGTTGTTGTCGTTGGAGTCGTGGGTGTCTCTTGTGTTACCGGTGTGGCAGGTGTCGCTGGAGTCGTGGGTGTCGCTGGTGTTACCGGTGTGGCAGGTGTCGCTGGAGTAGTCGGCGCAATGCCTTGACCAGCGTTGGGATCTTCCGGTTGCGGCTTAAATTTGACATTTTTCAGGCCGATTGATGCTTCCAGCCACTCAATAGCTTTTCCCATTATTCCCGAAGCAATGGCGTGGGTGATTTCGCCTATTCGGCAAAAAAGCCAAGGAAAGGGGTCAAAGATATTTTTCATCATCGGTCCGCAGCCCTCCGTGGAGTCAGCCGGTAGGCCAGCTTCGGAGATGGCTTTGAGAAATTTTTGCTTTAGGTCAACCAGTGCGGCAATAAATTCACTCGGTTTCTCAACAAATTGGCCGGCGACAAAGGTTAATCCCGGCCCGAGTTTTAATGGTTTCTGGCACTGACTTGGCCAAGTGTCGTTGTTTTGTTTAACGGAATTTGTAATTGCCACAAGTTCATCGATTGATTGTTGTACTCGTTGTGCAATTTCGTTACCGGCACTGGTTAAGCGATATCCTTTGTTCTGAGCACCAATTAAGGTCTGAAACCACTCCGTCGTGCCGGAAGCAAAAATTCCAACAACCGGGCCGGCAGAAATCATTTCGTAAACTTGATAAGCATCGATGACCGAGCCTACAGCTGATTCTCCCGGGTTGACCGCCGACCAGTACTGATTGTCTTTAGCTTGCGGTACCAAGAGTAACGCGATATCATCGCGAGTTTTTTGCCAAATTGTATTCATGCTATTGCAAAGTGTCGGAATGTCAGCCTCAATGACTATCGGTTGTAGGTAATTGTTAACATTAACTGTTTTGGCAATAGGAATATCTTTATCGTCTCCGATAACAAATTCAGCTCCCCCCGCGCCAAAACCGCCGGTGATAACACTACTGTCCAGTTTGTAGATTCCGCCAAAAATGTAGCCAGCTGGGGCAGTTGATCGCCAGGCGACGATGAGAAAGACGTTAGAGTTTCCCGATAAGTTGTATCGATAGTAGCCATAAGTGGCCCCGGCGTTTTTTATTTCGTCAGCATTCTTGGCTGGAATTACCTTTTTGAGAGCTTCAAGTGCCTTCGCTTCCGTTTGACTTGTTTCGTCAATCCGCCCCCTGTTGGCGAAAATATATTTTGTCGTTGATCCTCCGGCTTGGACAATAATCTCATTTTGTTTTTCAGAGGTAAATTTTACCATCGTTGTTTGCGGGGTTGGGCTTGGCGGGTTTTGGGCTTGGGCTTTTTGAACTACAAGAAGATTGCTCACATTAGTTGCAAGCAAACTACAAACCACGAGGGCTATGAGCGGTTTTTTCAACAGCTGAAAGATCCTACCCTCCTTCAATCACTTATTTTTCTATTCTATTCAAATTATCTAACATTTTTGTCCAATAATCAACCTTTATCTGGTTATTAACAGGCTAAAGCCTGGGCTACGAAGACAACAGGAACTCAAGCTTCAGCTTGGAAAAAACACGATAAATCGTGGGCTACGGGTGAAAATGTAGCTCAAGCTTCAGCTTGAAGGAAAACACACTGAAGTGTGGACTACGCGATCCCGTAGATCAAACTTTAGTTTGATAGAAAACAGACTAAAGTCTGGGCTACAAAATACCGTAGCTCAAGCTTCAGCTTGTTAGAATTCGTCTTGATGAGTAACAAAATCAATTATCGGGTATTTTTCAAAACAATCATCTAAATATTCTTTGCCCTTTATTTTTAGCCATGAATTGTAGCTAGAAAATTTATAGTTCAAAGTATCAGATACAGAATGTTTTATCGGATTTTGATGAATGTAATTTAAGTGCTTGTAAAAATCGGTTTCGTCTCGAATAATATGATCGTAGTAATTCCACCAAATTTTCCGTTGAATCGCATTATCAGCAATATTGATTTCTCTAGCGCTGGAGCCATTAATTTCAGCAATAATTTTTGGCAATTTTTTGGCATCAATAACTTTTATCAGCAGATGGGCGTGGTTGTTTAAGATGGCGTAAGCTATTAGTGAACAGCCGAATTTTTTGCACTTTTCTTGAATAATTTTGTAAAGGATTTGTTTATATTTATCCGGCTGCAGAAACCACTGACCGTCAATTGTTCGTATTGTGATGAAGTAAAAACTGTCATCTTGAAGTAGGTGTTTTGGGCGATTTGAAAAATTTGGCTTGCGATGATTCATGGAAATATTATATCAGAACACGATAAATCGTGGGCTACGGGGGGATTGTAGACCAAACTTTAGTTTGCAGAAACACGCTGAAGCGTGGACTACGCGATCCTGTAGATCAAGCTTTAGCTTGGAAAAAACACGATAAATCGTGGGCTACGTTATCGAGAAATTTTGTTCAAGTTGTCGAGCAATTTTTGCCAGCGGTCAACTTCGGCTTGGTTGCCGATGATTTTATTGACCGAAATTGAGTATTCGATCGCTGTTTTATTGATCGGATCAATGGCGTAGGCTTTGGCGTAAGCGTCGGCGGCTGCTTGACGATGCCCCGGTTTTAGTTCTTTGAAAATATAATTATTTTCGGAGATTTTTTGATTGGCGATACCGAGAAAGAGCCAAGAGTCGTAGTTTTTCGGCCCGTTGTTGGCGCAAAATTCCAGATTTATTTTAGCAACTTGCGACAAGTCTTTTTCGATCAAAGTTCGGTCGGTTTCCAAGTTGCAAGTTTTGGAATTTGCGTCATCGATTAGCTTTAATAGCTCGACTTGATTCTTATCTCTCAAAAAATCTCGCAGTGCAAAAATATCTTTTGCCGAATTTTGGACCAGCTCTGCGCGCTCACCCGAAGTTTTGTCGCTCGGCTCCAAAAACCCAGCCTTTTGAAAATGAACCAGCGCCTCGGTGTATTTGCGCCCAAGCAGTAAGTCGTCGCCCTCTCTAATATTTTGGCGATAGACATAGCTTCGCCAAGGAATCGTAACCAGATAAAGAAAAACCACTGCGCCGAGACAGAGGAGAATGAGTTTCAAGATTTTGTTATTCTTGTTCTTGGGGGTTTTGTGTATCAGGATCATAATTTTCAATTTAAAATTTAAAATTTAAAATCAATTTGAAATGTAGAAATTTAAAAATCATTTAGATCTCAAAGTCTGGGTGATTTTATTGAAGATCATTGATAACTCTGAAGCTTCTTGAGTCAATGACTTTATAACGGCTTTTTTATCGTCCTGACAGACTAAAAACATTCTTAACCAATGCCGTGTTTCTTGAGATTCCTTTTTGCATATAAAGATCTTATTAGCGAAATCCTTTTTGGAGCTTGCACCATTCGCTTCTAAATAATTAGCGCCGATACTTGTCGCCGACCTAATTAACTGGACAATAATTGGTTTGTTTATAGTGTCGAGAGTAATAGTCTTGCAAAAACTGACAACATTTCCCCCAAACTTTGCAGTCCTTTCTTCAAGATCGTAGCTTTTTGAGTTTCCAGAATTCGTCATTAAGACATTTATTTTAAATTTTAAATTGAAAATTTTAAATTATCTATTGAAATACAGAATGATTATCAGAGTGGCAAGTGCCAGCCGGTATATCACAAATGGCAAAAAGCCGTGTTTTTCCAGATAGCGCAAAAGATATTTGATGGCAAAAAAACCGGAGACGATGCTGACTAGAACTGCGACGAAAGAAGCCGAGTTAATCATTTGTGGCTGAAAATCTTTTAGGGTTAAAACAAAGGCTCCAATCATTGCCGGAGTGGCAAGAAGGAAGCTAAAACGAGTGGCGCTTCTGCGGTCAAGATTCAAGAACAGGCCGGCGGTTGTTGTGATGCCGCTTCTGGAGACCCCGGGGAAAAGGGCGACGGCTTGAGCGATGCCGATGATTATGCCCTTAGCGTATCCAATGTTGATGATTTTTTTATCGCCTTTGTCTGCAGCGTCGGCCAGCCAAAGAAGCAGGCCAAAGGCGGCGAGAAGTATTGCGACAAGGAGCGGATTCCGTAGCGCATGCTGGGCCAAATTTTCAAGAAAATAGCCGGCGATGGCGGCCGGGATTGAAGCGATAAGAATGATCCAGAATAAGTTGGGCGGGTAGTCAGTTGCCGGTTGCCAGTTGCCAGTTTGTTTTTTCAGGTTACCATATAGTGAATACTGGTGGCTGGGGCTTATCGCGCCGGCAATTATTTTTTTCCAGTCGCGCCAGAAATAGATAATTATCGCCAAAACTGTTCCGAAGTGAAGCGCGACATCAAAATTGAGGCCTTGGTAATCCCAGCCGAAAATATAGGGGATGACGACTAAATGGCCCGAAGAGGAGATCGGCAAAAATTCACCCAGCCCTTGAATCAACCCCAAGATGATGGCATGAATTATTGACATAATTCTAGTTTAAAGCTTATAAAGTCTGTAAAGTCTATAAAGTACATGGAAAATTTCGATACTTTGTACTTTACGAACTTTATGGACTTGATGGACTT
>CAYHDN010000054.1:0-4457 GCA_964355425.1 uncultured Candidatus Saccharibacteria bacterium
TGGCAATTCCAAAATAGCTGGCAAAATAACCTTTGGGCATGAGAAAATATTCGACAACTCCGATAGTTGCAAAAAGTCCGGCGATCCAAAGATAAGTCAAAACCAATTTTTTCGGGTTTTTATAGTCGGAAATTCTGGCAATCAAATAGATGACAAACGGCAGTGCCAGGAAACGAAGCCCTTCGAGTCCACGGGACCATTCTCCTCTGTGCAGTGCAACTGAAACAATGGCTAGAAGAAGAAAAATCAGCAGATACAAGTCGCCTCTGCCAAGATTCGGCAATTTCCTTAAGATTATAAACTTAGCCAAGTAGATTAAGATGATTATTGCCACCAGTGGCTCATAGAAATGAGTCGCCCAAAAGACAACGCTGGGCGAAAGACTAGTCTTGCTTTCAAGCAGATGAAGCACCAGTTCATAAAATGGCAAATAGATTACCATCACATAAAGAAAAACGCTGGTTGCCCGATGTAAAATTGCATTAAATTTATTGTTTGCCATTATCTCTCGATCCAATTATTACGCTGACAGCAACGATTATCCAGAAAATCGCTGATAGATCGTTTTTAAAATATGTCGTATCAATGATGCCGTGAACCAAAACCGCAATCATCGCCGCACAGAGCGCCGATGAGAGAAAAACTGCGCCGTGGCTGCGCCCAATCTTGATGAAAAAATATATCACGACAATTAAAAAAAACAATAGGCCAAAGATTCCCAAATTGAGCCAGAAGGTCAGATAAATATCATGTGGATGCAAGGCATACGACAGACCATAAAGCTGAAAACCGAGATTACTTTTTGAAATGTTTTCGACTGATTGTTGGAACTCGCCAGGGCCAATTCCCAGCACCGGATGACTTTTGACTAATTGAATGGCATAGCGGTAAATTTCCACTCGGACATTGCGGCTGTAAGTCTCCTGGCCAATCGAAGAAAAGATGGTAGAAAATATGACGGCGGCGGCGACAAGGGCAAAAATGATGTAGGCTAGTCGAATTTTCTGTTCCCTAGTTTGAATTTTGCCTTCTTTCGACAGCCTAAAAGCCAAAAAGCTAACGGTGGCGAAACCAAAAGCCAAAAGACCGCCAAGCGAGTGGGAAGAGTAGAGCGCAAAGAGTGGCAAGATGAAAGTCGCCAGAATCAGAGTTTGGTCAGTACGGCGTTTAAATAACTCCAAAATCGGCAGTGACAAAAAAGTCATCGGTAGCAAAAACATCGCCAAATAATTCGGCGACTCAAACGGCCCAAAAGCCCGAAAACGAATTAGATAATCGGCAAAGCCGGAATCACCGACTTGGTAAAAAAGGGTTGAAATTACCCCCAACTTTTGTAATATCGCCCAAACGGAAACGGCGATCAAGGAAAAATAGAGTGGGATGGAGAGATATTTTAATTTCGCCCGACCAAAAGTGTTAATGATTAGAAAATATAAAACGATCGGAACCAAAAACCAGCCTTTAAAAATTCCCAGCGCTCGAGTCCTGTCAGCGGCAACAAAAACAGAAATGAAGGCGACAAAAAGCAAAAGGTAGACAAAAACTGAGCCGGACTTTAATTTGTGATAGTTTTCCGGTTTTTTTTGGTTATTTAGAAACCAACTGACGATAAAATAAATAAATGTTATTCCGACGGCGACTTCAAAAACATTAGTCGGAATGCCAAATATGGAGAAACGAAAAATATAGGCCGGAATTAAAAACAACGAAATAAGAACCAATACTTGGGTCATAATATAATTCTAGCACAAAAATGAGCCAGATTTTTTTAGCATTGATAACTTTTATATTTTCTGTTATTTTAGGGCCACATAGCCCCTAAAGAGCTGGGGCAAAATCCTGCTGAAAGGTCGTGAAACTGATGGATGGACTGCGTGACATTAGAGGCTAGGATGAATGGTTTGCGCTGTGGATGGAATTCCATGACCGCCGCAAGTTGAAGCAGATGCTGATCAGTTTGCTGTTCTGGCTACCAGAGGTCGTCAGGCCAGATTCCAGTATCTTGAATGGCCAGTTGCGTCTCCAGACAGACAGAGAGACAGCTACCAGTGACCTGTTCAAAGCACTGTCTTGGGTGATGGACGTCGTCATCCACGATCGTGGTGCACAGAATAACCAGTCGTTGGGTTCCATCGCTACACAGGCCCGCAAGACGGTGGAAACCCTCATCACTTCGGGGGCGGTCGTTTCCGCCTTCCGAACACTGCCTGTGAAGGTGGAAGACAACAGCTACTGGCTCGACAGCAACTACATCAAGGCAGTCGTCCGGGCAGTGGATTATTGTGCTTGTCCCTGGGCCTATTACGACAAAGAGCCTTGCGCATCAAGGATACGGGAGATGGCCCGCGCGGTCGTCGGCCTCCTTACCAGAGGCGACGAATCCAGCGCCAATCTCTATGGCCTGTTGGGGGAAGGGCAACAACTGGCCAATCTGGGGTTTCCGACTGAACTTCGTGACGTAAGTCCGAGAAGCTACTGCTCACCAATGATCTGCCGAGCACTGGTCAATGTCGGCTTACTCGACATGCTGGAGGGGGCACCAGGGGCAGTCGGCTTCAATATCGTCAAAGCGGCGAGAAACCTCAATTTCGGCATCGAGAAGCGAGAGGGCGGCGGAAACTGGGTGGAATACGATGGTCACTGGTGGCGGTTCGGCCGCAACTCTCAAGAGTTGCACCGGACACTGACGGTCATCGGACAAGCGCTCCAGCAGTGTTCGCCAACCATGAACTGGCCCGAGTGGGGCTGATTACACGAACCCCGAGGCGTCATCCGCCTCGGATTTTTTATTTTCTACTTTCAACGCTCTCTCCTTGCTCACTCCTTAAATCAAAATTATATTACCGATTTTGACTGATCAGTTAAAATCGGTAATACTATATGTATCAACTTTTTAAGTAGGATGTAAAAAAAATGAAACACTCTTATGAAAAAGCAAAAAATATAACTATAGGAATTTTGGAGGAAATATCAAAGTTCGCTGATGAAATTTTCACTCCCCTCACATATAGTGGCATGAAACGTCGGGTTTATTATTTAGATGGTGATCCCAGGCGTATTGATAATAATTTTAATAGCCTCGAAAGACGCGGGTATATCCGCGTGGATCGTAAATCCAATAGCGTAACTCTGACACAAAAAGGACAAATTAAGCTGATTGAATCATCAACCGAGAATATTGTTGATGGCAAATGGCGGATGCTCACTTTTGATATTCCTGAAATCATCGAGAAAAAACGCCGACAATTACGAAGTTCAATTAAACGGATTGGCTACAGACAGGTTCAGAAAAGTTTATGGGCTTGTCCTTTTGCTAGAGCCGATAAAGTTGAATTGATAATTAATGAGCTGGAATTAGAGAAATATGTCGCATACTTGTTAGTAGAAAAAACCGACATCGAAGCCCATTTGAAGCAATTATTCAAAGATGACTTACATTTGGTCTAGGACTAGAAAACTATTACCGATTTGGTCTGATCAGTCAAAATCAGTAATAGAAATTGTCGGCTGGTTGTTCATTCAATTATGGGTTAACTAATCGCCTTTCTTGCAAACAGGTACCATTGCTACAGAATCTAGTCTCGCTACTTTTACTCCGAAACCGTTCTTGGCCAAGCCAGCGCTAGAAAGGCCCAAATCGGAATAATATAGAGAGCGGAAAATGAAATTGCTTGGACTAAAATCGCCAAAAGAATTGACAGATAAATTAAGCCCTCAAGTTTCCCCGATCTAGCCTCTCTCCAAAGGCGACGGATGAGTAGAAAGAAAAATCCGAAGAAGAGCAGAAAGCCGATAATTCCTTCTTCAACCAAGATCTCCAAATATAAATTGCCAACTGTTTGATAATTGCCGGTTGACAATTTTTCATAGAACTCCGGCAAGGCGCCGAAGGCGCCGGCACCAATTCCCCAAGGAGTATGAAGAAAGTTTTGCCAAGCAATTCGGGCAAAAGCAAATCTGTCCAATGTCGACTCCCCTGTCGAGACATCGGCAACGCCGGCATGGGTGACAAATAATTGAAAATTCTCATGACTAACAGAAGCGCGGATAAGAAAAACCGCCGCCAACGCCCCCAAAAGAATAATGACTGTCGCCAGTCCAAAACGTTTCAGAAATAGTTCTTATAAGTATTATGCTTACTAATCTATCGACAACTATATAGGTAAGTCACTCGTGTAGTTTGTCACCTTCTATTGACTTCTTCTTAGGCATCAATTTTTCTACTCGAACAAAATCAAGATTATCGCCGAAATCGCGAAAAGTGTAGTTACAGCAATTAAATTAAACCCAAATGATAGAAAATAACCCAGTCCGAGTCCACCCATTAAAGCTCTTCTTATTCCGTGAGTGAACTCCATTCCGTAGTTAATTGATTTTATTCTTGTTGTGAATTTCATATTATACCTACTTTTCTTTCATCTTGATGATGACTAATTTAAGTTATAAATGTTTCAAAG
>CAYHDN010000055.1:0-3235 GCA_964355425.1 uncultured Candidatus Saccharibacteria bacterium
GTGCTCTTCCGATCTGATTTCCCGCCTTCGCTTTCAGCTACGGACGGGCAGGCAAGTTTTTCTTTGTTTACCCTGAGTTTACCGAAGGGGCGGCAAAATACAATAAATTCTAAGAGTCAATAAAAGAATGTCTCTTTTTAGTGTACCTCAAAGCAAAAGGATAAATCATCTTTTGAATCAAATTAAAATTATAAAAAGAGAGAAGATATTTTTTCGACAGAAAACGAGAAAAAAATAAAAGATACGGCCGATAACTTAATATTTTTTCCCAGAGATAGCGATTAACTATTCCAGCTTTGCGTTTTTTGGAAAAATATTTTTCAGCATTCTTTTCGTAGTTTTGGTTTTTAACGATACTCTGTGCTGCCATATAGCCAGAAATAATAGCATATCTCATTCCAAAACCAAAAAGAAGATCTTGAAACCCCGCTGCTTCTCCAACAAACAAACTTTTTTTAGTTCTAAATTTATTTTTGAACGAAAAGCAACCAACTCCTCCAACATTTTTAGGATTCTTGATATCAAAAGGCACAAGTTCAGTCAAAGTCTTTTTAGTTTCTGTAAAATAATCATTCATCTTCTCTAAATTACCGCATACTGCCGTGCACATACACCCATAACCTTTGGTAATTAGCAAATAGGCATACCCTCCGTTGGCTACCTTATTTTCAGCTATTCCAATCGCTATATCAGGATGTGTTGTTTCAAAAATTATTCCTTTTACTGCGCCACCTATCGCTTTTGTTATTGGACCCGTAGCCACAATGTCGGCTTCTTCCTGAGGTATTGTTTGGTTATATTTTATGCTCACACCAAGCCCCAATGCTTGTTTTTTGAGACCCTGATCAATACTACAAGTAGCTGAACCTCTTTTAACTAAATAAAATATTGGCTGCTCAAATTTAAAAGATTTTTTTGTCTTATCTTCAATACCAAAAAATTTATCAAAGGGGTCACAGTCAAAATTTATGGCAATATTCATTTTTTTCAAATCATCCAGAACATCTATTTTTTCCGACCAGTTTTCCAGTCCCTGAAGATCGCCATGAAATCTTGTGCCCGAGTCACTGTTGGAATCATAAACTTCAACGTTATAGTCCGACTTGGCCAAGTTGATTGCCGCAGAAAGGTCTGAAAGCCCAGCACCCAATATTTTTATTTTTTTCATTTTTTCATTTTCTCTTATTTTTTAGCAAGAAAGTTCCACAGTTTCCAATCTTTTCAAGAAAAACAACGACTCAAACATTAGGTGCGATAAGGTCTGGAACCTTTATAAGTCCTTCGACTCGATTTCTCGCTCAGGACATTCTCCAAACTCTGGTCGAAGACCATGAGCTTGTCGAATGGCGGTGGGAGAGGGATTCGAACCCTCGAGAATCTTGCAACCCTACACGATTTCCAATCGTGCGCACTAGACCAACTATGCGATCCCACCGTGATTATATTATATTGTTTTCTTTAAGCCACTTATGACCTGATCGTTTCTTAAAAAATAATTCTCTTTTGATTGCTTCTTTTCTCGAATCATGTTTTTCAGAATAATGCAGAACAAAAGGCGCTCTACTCCTAGTTGCAGTTACAGTTCTATTATTATGTTCCCTCAACTGTCTATCCAGATTGCTGGTTGATCCATAATAATATTTTCCATCATTTTCACTTTTTAATGTATATGTATAATACATATCAACTATGCCCCGCATTCCGCTTTGCGGAAGCAGGGGCGCCTGCTTCGTCCTGAGACGAATGCGGCGCGACTCCACCAAATTTATTAGATTTTACCACATCCAAACTCGAAAAACCAGTTCTACAAGACTCTAAATGTCGTATACCGATTTGAAATGATCGACTCAAATCAGTATACAAATGTCTTTAGTATAAGCCATCTCGAGAAATCGAGATTTTTTAGTAAAAAACTGCCCAACGCACAGATGCGAGGGCAGGTCGGGTGAAAGCAGTTCTAGGTTGAGTCCGGGCCGAGTTCTTGGCCACCGGCCCTGGCTAGCTCACGGGCAACAGCCTCTTCTTGCGGAGTCAGTTGGCGCGGTTGCGTGAGCGACTTTTTGATGAACTCTTCTCTCGTTGAGACCCAGGTTAGCGATTCTGGGTCCACCAACCAGAGAGTACCGCTACGGACGATTTCGAGATAGTCAAGGTGATACCCGACAGCTTGAGCTCCCTCGACGAATGGCCTAAGCCGCTCGAGCGTTTGAACTTCTCGGCCGTCAACAAAGATCAGTTTGGCGACAACCTTGCCGGCGGCAAGGAGCTGGTGGCAGTTGCTGTTGCTGCGGTCCAGATAGAGTCTCGGTTCGTAGTCGTCGGCCGCTTGACTGAACGCATTGAGTAACGCGATGAACTCCGAACTCCCGTAGTCCAACGGATATTCTTTGTAATACACAGCGAATCACCTCCTGTGATGAGGGCTACTTTCGCCATCATTATACATCGCAACTTTTTATTCGTCAATATGTTCGTTCGATCACTCGTTGAAAAAAAATCTGAAAGAAGATATCCTAAAAGAAGTATGGTTGCGAATAATTATTAAAAATTAGGAGAGAATTATGGAAACCAAAAAAAATTTGCTTAAAGCGATGGTGGGGGAATCGTTGGCGCGAAACAAGTACACTTTCTACGCCGAGCAAGCAGAGAAAGAAGGGTTTATCTGGATAGCGCGGGTGTTTACAGAGACGGCTAATAACGAAAAAGCTCATGCGCAAGAAGAATATGAGCAAATATCCGGCAAAGTTGAAATGACCAACACCTACGGTGTTGATGGGCTAGGCAAAACATTGGAAAATCTGCGCCATGCAGCCGAGGGCGAAAAATTTGAGTTCACTGAAATGTATCCGGGATTTAAAAAAATTGCCGAAGAAGAAGGTAATGAGGCCGCGGCAAAATTATTTCAAGAAATTAGCGAAGTTGAGGAAAAACACGAAGAGCGCTATACGAGACTCGCCGACTTACTAGAAAAAGATCAGCTTTATAAAAGTGATCAGGAAATTGAGTGGAAATGCTTGAATTGCGGCTATATCCATAAAGGCACCGAAGCGCCTGATCACTGCCCGCTATGCAAAAAACCACAGGGCTGGTATACGGGAATTGGGGTAGTTAGATAATATTATTTGCTCTAATCTCTTGACCGAGCGACATTTTTCGGCTATTTTAGTTTTGTCCTCGAAAGCCTACGGGACGGGGTCAAATAGAACACTTAGAAGATTCTAAAACAGCAGATTTA
>CAYHDN010000056.1:0-3158 GCA_964355425.1 uncultured Candidatus Saccharibacteria bacterium
CCACAACGAGGAATACTGGAACTTTGGTACGCGCCGGGTACAAATGAAAGACGGAGAAATTGTAAAGGATGCAAACCATGGATAGACAATTGAACAATTAAGCAATTAAGCAACTGGACAATTAAATGCCAAAACAAACAAAAGATAATCCAATAGCGGAAAAATCAATTAGGTTTGCAGTCAAGATTATTCAGGCGGTTGATAAATTGCCTCGTACAACAGCGGGAATTGCGATTGGTAATCAATTGGTTAGATCTGGAACTTCAATTGGCGCAAATACACAAGAAGCTCAAAGGGCAAGATCAAAAAAGGATTTTCAAAATTGTTTACAGATTGCCTTGAAGGAAGCATCGGAAACAAGATATTGGTTATTTATTGCCGGGAAATCCGGCTTGATAATGAAAAATGGAAACCTGCTGAACGACCTTGAAGAAATTATTAAACTGCTATCATCAATCATTAACAAATTAAAGAATAATGATAATTGAGCAATTAACAATTATGCAATTGAATAATTAGAGAATACGAGATTTAATTATTGGATTGCTTAATTAATAAATTGACAAATTGACAAATTGATAAATTGCTTAATTGTTAAATTGATATCATGGATAAGAAATTTTTATTAAAACTGGCCTACAAGAATTTAATGACTCATAGGCTGAGAACAATTTTGACATTAGCCGGAGTAGTTATTGGTGTTTCGGCGGTGGTTTTTCTTGTTTCATTCGGTTCAGGTGTCGAGCGGTTGGTAACGGAACAAATTACCGGTGCTGATGCTTTTCAGCTCATAGATGTTGGCACCGGCAATTCTCAGATCGTTAAACTTGACAGCGCGATGATTGGAAAAATTAGAGATTTTTCCGGAGTAAAAAGTACCGAAGTGACAATTGATATCGCTGCTAAAGCGAAAAAGGATAATAATGTCATGGACACGACATTTTTCGGCACAACCGCGGCCTATTTAGATTGGTCGGGAAAGAAAATCAAAGTTGGCAAAAACTTGGAAAATACCACTGAAGTTGAGCAGGACAAAAAAGTTGTGGTAAATACCAATTATCTTAGTTTTCTCGGATCTGATAAGCCGGAGAACTTTATTGGCCGCAAAGCCGTTTTTGATATCGTCGTGCCGAAAGAGTTTGCCGAAGGTGGCGAGTCTAAGAATTACGAAAATCAGGAGTTCAAAATCATCGGTATAATTAAAGATGATTCGCCGCCAAGCGCTTACACCAACTACGCTAATTTTAATCTCTATGACACCAATGCCTATTCGCAAGCCAAGGTTCGGGTATCCGATAGAGGCAAAATTGACACAATCAGAAAGCAAATTGAAGCGCTCGGGCTTAAAACCCAATATGTCGGCGACACGGTCAGCCAGGTCGAGCAGGTGTTTTCGATATTCAAGGTTATTCTTGGTTCCTTTGGTATTATTGCTCTTTTAGTTGCGCTCCTTGGTATGTTTAATACTTTGACCATCTCCCTGCTTGAACGGATCAAAGAAGTCGCCTTGATGAAGATTCTCGGAATGAGTCGGCGCGACATTAGAAACCTTTTTGTCGCCGAAGCTTTGTCGCTGGGATTGGTTGGCGGCGTAATGGGAATTGTTTTTGGGGTGATTCTGGGGACAATAACCAATTTTATTTTGAATTTCTTTGCCAATCGCGCTGGTGGTGAAAGTGTTTCGGTCTTTTATTATTCTTTCATATTTATTCTCATTGTCATTATCGTCTCGGTACTCGTAGGTTTTGTTACTGGTATTTATCCCGCTCGCCGCGCTGCTAAAGTCAATCCACTGGATATTTTGAGATACGAATAGAACTACACTGACTAAATACGACACTGAATTAACACTGACAAACGGAAAAACTATATAGAACTACATGGATAAAATACGACACAAATTTGCACTGATAATTCTAAAAGTTTAGTTGTCTTTTTCTGTGTTAGAATCAGTGTAATAAATCAGTGTTGTTTCTACCTTATAAAAGCAAATTGTGGTACAATTTGCTTATGTTGATACTCTTTGCGGTTTTAGCTTTTTTTGCCACGATTCTCGGAGGTTATTTTGCTTTTAAATTCAGAAACCGCCTACATTTTGTTATGGCCTTCACTGCCGGAGTTCTTGTTGCTTTAGCCTTTTTTGAAATTTTGCCGGAGGTTTTTGAGCTAGCTGACGGCAACAATATCGAGGCAATCAAGCCGATGATTGCTGTTCTTATCGGCTTCCTATCATTTTATATACTGGAAAAATTTATGATCGTTCACTCTTGCACCGAAGACGATTGCAACAACCGCCATCATGAAAGCGTTGGTCTTTTGGGCGGAATCGGATTGACCTTTCACAGCCTGATTGACGGTTTGGCGATAGGAGCAGGGTTTTTAATAAATCCACAGGTTGGCATTCTGGTTTCAGTCGGCGTGATACTACATAAATTCTCAGACGGCCTTTGCACAGTGACTTTAATGCTTTCAAATAAAAATGACCGGGCCCGAATCACATCATTTCTTTTAGCTGTCGCTTTAGCACCGGTGGTTGGAATTTTTCTGCCCGGAGTGATTCAGATCAGCGGAAATGTCTTAACTTACATTCTGGCCTATTTTGTCGGCTTCTTTCTCTACATTGGCGTAGCGGATCTTTTGCCCGAAGCTCATGAGCGTAGCAATTCGGTATTTTTAACTTTGGTGACAATTTCCGGTGCGGTTCTAGTTTTCATTGCCAGTCAATTGATCTAATATATTTGCTGATTGTGTTTTTGTACAATCAATATTTTTGTACTTGTAATAATACAGGGTGGGGGTATAATGGGGAAAAGAGGGGGTATGACTGTGGATAAGTCAAAACTCAAAATTCAAAAGTAAAAACTATGGAAATTCAAAAAATCCAAAATCGTCTAAAACGGATCGAAGGTCAAGTCCGTGGAGTGCAGGAAATGGTGGCGCTTTTGCGCTCAAATGACGAAATAACCATTCAGCTTTCGGCTATTCGCTCGGCTACTGATTCATTAATTATCAGCATTGTTGAAGACGAAATTGATCAAGCCGACAAAGATCGACTTTTGCAGTTGAAAAGGACGGTTAAAAGAATGATCAGAGGCTAGGCTAGTGCAAAGTTTTCAAGACCTTGGAAACACTTGGGCTAGTTTCTAAGCCGGTGTCAG
>CAYHDN010000057.1:0-3012 GCA_964355425.1 uncultured Candidatus Saccharibacteria bacterium
TGGTGGGCATGGGAGGACTCGAACCTCCGACCCCGTCATTAAACGCAAATCATTTGGTGGGCGTAGATGGACTCGAACCATCGACCCCGTCATTATCAGTGACGTGCTCTAGCCAACTGAGCTATACGCCCCTCAAATGATTTGCTGATTACGCTTTGTCGCCCTGCGGGCATTTTATATCTTGTATGCAGTGACGTGCTCTAACCAACTGAGCTACATGCCCGCATTTACTAAATAACGATAACAAAAAAACCTCGAAAATTCAAGCTGAATGTGATAAAGTTAAGCTCAATGGGCCTATAATTAAATGGTATAATACGGCATTCGCATTGCTGAATTCCGAGTTCGATTCTCGGTAGGTCCACCAAACTTCGCCTTAATAAATTATGGCTACGCTTGGCAAGCCAAACTATTTATTTCATTAAATCTTAAACATTAGCCAGCCAAGAAGTTTGTCCAGCGAAGCCAAAGCGAAGTTGGACTTTCGTATACTATGTATTATTCATATTTGCTAAAACTTTCGAATCAAAGTTATTATGCTGGATCGACATCTGATTTGACTTCAAGATTAGAAAAGCATCAGGCGGGTTGCGTGCCGCACACTTCTAAATTTAGGCCAGTAAAATTGGTTTGGTATGGGGCATTTGAAAAGAAGGAGCAGGCAATAAATTTTGAGCGATATTTAAAATCCTCATCAGGGAAAGCTTTCAGGAATAAGCATTTGATTATATGATTTAAATCATCCAAAAAAATTTACTAAACAACAATGAGAAAATATCAAACTAAAAATAACAAATTGCTTTGGGCTAGGAAAAATGTTGATGATCTGGCAACAGAATTCGGCACTCCACTTTTTGTTTACGACGAAAAGCAAATTATTCAATCTGTTGAAGAGTTATCTGCTGGTTCATGGGAAATTCATTACGCGGTTAAGGCAAATCCGTCACCAGAAATTTTAAAGACTTTGCTTAAATATAATATTGGCATTGACGCAGTTTCGGCCAATGAAGTTGAATATGCCATCTCACTCGGTTTCGATCCGAAAAGAATTGTTTATACTTCTAGCTCTCTCTCCGATGACGAAGCTAAACGAGTCATGGGCAAAGGTGTTTTGGTCAATGTTAATTCGTTTGAAGAAATTGAACTCTTGGGCAAATTGGTGAAGGGTATTAATATTGGTATTCGCATTAACCCAAATGTCATCGCTGGACACCACAAGCACACTCAAACTGCTGGGGAAATTTCTAAATTTGGTGTCCACTTAGTTGACATGCCCAAAGCTGTCAAAACTGCCGCAAAATACAATCTTAAAATTACCATGGCGCATTTCCACATCGGCTCTGGGATTTTAGATGCGCAGCTTTTTATTCAGGCCTTTAAAACCGTTCTTGAAACAATCAAAAAACTAGAATTACCAAATCTTACTCATATAAATCTCGGTGGTGGTTTCGGGACGCCGTATCATCCAAATGAAAAACGACTCGACTTAAAACATTTAGTCACCGAAATTTCGAAACTTCACTTGGAATTTGAAATAGCAACTGGCAAAAAGACAAAACTTGTTATTGAGCCGGGTCGCTATCTGGTGAATGAATCAGGAATTTTGCTTGTGAACCTCAACAGCATTTCAAGGAATCACCAGCGTTTATTTTATCGCACTAATAGTGGGTTCAACCACTTAGTCCGTCCCGCGATGTACGGTTCGTATCATCACTTTATCAATGGGTCAAGAATTACTGGGTCAAGCGAAAAAGTTATTCTTTCTGGTAATATTTGTGAAGGTGGCGATATTTTTAATTCCGAACCGAGAGAAATTACAATTGGGGAACATAGCGACACAATCGCAATTTTTGATGTTGGTGCCTATGGAGTTTCAATGGGTATGAGCCTATATAACTTAAAAGGTTTGCCAGCCGAGGTAATGGTTAGAGAAAATGGCGAAGTTAAACAGTTCGCAAAAGCACAAGATTTGTCAGGTATTTTGTCGCGGTATATTTAGAAACAAAAATATGAGAAACTTTCAAATCATCCAAAAAAGATTTACCAAATCTGAAGCGAAAGTTGTGCAAAAAGAAATTCGCCAGGCTTCAGATATTACTGGTTATTCGCTTCGCGAACTTTTACGATTGAAAAGAGTTTTCAAGGCTTATGTGTCAGAAAAGTTTGCTGGAGCCTGCGCCAATTTTGATTTCGGCGGAAATTGGACCGAACTGTCGGCCTATATTGTTTTACCTGATTTTCGCGGCCGGGGAATTGGGAAAAATTTATTTTCCGCCGCCTGGGCCGATGCTGAAAACAGGCGGAAAAACATTTATATTGTCAGTCGAAACTTAGCAATGATAAAAATTTTTGAGCGTAGTGGCGTCAAAATCATCAAATCATTTTGGCAGTTACCAGTAGCGGTCAAAATCAATATCATATTGTTTGGCATCAGTTGGTATCGAATCAAAGAATTTCTTCGCAAATTACCAATGAAAAAATCAGGCAAATTTATTTTTGGTGTTAAAATTACGCACCCGTAGTTCAGACCTGAAGGGTTCCCTTTGGGATTGGTTACCTGCCCGCCATGGCCGTTTAGCTCAGTTGGTAGAGCGCTTGCATCACACGCAAGATGTCACAGGTTCGAGTCCTGTAACGGTCACCACCAGGGTTAGGCAGACGGGGAACACTTAATTCACATTCAAGAGGTCACTGGTTCGAATCCAGTCGAGTGCACCATGCTATAATAAAAATATGAAAATTCTTTGGTTTTTCGGCTTAATAATTCTGGGTTTTGCGGCGATTTATTTTGCCCTGCCGCTTTTTAAAATTACCGGCCGGATGGACTGGGTCGAGGAGTGGCTCGGCCAAGGTTCAACAATTTCTTTCTGGCGCCTACTGGGAGTCGCAATGATCGTTTTTGCTTTCGTTTATTTGATTTATTTCTAAAAATAGATCATTGATGACACAAAAAATCCTCGAAAGAGGATTTTTTGTGGTGGACCCGACAGGGATTGACCCTGCGACCTCCAC
>CAYHDN010000058.1:0-2989 GCA_964355425.1 uncultured Candidatus Saccharibacteria bacterium
GTTTTGATTATTTGCGTGACAATATGGCGCCAAGTTTGGCATATTGTGTTCAGCGTGAGCTTCACTATGCGATCGTTGACGAGGTTGATTCGATTTTAATTGATGAAGCCCGGACGCCACTCATTATTTCTGCACCGGCAGAAGAATCGGCCTCGCTCTATCAAAAATTTGCTACCCTTGTCCCAAGGCTAGCGAAAGATAAAGATTTTACTTTGGATGAAAAAGATCGAGCGGTAATACTGACCGACGAAGGAATGAAGAAAATTGAAGGACTTCTAGGAGTGAAAAATATTTATGATCAGGATGGAATTGTTTTAGTTCACCATTTAGAAGAAGCGCTCAAAGCCGAGGTACTATTTAAAAAGGATAAAGATTATGTCGTTAAAGACGGCGAGATATTGATAGTTGATGAATTTACCGGCCGCCTGATGCCCGGACGGCGCTATTCGGAAGGGTTGCATCAAGCAATCGAAGCTAAAGAGAATGTTGAGGTCAAGCGCGAATCACAGACGATGGCGACAATCTCATTCCAGAATCTTTTCCGTTTGTATCACAAACTGGCCGGCATGACCGGTACGGCGGCAACCGAAGCTGAAGAATTTTATAAAATTTACAAACTTGATGTGACTGAAATTCCGACCAACGTTCCGATGATTCGCCATGACGGGCCGGATAAAATTTACAAGACCCGCGAAGGAAAAGTTGCAGCTGTTGTTGCTGATATTGCCGAGCGGCAGAAAATTGGCCAGCCGGTTTTAGTTGGCACAGTTTCGGTGGCAAAAAATGAGGAGTTAGCACGTGCTTTAAAACGCCAGGGAATTAAGCATGAGGTATTAAATGCCAAAAACCACGAGCGGGAAGCAAAAATTATAACTAAAGCTGGGCTCTCCGGTGCAGTCACCGTCGCTACCAACATGGCCGGTCGCGGAACCGATATTAAATTAGGTCAGGGCGTAGCAAAACTTGGCGGACTGCACGTTATTGGTACCGAGCGTCATGAAGCGCGGCGCATTGACAACCAGCTTCGCGGACGATCCGGACGACAGGGTGACCCGGGCTCGTCTCAATTTTATGTTTCGATGGATGATGATCTGATGCGGATTTTTGGCGGCGAACGGTTAAAATCAATTATGGAGCGGCTGGGTCTGCCGGAGGATATGCCGATCGAAAATAAAATGATTTCCGGCTCGATTGAATCGGCCCAGAAAAAGGTCGAGGGTCATAACTTTGATATGCGCAAGCATTTAGTTGAATATGACGACGTGATGAACTCCCACCGCAAATATATTTACGCTAAACGTCGGAAGATTCTCGAATCGGTCTCTGCCAACAATGACGAAATCAAAAATGAGATACTGTTGATTGTTGAGGAAGAAATTCAAGGAATGTTCGTTGCCCTAGCTGGTCAACAAGATAAATTGAAAATAGAAATTGAAGCGATTTTTGCTGAAAATAAACTTCAAAATATTACACTTGACGGTGCACTGGATTTCAGCAAAAAATATTATGGGGAACGAGAGAAGCATTTTGGTACTGAAGTCATGCGCCAGATTGAACAGGCAGTTTATTTACGAACGATTGATATGCTTTGGGTCGAACATTTGACGACGATGGAGGAGCTGCGAACTGGAATCGGTCTTCAGGGCTATGCCCAAACTGATCCGTTAGTTGCCTATAAAAAGGAAGCCTACCGTCTGTTTCAGGATTTACTCGCGGCGGTCAAATCCGCTGTTGTCCGAACAATTTACAAAATTGAAATTCAAGCCCAGCCACAACCGATGGTTCAATCGAGGCCGCTGGAATATCAAGCGCCAGACGCCGATGAAATTGGAGATTTTGCGGAAAGTTCAAAATCTCAAGCTCAAATGTCCCGCCTGCTAAAGCCTGGCACTGGCGGGCAGGCAAATGAAGCTCCAAGCTCAAATGTCAAAGAACAAAATGGAGTAATAACCAGTATTCGCCAGAAAGGCACCCGTCCTTCGCTTTTAGCTACGGAGGGCAAGAAAACTGTTTTTGATCGGATGGAAGAGGGTGGAAGTGGTGGCAGTGGCAACCAAACGATTCGCGCTGCTCATAAGGTCGGCCGCAACGACCCCTGCCCATGCGGAGCGACTAATCCAGACGGAAAACCGAAAAAATATAAAAAATGTTGTGGGAAATAAAAATGACTCTGCAGTCCGCAGAATCGTTGATGCTTTATAAAACATCGTGACCATCATTCAACTCTGGGTAGTTGTCTGATGAGTTTCCCCCCGGTGATCTCGTTGACCGTGGTCAAGGCCAGGTATGTGCTACTTAGACCGAGGACTATGACTGAGAAAAACAACCCGATAGCCCCAGGCAAGAAATGCCGCAATGCTTCCCAATAAGACATGTCGGGCATGATGGACTCCTTCTTGAGATTTGTTAGATAGTAGCATATTCAAGCTATGAATACAATATCCGGAATTGATCGAGCGTTCGAAGAAATAAATCGGGCTAATTTTGTTCTGCCGGAGTATAAAAATTCAGCAGAGTTGGATATTCCCCTGCCGATCAGTTTTGGCCAAACAATTTCCCAGCCGACAACTGTTCGAATGATGCTTGAATGGCTTGATGCGCGACCGGGCGATAAAGTGCTCGATGTTGGCTCCGGCTCTGGTTGGACGACGGCGCTTCTTTCACACATTATTGGATCAAAAAGTAAGGTTTTTGCTGTTGAGCGGATACCAGAACTTCTAAAATTTGGCGAGGAAAATTGTAGACGGATCGGCGTCAAAAACGCCGAATTTTTTCTTACTGAAACTAAATTGGGATTGCCAGAATCGGCATCATTCGACCGAATTTTAGTTAGCGCCTCAGCAGAAAAGTTGCCGACTGAACTTATCGATCAATTAAAAGTTGGTGGTAAGTTAGTTGTGCCAGTTGGTAATAGTATTTTTGAGATCAAAAAAACAAAAACAAGCACAAAAACTATCGAACATCGAGGGTTTGTCTTCGTGCCGTTAAT
>CAYHDN010000059.1:0-2903 GCA_964355425.1 uncultured Candidatus Saccharibacteria bacterium
GCTTCATAGCCGTTTCCATCATTACCCCGATTTATGGAATCACTCAAAACCTCACGCCGAGATAGGCAATGCGGGTTCACCCAGCACCACTTTTTGAATAAAAGTGGTGCTGGGTTTACGCTCGTAGAGATTATGGTTGCCATTGGCCTGCTTGTTATTATTTTAGGTTTGAGCTTGTTTTTAACTATGGATTTTTATAGAAGTTACGCCTTTAGATATGAGCAGAATCTCGTTGTCAGTATTTTGCAAAAGGCCCGTAGTCAGGCGATGGCCAACGTAGATCAGACTAATCATGGGGTTTGCATGGAGCAGGGCGGTCTAAATTACATAATTTTTGGAGGCGCTCCACCGTCTCCCTGCGCCGGCATTAGTAAATTTCCTAAAGCAGCAGCTATTACGGTTCCGCCGTTTTCCCCCATAGTATTCAAACAGCTCGACGGCGCTTGCGTTACTTGTGCCACACCGCTAAAGATTACCTTGACTGGTCAGGGCAAAACCGCAGATATAATAATATATGGCAATGGCAGAATTGATTGGTAAAATCAAAAACTCAAATCAAAAAGGATTCAGCACGCTGGAAATGCTGATAGCTTTTGCAGTTTTAATAACTACAATCGTGGCGGCAATTTCGGTTGTCTTTGGTAACCAATCAATTTCAGCGGATTCGCAAACTAACGACGAAGCTCTTTATCTAGCACAACAACAACTTGAAGATGCGCGAGCTTTAAAAGCCAACTCAAGCTATGACTTTATTGCTACCAGTATACCTGCATCAGTTTCCTTTCCTTACACAAAACAATTAATTGTGCCCGATCCACCCATATCTGATTGTCTCAAGCAAGTTATAAGCCAGGTAAGATGGCCTATGGGCAATCGGCAATTGAAAGTTGAAACTTCAACATTATTAAGCAACCCACAGAAAGTAATTGACCTCGGGTTTGATTGTAATACTGTTCCTCCGGGGCCGGAGGATTGGAAAAAACCTCAAGATAATCTGTCTACTTCAGATAAAATTCCTGGCGAAGGTATAAGCATTGATGCGGACAACAAAGTTGTGTTTCTCGGTTCGACCATTTCAGATGCTAAAAACAGTGAAGATTTTTTTGTGATTGATTCCGCTGATAATCAACGCGTTGCATTAAAAACCGGGCCCTTATGTAAGAGACTAACCGGCAGTGACCCAGACTGCGGTATAAACGCTCTCAGTACTATAAAAAACGACGACTCGTATTATACTTTTGTCGCTTATTCAAGCAAGTCGCAACAGTTGCAAGTTATAAAAACTACAACTGATTTTGTAAACTCTTCCGTCGTTGCTAAGGCGACTCTTTATTTAGTGGATAGGGCGGGTTCATATCCACAAGGAGTCAGTATTTTTTACCTCAAAAACAGAATTTACATTGCGACGAAAGAAACAGGTGGGCCGGAATTTCATGTTTTTAATGTTTCAAATCCAGAAGACCCCAAAGAAATCGCATATAAAGAGATTAACCACAACGTAAATTCAATTTACGTAAAGGAACAGAATATTGGTGGCGTTATCAAGCCGATTGCCTATCTTGCGCTTTCAGCAACGAGTGATAGCGCGCCGGAGTTGTCGGTGCTTGACGCTGATGCGCCAGACAACCCGGGGGTTCCGGTAGAGCTTCCTGACCCCATTAGCTCCTTCAATGCCGCTGGAAAAAACCAATACGGTACCAGCGTATATGGTCTTGGGAATAAATTGTTTCTTGGCAGAGAAAGGGGGACGAGCAATCCGGATCTCTACGTCCTTGATATAAAAGCTCCAACGGTTTCTCCATTGCCCTTACTTGGCTCAAAGGTGTTGGGACTTAACCCCAATAAAAAGGTATCAGCGATTAGGGCTACCGGTAATCTTGTCTTTCTCGGCACTACGGATTCAAACAACCCATTCAGTGTCTGGAGCATAGCAAACCTTCCGGCAATAAGTTTATGGAACGTGTGTAATGTAAATTTTTCTGCGGAGGTTAATGGAATTGATTTTGATGGTGGCTGGATTTATGCAGTTGTCGGACAAAACGGGCCATTTTATATTATTAAACCCACCGGCGCAACTTGTCCAGGATGATTCAACGAAAAAATAAATTCCCAGGGTTTACTCTTATTGAGACTTTAATTTACATTGTTTTGTTTTCCATTATAATCGGCGGGGGAATGATTGCTGCTTATCAAATTGTAGAGGGGACAGAACGCACCGAGAGTAAAACCATCCTTGAGCAAGATGCCAATTTTATTTTGCGCAAAATTAATTGGGTGCTAACTGGCGCCATCTCGGTGGATACTTCCGGTACTGTCTTGAACGTTGATTCAATCTCTTTTGCTCTTACCGGGCCGGGTTTAACCATGAATGGCTTTCCCTTGAACAGCTCGCGCGTAAAAATATCCGGGTCGTTTCAAATAATTACCGATCTCGTGAAGCCCAAGAAAATTATAACTACCTTCACGGCGACAAGTTCCGATGGCAAAATCAGCCAACAATTTACTTCTACCAAATATCTTAGACAATGAAGACAATTAATAATCAATCCGGCTTCATCGCCCTTATCTCGGTAATTATAATTTCTCTCTTGCTCGTTACAATTACGGTCGCCTTGAGTTTGGTTGGATTTTTTGGTCGTTTTAACATTCTTGATAATGAGAATAAAGAAATAAGCTCTGGTCTGGCCGAATCGTGTCTTGATACAGTTCTACTACGCCTCACTCAAAACCCCTCATATACACCTGATCCTAGTATGCCCGGCGATCAAATAATTAGTGTCGGAAACAGGGTTTGTAAAATAAGCTGGATTAATCCCAGTGGTACTACTTGGCCAAAAACAATTCAGGTCATAGCCAGTCATTCCTATTCTTTTACCAATCTGGAAGCAAATGCTAATGTCAGC
>CAYHDN010000060.1:0-2680 GCA_964355425.1 uncultured Candidatus Saccharibacteria bacterium
CTTGTGATCCGGAGTGAGGTTGGACATTGGCATATTTACATTTAAACAATTTTTTTGCCCGCTCGATTGCTAGAGTTTCGATATCATCAATATTTTTGCAGCCGCCATAATAACGATGCTGCGGGTAGCCTTCGGCGTATTTATTGGTTAGAATTGAACCTTGAGCTTCCAAAACCGCATCCGAAACATAATTCTCCGAAGCAATCAATTCCAGATTAAAAAATTGGCGGTCCTTTTCCGCCGCAATCGCACTAAACACCTCTTTGTCTTGATCTTTTAACATAATGATGGTGCGCGATACTGGACTTGAACCAGTGACCTCTACAATGTCAATGTAGCGCTCTAACCAACTGAGCTAATCGCGCAATATTTATAGATTTATTCTAGCAAAATTTATTCAAAAACACCACCAAAGCACCCAGGGGGACGGTTCTCTTTTAAGCACGCTTTTAGCTAAACATAGATACTATGTGATATAATATAATCAAAATCCAAATTACTAATCTCTGCAAAAATGCCCCGACAACCAAGATTGCTTTTGTCAAAAAGTTATTATCATATTATGACGCGCGGCAACAATAAAAATGTCGTTTTTCGCGATGATTCAGATTGCCAATACTATTTGAAAAAATTCAGACAATACAAGGAGGAGTTACAATTTGATCTATTCCATTATTGTTTGATGCCGACGCATGTTCACCAACTTATTCGAACCAAGAATGCCGCTGATTATTCGGTGTTTATGAAGAAAATCAATCTGGCTTATTTCCACTATTTTCGAAAAAAGTATGGCTGGGTCGGTTATTTTTGGCAAGGTCGTTTCAAAAGTCAGCCGGTTGGCAAAGATAGTTATTTTATCCAATGTGGAAAATATATTGAGTTAAATCCAGTTCGAAAAAAAATTACTACGGACCTGGGAGATTATCGGTTTTCCAGTGCGCAGTTTTATCTTGGAGGCAAAAAAAATGATCTGATAACCGAGGATCTGTTTTATTCAGAATTAGGCGAGAATAAGACTGCGCAACAGAAAAATTATCAAAAATTAATAATTGATGAAGAAATATCGAGAAGCTATAAAGAAAATATTTGGGGAAATGATTATCAGACTTATCAAGAAAAGAGAAAAATAAAATATAATTCTAAAAAATAACCAAAGTAAAATGAACGAGTTTCGCAAAAACCGTGCTCAAAAGTGAAACGTCCCCCTGATGTCCCCCTATTACTTTTCGGGAAAGAAGGATTTTTTAATAACTGAAGACCCGTTTTATTCTGAACTGGGGACAAATGAAGTTGAGCGTCGAAGAAACTACCAGCGGTTAGTTATTGATAATGAGATTTCTAACAGATATAACGAAAAAATTTGGGGAACCGGTTATCAAAAATATCACGAAAATCGGAAGTTGAAGTATAATTTAAGAAAGTATTGATCGAGTAATTTGGGAGTTTAGCAAAAAGCGAGATCAAAAGAGAACCGTCCCCTAATGTGGTGGTGTGAAGTATTTGCTAAATATTTGCTATAAGCTATAATAATTGTAGATTGCAGGTGAATAAAAATGAGGGGAGGATGATTTTGCGAGGGAAAAACATTGGCAAAACAATGCGAATTGTTTGTGTTGGAGTAATTATTTTGGCGGTGTTTATCGCTGGTTTTTGGCGTTTTTCGACGTCTAGGAAGTCGGAGATTTCAGCCAAGAAATCAAATTTCGAGGCCAATGAAACACCAACATTCTACTTAAATGTCCCCACAAAAAAGGTTAATTTTTTTACTGGCAATGTTCTTGCCGAAGAGACTATTCAGTCCCCGGAGAATCAAAGCGAGCCAGATATAAAGACCGATCCGGTAATACTGGATAATTTGAACCAGCAAGAAGACCTAGGGGCAATTAAAGGTGCAGAGTCAAATGATGCTGGTGGAGAAATTAGCGCCAAAGTTCTTGACGCAAAAGGGCAAGAGATCTCCAGCGCCCTGACAAAAATTTCCGCTGATTCAAATGGCGAAGTTAAGATTGAGCTCGAAAAAAAATCAGGCAGCCAGTTCCAGCCGGGCAAATTCACTCTCGAAGTAAAAACAAGCGATGACGATAAAGTTCTAACCCAAGATTTCACTTGGGGGGTTTTGGCCCTTAACTTTAACCAGTCAACGTATAAAGTTGGCGAAGAGGCAAAGATTGGCATCGGCGTTTTAGATGATTTGGGTAGAACGCTTTGTGATGCCAAAGTCAACTTAAAAATTACTGATCCGACCGGACAGGCAACCGAGCTTTCAACCGAGAGTAAGAGCATTGCCGTTTCCGATACCTGCGCCAACGGCAATGTTACAAATGTTCCAGATTATCTAGCAACTTATGTGCCGCAAGCAGACGGAGTTTATCAAATTGAGCTTAGAGCGGAAACCATCAACGGCAACCGTAGCCTTAAAGAAAGTTTTGAGGTTATCGCCAATCCCGACTTCGTCATTGGCCGTTTTGACACCTCAATGAGAATTTTTCCGCCCTCAAATTATACGGTAAACATAAATGTTTCGGCCAATAAAGATCTTTCCGGCAGCATTAAAGAAAAAGTCCCGGCTTCCTTTGTGATTAGTGAAATCTCCAACGGCGGCGCTGTTGGAGATAAAAATGAAGCGGCTCAAACGATTGTTTGGCCGGCAAGCTTGAAAACTGGCGAAAGTCTCAATTTT